>NZ_CP045118.1:1502676-1803211 GCF_009189165.1 Pseudomonas sp. SCB32
TTCTTCGACGATGCGCGCGCGCTCGGGATGCCTGCGGATTCCGAAGGCGATGTTGTCCGCCACCGACAGGTGCGGGAACAGGGCGTAGTCCTGGAACACCATGCCGATCCGGCGCTTCTCCGGCGACAAGGTGAAGCCGGGACGGGAAATGACTTCGCCGGCCAGTTCGATACGACCGCTCTGCACCGGCTCGAAACCGGCGATGGCGCGCAGGGTGGTGGTCTTGCCGCAGCCCGAGGGGCCGAGCAGGCAGCCGATGTCGCCGGCGTTCAGGTGCAGGCTGACGCCTTGCACCACACGCTGCTGTTCATAGCCACAGGAAAGATCGTCGAGGGTGAGCAGCAGCGGTGGGGTCATCTGACTCGGAACGGATTCAGGCGTAGTGCGCGTGCTCGACCAGCAGTTCGAGCAGCGCCTTCTGGGCATGGAGACGGTTTTCCGCCTGGTCCCAGGCCACGGAGCGCGCGTCGTCCAGCAGGTCTTCGCTGATCTCTTCGCCACGGTGGGCCGGCAGGCAGTGCATGAATAGTACATCCGCCGCGGCGCCATCGAGCAACGCACGTGTTACCTGATATGGCTGGAACAGGCGCAGGCGCGCGGCGGCCTCGTCTTCCTGGCCCATGGAGGCCCAGACATCGGTGCTCACCAGGTGCGCGCCGGCCACCGCTTCGCGTGGGTCGCGGACGATCTTCACGCGCTCGCCCGCCAGGTCCAGCAGGCCGGCATTCGGCTCGTAGCCCTCGGGGCAGGCCACGCGCAGCTGGAAGTCGAAGCGAATGGCGGCCTCGATGTAGCTGTTGCACATGTTGTTGCCGTCGCCGATCCAGGCCACGGTCTTGCCGGCGATGCTGCCACGGTGCTCGTGGAAGGTCTGCATGTCGGCCAGCAGCTGGCAGGGGTGCAGGTCGTCCGACAGGCCGTTGATCACCGGCACGCGGGAGTTCTCCGAGAACTCGATCAGGTTGCTGTGGGCGAAGGTGCGGATCATCACCGCATCGACCATCCGCGACATTACCCGTGCGGCGTCGGCGATCGGCTCGCCACGGCCCAGCTGGGTGTCGCGCGGAGAGAGGAAGATCGCCTGGCCGCCGAGCTGGATCATGCCGGCTTCGAAGGAAATCCGCGTACGGGTCGAGGCCTTCTCGAAGATCATGCCCAGCACGCGGTTCTTCAGCGGTTCGTAGAGCACACCTCGGTCGCGCAGGTCCTTCAGCTCGGTGGCGCGTCGGATCAGACCGAGCAGCTCTTCGGTCGTGTAATCCAGCATCGAGAGAAAGTGACGTGCGCTCATGGTTCGTACCTACTACTTATTCTCAGAATCGGGCCGAGGTACCGACCGGATTTCGTGAGAAAAAACGGGCTGAACCTGCGGGGGGACCGCATGGAGCGGGAAATGGGGGAAGGCGCGATCCTATAAGGAAATTACGCATCTACGCAAGTTTCGCCCAAGGGCCCTGTTGGCCGAGGTTTCTCCATGGTCGTTCCTGATGCCTGGGGATTCACCCGACAGAAGCTGGTGGTGCTTATCCGGGGCGCGTTCCATAGTGCTCTGCGACCCCACGACCGGCGCCATGAGCGCCCGGCGACAACAACAACGAGGCGAGCCATGAGCAAGACCCTCCACCACCGTGCGTGCCACCTGTGCGAGGCCATCTGCGGCCTGACCATCGAGACCGAGGATGAGCGAATCCTCTCGATCAAGGGCGATGCGCAGGACAGTTTCAGCCGTGGCCATGTCTGCCCGAAGGCCGTGGCGCTGCAGGATATCCAGAATGATCCCGACCGCCTGCGGCAGCCGGTGCGGCGGGTGGGCAGCGAATGGCAGCCAATCGGTTGGGACGAGGCCGTCGAGCTGGTCGCCGCGCGTCTGGCGGACATTCGCGAACGCCATGGCAGCGATTCCGTCGCGGTGTACCAGGGCAATCCGAGCGTGCATAACTACGGTCTGATGACCCACAGCAACTATTTCCTGGGGCAGCTGAAAACTCGCAATCGTTTTTCGGCCACTTCAGTCGATCAGTTACCCCATCACCTGGTCAGCCAACAGATGTTCGGCCATGGCCTGCTGATCCCCATCCCCGACATCGACCACACAGACTTCATGCTGATCCTGGGCGGCAATCCGTTGGCGTCCAACGGCAGCATCATGACCGTGCCGGATGTGGAGAAGCGTCTGAAGGCCCTGAAGAGCCGCGGCGGTCGCCTGGTGGTGGTGGACCCGCGGCGCACGGAAACCGCGGCACTTGCCGACCAGCACTTGTTCGTCCGCCCGGGCGAGGATGCTGCCTTGCTGCTGGGCATCCTCGACACGCTGCTTAGCGAAGGTCTCACCCGTGAAAGCCATCTGCCGGTGACGGGCCTTGCGGCCGTGCGCGGGGCGCTGGCGCCGTTCAAGGTCGAGGCGATGGCCGTGCGCTGCGGCGTGCCGGCCCAGGATATTCGCCAGCTGGCGCGGGACTTCGCCGCCGCCGACAAGGCCGTCTGCTATGGCCGCATGGGTGTTTCCACCCAGGTGTTCGGCAGTCTCTGCCAGTGGCTGGTGCAACTGATCAACCTGCTCACCGCCAACCTCGACCGGGTCGGCGGCACGCTGTGCACCACGCCGGCGGTGGACTTGGTGGCGACCACTTCCGGTGGTGCTTTCAACCGTTGGCAAAGCCGCGTGTCCGGCCTGCCGGAATATGGCGGCGAGTTGCCGGTGGCGGCGCTGGCCGAGGAGATGCTCACCGAGGGTGACGGGCAGATCCGCGCACTGGTGACGGTGGCGGGCAACCCGGTGCTGTCCACGCCCAATGGCCGGCGCCTGGAGCAGGCGCTGGACGGCCTGGAGTTCATGCTCAGCGTCGATCTCTACATCAACGAGACCACCCGCTATGCCGACCTGATCCTGCCGCCCACGGCGCCGCTGGAGCACGATCACTACGACACCACCTTCAATATCTTCGCGGTGCGCAACGTCACGCGCTTCAACGAGGCGGTGCTGCCCAGGCCCGACGGCGCACTGCACGACTGGGAAATCTTCGTCGGCCTCGCCACGGCTTATGCCGCGCGCATGGGTAGCGAGTTGAAGCCAACGATGGCGCCGGAACAGATGATCGAGATGGGGCTGCGGTTCGGCCCCTATGGCGACGCCTCGGAGCACAAGCTCAACCTCGCCCGGCTGCGCGAGCATCCTCATGGGCTGGACCTCGGCCCGCTGCAGCCCAATCTTGCGGCGCGCCTGAAGACCGCCAGCCGGAGCGTCGAGGCCGCGCCGGAAATCCTGCTGAATGACCTGCGCCGCTTCGCCGACACCCAGGCGCCGGCAGCGGACCAGTTGTTGTTGATTGGCCGTCGTCATGTGCGCAGCAACAATTCCTGGATGCACAACTATCACCGCCTGGTGAAGGGCAAGCCGCGCTACCAGTTGCTCATGCACCCGCAGGACCTGGCATCGCGCGGGCTGGTGGATGGCCAGCGCGTGCGGGTACGTTCGCGAGTCGGCAGCATCGAGATCGAGGTGTCGGCCAGCGACGAGGTAATGGCCGGCGTGGTCAGCCTGCCCCATGGCTGGGGGCATGGACGGCCGGGGGTGCAGTTGTCCATTGCTCGCGAGCAAGGAGGGGCCAGCGCCAACGACCTGACCGACGAGCGCCACCTGGATGCGCTCTCCGGCAACACGGCGCTCAACGGTGTGCCGGTCGAGGTCGAGGCGGCCTGACAGGCTGTCGCAGCGGCCCTGCAAAGCCGAGCGTCGCGCTCGGCTTTGCAGTACAATGCGCCCAACCGTGCCGGCCAGAAGCCGCCTGTGGCGCTGCCGGGTCAGTATCTGATAGTTCAGCCGAGGAAGTTCATGGATATCATCGATACCATCAAAGAACAGATCGCCAACAACCCTGTCCTGCTGTACATGAAGGGCTCGCCGAATGCTCCGCAGTGCGGTTTCTCGGCCCGCGCCGCCCAGGTGCTGATGGCTTGCGGCGAGAAGTTCGCTTACGTCGACATCCTGCAGAACCCGGAAATCCGCGCCAACCTGCCCAAGTACGCCAACTGGCCGACCTTCCCGCAACTGTGGGTCGGCGGCGAACTGGTCGGCGGCAGCGACATCCTGGCCGAGATGTTCGAGAAGGGCGAGCTGCAACCGCTGATCAAGGACGCCGTAGGCAAGGCCAACGCCTGAGTCTTTCGTGCTGTCGCACAAAGCCCCGCCTCGGCGGGGCTTTGTTTTTGGGAAGGAATAAATGACCGAACAAGCAAGGACGAACGCCGCGCGCTGGGCCTGCGGCTACTGTTTCGCCATGGGCGGGATGGCGCACGGCAGCGTGATGGGACGGGTGCCGGCGCTCAAGAGCATGACCGGGGTGGACGAGCAGGAGCTCGGCCAGGCGCTGCTGGGCGCGGGCTGCGGCGCGCTGCTGGCATTCGTCTTCGCTGGCGCCCTGGTGCGCCGCTACGGCAGCCGGGCGATCACCATCGTCTCCGGTTTGGCGCTGATGGCCAGCTTCCCGTTGCTGGGGCTGGCGCAGAATGTCTGGGAGCTGGCGGCGGGCTTTCTGCTGGTCGGCCTGACCTTTGCCACCATGGACGTGGCGATGAACACCCAGGCGGTGGAGGTGGAGCGACGCCTCGGTCGGCCGTGCATTGCCGGCCTGCATGGCATGTACAGCCTGGGCGGGCTGGTCGGTGCAGTGGGAGCGGCGGCCCTCGCTGACCTTGCGCCGATCTGGCATTTCACCCTGCTGGCGGGGATAGCGGTGGCGATCCTGCCGTTCTTCGCCCGCAGCCTGTTCGAAGGGCGCCCTGAGCCCATGGAGGAGGAGGCGCCGGCCCAACGTGGCTGGCGCCTGCCGCCACCGGCCTTGATCGGTCTTGGGTTGCTGACGGTGTGTGCATTCGTTTCCGAGGGCGCGGTCGCAGACTGGGGCGCATTGCTCCTGCACCAGGTGATGGGCGCGTCCGAGCGCCTGGCAGCGGTGGGCTTCGCGGCGTTCTCCGCGACCATGGTGCTGGGACGGCTGTTCGGCGATCGCCTGCGCGTGCGCTTCGCCGACGAGGCGCTGGTGCGCAACCTGGCGCTGCTGGCCATCGCCGGCACGCTGCTGGCCCTGTTCAGCCCTTGGGTGGCGGGCGCCATCGCCGGTTTCGCCCTGGTGGGCGTGGGGCTTTCGGTGGTGGTGCCGATCCTGATCGGCGCGGCAGGCAATCGGCCGGGCGTCGAGCCGTCCAGAGGCGTAGCCGCGGTGGCGTCGTTCGGTTACGGGGGCTTGCTGCTCGGGCCGCCGCTGATCGGCTTCCTCGCCGAACACGTGGGGCTGCGTCTGGCGTTGCTGGTGGTGGTGGGGCTGTGCGCCGGGCTGGTGCTCAAGGCGTCACTGGTGCGTCGTCCGCCGAAGGCGAACGCCTAGAAGGGAAGGGCACCGACGTCCACAACCGCGCCGGTGCCTTTTTCCTGATCAGTCGTCTTCGTGCATGTGCGACTGCAGGTAGTTTTCCAGGCCGACCTTCTGGATCAGGCCCAGCTGGGTTT
The DNA here is from genome assembly GCF_009189165.1 of Pseudomonas sp. SCB32. Taxonomy (NCBI): domain Bacteria; kingdom Pseudomonadati; phylum Pseudomonadota; class Gammaproteobacteria; order Pseudomonadales; family Pseudomonadaceae; genus Pseudomonas; species Pseudomonas sp. SCB32. Next base: position 1,508,183 of record NZ_CP045118.1, read on the forward strand.
CCAGGTAGTCGATGTGCTCTTCCTCGGACTCGAGAATGTTCTTGAGCAGGTCGCGGCTCACATAGTCATGCACGCTTTCGCAATGCACGATGGCGTCGCGCAGGTCCTTGCAGGCCTTGAGTTCCAGGTTCAGGTCGCACTGCAGCATTTCCTGGGTGTTCTCGCCGACCAGCAGCTTGCCCAGGTCCTGCAGGTTGGGCAGGCCTTCGAGGAACAGGATGCGTTCGATGAGCTTGTCGGCGTGTTTCATCTCATCGATGGATTCGTGGTACTCGTGCGCGCCGAGGCGCTTCAGGCCCCAGTCGTTCCACATGCGCGAGTGCAGGAAGTATTGGTTGATGGCGATCAGCTCGTTACCGAGGACCTTGTTCAAGTGCTGGATGACTTTCTTGTCGCCTTTCATGCCGGGGTCCTGCCGTGTGGAGTGGGGGAGTCTGAAAGTGTGGTCCTCTTATAACTGACTGTCAAACATAAGTACTTGAATTCGTTATAAAAAGGAATATGAATGCGAATGTTTTCATTCCGCAATTCGGCGTTAAGACGCTGAATTTCAGGCATAAAAAAACCGGGCATGGCCCGGTTTTTTTGGAATCTCTGCTGAATTGACCGCAGGTCGCGTCGATCAGCTTGCGGCATAGGCGAGGGAGTAGTTCATCGACTGCGCACTCTGCAGTTCGCCCAGGGTCTCGCGGACGACCTGTTTGGCGAGGCAGGCGCACTTGCCGCACTGGGTGCCGACGCCGGTGCTTTCACGCACTTCGCGGTAATTGCAGCAACCTTCGTAGATCGCTTCGCGGATATGGGTATCGGTGACACCTTGGCAGAGGCAGACGTACATGGTTGCACTACGCATCGCTGTGGGGTTGTTGGAGGCGATACTAATCTTAATGAGAATGATTGTCAAAGTTTGCTGGGCGGGCTTTTTCGCGACCGGATAAATGGTCATTTCCGTCAATGGCTTAGCCTTGTCGGGGAGCCGGGGAAAGCGCTGGGCGCACCGGAAAACGGCGGTGTATCATGGCCGCCCCACTGGAGTGGATAACCCGTTGATCCGGCCGTTGCGAGCCGGGCAGGGCACCTTGCACTCCCTCACGTCCTCACCCCAGGAGACATGGAATGAGCGTACTCGTAGGTAAGAAAGCTCCCGACTTCAACGTAGCCGCCGTTCTCGGCAATGGCGAGATCGTCGACAGCTTCGTGCTGTCCGAAGCCATCAAGGGCAAGTACGGCCTGGTGTTCTTCTACCCGCTGGACTTCACCTTCGTCTGCCCGTCCGAGCTGATCGCCCTGGACCGCCGCATCCCTGAGTTCCAGGCGCGCAACGTCGAAGTCATCGGCGTTTCCATCGACTCCCACTTCACCCACAACGCCTGGCGTAACACCCCGGTGGACAAGGGCGGCATCGGCCCGGTCAAGTACACCCTGGCCGCCGACATCACCCACGAAATCGCCAAGGCCTATGACGTCGAGTCCGCCGACGGTGTCGCTTTCCGTGGCGCCTTCCTGATCGACCAGAACGGCGTGGTGCGCTCGCAGATCGTCAACGACCTGCCGCTGGGCCGCAACATGGACGAGCTGCTGCGTCTGGTCGACGCCCTGCAGTTCACCGAAGAGCACGGTGAAGTCTGCCCGGCCAACTGGAAGAAAGGCGACAGCGGCATGACCGCATCGCCGGAAGGCGTTGCCGCCTACCTGGCCCAGCATGCCGCCAAGCTGTAAGGCTGCCAGTGCATGAAAAAAGCCCCGCTTCGGCGGGGCTATTTATTGGGATACGCGGGGGCTGCTTTTCGTAGGAGCGGACTTCGTCCGCGATCCATTCCGCGACGAGGCTAATCGCGGACGGAGTCCGCTCCTACAGGGAGCCCGTGCGGGAAAGAAAAAGCCCCGCAAGTGCGGGGCTTTTTCATGGGGAGTGGGAAGCGATCAGTCCTCGTCTTCCATCCAGCCGCCGAATTCCTTCCAGCGGTTGACGATGCCGCAGAACAGCTCGGCGGTCTTCTCGGTGTCATAGCGCGCCGAGTGGGCCTCGCGGTTGTCGAACTCGATGCCGGCGGTCTGGCAGGCCTTGGCCAGTACGGTCTGGCCGTAGGCGAGGCCGGCGAGGGTGGCGGTGTCGAAGCTGGAGAAGGGGTGGAACGGGTTGCGCTTCACGCCGCTGCGGTTCACCGCGGCATTGAGGAAGCCCAGGTCGAAGCTGCTGTTGTGGCCGACCAGGATCGCCCGCTTGCAGCCGTTGGACTTGAGCGACTTGCGCACGCCACGGAAGATTTCGGTCAGCGCCTGTTCTTCCGGCACGGCCATGCGCAGCGGGTGGTCCAGCTTGATGCCGGTGAACTCCAGTGCCGCCTGCTCGATGTTGGCGCCTTCGAAGGGCTCCACGCGGAAGAAGTAGGTGTGTTCCGGGAACAGATACCCGCTCTCGTCCATGCCGATGGTGACGGCGGCGATCTCCAGCAGTGCGTCGGTTCCGGCATTGAAGCCACCGGTCTCGACGTCCACGACTACCGGCAGGTAGCCACGGAAGCGGCGGGCCATCGGGTGGCGCGGGCCAGGCGGGAAGGAACCGTCGAGTTCTTCTTCGAAGTTTTCGTTCTCGTCACTCATGCCTGGGTCTCCAGCAGGCGCCAGCGCAGTTTCTCGCCGGCACGCAGCGGGACCACTTCGTAATCGCCGAACGGCAGCGCCGCCGGGGCATTCCAGTCTTCACGCACCAGGGTGATGTGGTCGCTATTGCGCGGCAGGCCGTAGAAATCAGGGCCGTGGAAGCTGGCGAAGGCTTCCAGCTTGTCCAGCGCGTTGCGCTGCTCGAAGGCCTCGGCGTACATCTCGATGGCGGCGTAGGCGGTGTAGCAGCCGGCGCAGCCGCAGGCGGCTTCCTTGGCATGGCGCGCGTGGGGCGCGGAGTCCGTGCCGAGGAAGAACTTCGGGTTGCCGCTCGTGGCCGCATCCAGCAGGGCTTCCTGGTGGGTGTTGCGCTTGAGGATCGGCAGGCAATAGAAGTGCGGGCGGATGCCGCCGACCAGCATGTGGTTGCGGTTGTACAGCAGGTGGTGCGCAGTGATGGTCGCGCCGACGTTGGCCGGGGCGGCCTTGACGAAGGTTGCGGCATCGCCGGTGGTGATGTGCTCGAGGACCACTTTCAGGGTCGGGAAGCGCTCGACCACGCGGGTCAGGTGTTCGTCGATGAAGCGCTTCTCGCGGTCGAACACGTCGACTTCGGCGCGGGTCACTTCGCCATGCACCAGCAGTGGCAGGCCGATTTCGGCCATGGCTTCCAGAACGTGGAAGATGTTGTCGACGCTGGTCACGCCGGAATCGGAGTTGGTGGTGGCGCCGGCCGGGTACAGTTTGGCGGCATGGACGTAGCCCGAGGCCTTGGCCGCGCGCACGTCTTCCACGCTGGTACGGTCGGTGAGGTAGAGCACCATCAGCGGTTCGAAGCGGCTGCCGGCCGGACGGGCGGCCAGGATGCGCTGGCGGTAGGCGTCGGCTTCGGCGGCGTTGCGCACCGGCGGCACCAGGTTCGGCATGATGATGGCGCGGCCGAAGGTGCGAGCGGCGTCGCCGACGGTTTGCGCGAGTGCGGCGCCGTCGCGCAGATGGATGTGCCAGTCGTCGGGGCGCAGGAGTGTCAGGCGGTCGGACATGCGAATTCCAGGAAGGCGGTTGCAGCGGAAAGAGTAGGGAAATGCTACCGGAAAAGGCAGTCGGCAGCACTCGCTATCAAGTTTTGCCGCAGCCGACCGATAGATTCGGAGACCCAATCCAGCTTGTGTGGAACGCACCGTGCGCCAGCCAACTCTTCTTCTGCTCGTTCTTTGCGCGAGCCTTCCAGCCTGGGGGCTGACGTTCCAGCCGCGCCTGGAAAGCGCCGAATGGACGGTGGCGGGTGACCAGTTCGAGTGCCGGCTGTCGCAGAACGTGGCGGGCTTTGGCCTGGGCGAGTTCGTCTGGCGTGCCGGCGAGCAGCCGACCTTCCGTCTCAAATCGCAGCAGGGTTGGCTCGGGCGCGGCTCGGCCACGCTGCTGGCGGCGGCGCCACCGTGGCGTCCGGGGCAGGGCGATGTGAACCTGGGTTCGGTGCAGGTCGGTGGCGGCGACGTTCCGTTCAACAGCAGCCAGCAGCAGGCCGGACGCCTGCTCAGCGGCCTGCTGGAAGGCCGCACGCCGGAGGTGCGGCACCACACCCGCGATGGCGATCGCTTGCTGGTGCGCCTGCTGCCGACGCACTTCGCTGCCGGCTACGCGCAGTTCCAGGACTGCTCCACCCGGATGCTGCCGGTGAACTTCGACCAGGTCCGGCAGAGCCAGATCGGCTTCCCGGATGGCGGCACCGAAATCGATGCGCTGGGGCAGGCCAAGCTCGACATCATCCTGCAATACATGAAGGCCGATCCGAGCGTGAACCGTATCGAGCTGGACGGTCACTCCGACAACAGCGGCAATCGCCTGGCCAATCGCGAGGCTTCGCGGCGCCGCGCCGTCGCGGTGATGGAGTACTTCAAGGCCAATGGCGTGCCGGAATCGGAGATCATCGTGCGCTTCTATGGCGAGCGTTATCCGCTGGTGAAGAACAACTCCGCGGCCAACCGGGCGCATAATCGCCGGGTGACTGTGAACCTGTCGCGCGGGCCGGTCCTCGATGAAGCCCCGGTAGAGGCGCCGGTGGCACCCGCCGCATCAGCGCCTGCAACACCTGTCGCGCCTGCCGCAACGGCGCCCGGTGCGCCGGCGAATGCGGCTCCCATTGCGCCTGCCGGCAACGTCGCCTCGCCACCTGCCGCACCTGCTGCCATTCCCAAGGGCTGAGCCTGCGGCAGCGAGTCGCACCGACGATAGAAATTGTCGCTTTGTCATCTAAAGCTGTCGCGCCTCTGTAAATTATGCTGGGCGGGCAGTAGAATCGATCCCTTTCGTGACAACCCCCGTGGAGTTGAGTGGCATGGCGGACGTGAAGAAGGTAGTCCTGGCGTATTCCGGTGGCCTGGACACCTCCGTAATTCTGAAGTGGCTGCAGGATACCTATAACTGTGAAGTGGTGACCTTCACCGCCGACCTGGGTCAGGGCGAGGAGGTCGAGCCGGCCCGCGCCAAGGCCAAGCAGATGGGCGTGAAAGAGGTCTTCATCGAGGACCTGCGAGAAGAGTTCGTCCGCGACTTCGTCTTCCCGATGTTCCGTGCCAACACCGTCTACGAAGGCGAGTACCTGCTGGGTACTTCCATCGCTCGTCCGCTGATCGCCAAGCGCCTGATCGAGATCGCCAACGCCACCGGCGCTGACGCCATCTCCCACGGCGCCACCGGCAAGGGCAACGACCAGGTGCGTTTCGAGCTGGGCGCCTACGCGCTCAAGCCGGGCGTGAAGGTGATTGCTCCCTGGCGCGAGTGGGACCTGCTGTCCCGCGAGAAGCTGATGGACTACGCCGAAGCCCACAACATCCCGATCGAGCGCCACGGCAAGAAGAAATCGCCGTACTCCATGGATGCCAACCTGCTGCACATCTCCTATGAAGGCGGCGTGCTGGAAGACACCTGGACCGAGCACGAAGAAGACATGTGGAAGTGGACCGTCTCCCCGGAGAAGGCCCCTGACGCCGCAACCTACATCGAGCTGACCTACCGCAAGGGCGACATCGTTGCCATCGACGGCAAGGACATGACTCCGGCCCAGGTTCTGACCGAGCTGAACCGCATCGGCGGCGCCAACGGCATCGGCCGTCTCGACATCGTCGAGAACCGCTACGTCGGCATGAAGTCCCGCGGCTGCTACGAGACCCCCGGCGGCACCATCATGCTCAAGGCGCACCGCGCCATCGAGTCGATCACCCTGGACCGCGAAGTCGCTCACCTGAAGGACGAGCTGATGCCGCGCTACGCCAAGCTGATCTACACCGGCTACTGGTGGAGCCCGGAGCGCGAGATGCTCCAGCAGATGATCGATGCCTCCCAGGCGTACGTGAACGGCGTCGTGCGCCTGAAGCTGTACAAGGGCAACGTCACCGTGGTCGGCCGCAAGTCCGACGACTCGCTGTTCGACGCCAACATCGCGACCTTCGAGGAAGATGGTGGTGCCTACAACCAGGCCGATGCCGCGGGCTTCATCAAGCTCAACGCGCTGCGCATGCGTATCGCCGCGAACAAGGGCCGCAAGCTGTTCTGATAAGCTGGTGACCCCGTGACAAGCGAACCCCGGCCACGAGCCGGGGTTCGCGTTTATAGGCCCCGCATCCGGGGCGCCTGATGAGGAAGAATCGATGAGACTGCTGCACACCATGCTGCGCGTCGGCGACCTGGACAAATCCATCGCCTTCTACACCGAAGTCCTGGGCATGACCCTGCTGCGCCGCAAGGATTACCCGGACGGCCAATTCACCCTGGCCTTCGTCGGCTACGGCAGCGAAGACGAGAACAGCGTGATCGAGTTGACCTACAACTGGGGCGTGGACCATTACGAGCTGGGCACCGGCTACGGCCACATCGCCCTGGAAGTGGCCGACGTCTACAAGGCCTGCGAGGACATCCGCTCCCGCGGCGGCAAGATCACCCGCGAGCCGGGCCCGATGAAGCACGGCACCAGCATCCTGGCCTTCGTCGAGGACCCGGACGGCTACAAGATCGAGCTGCTCAGCCCGCAGCGCAAGGACTGACCCTTGCGCTGAACCGAAGTGTCCCTGGAGAAACCCCGCCACCCCGGCGGGGTTTTTCTTTTCGGGCTGTCATCAGAACGACACTGGAGCGTTCATACTCAAGGTGCATCGACGTGGGATGCGTCGATTGCGGAAGCAGTTTCCGCCATTTGCTTGTCAGAGACAGAGGAGCATCGCGCACGGGCCGGATAATCCCCGCTGCGCCGCACCCGATAATGACGACCGATGGACGGCCGCACCGATTTTCCGGATGCCCCGCGCTCTGGCGCCCGGCATCCTTCGTCAAGGAATACAGCATGTCCCCAAGACCGGTAAACAACGCCTCGGTCAGCCCCAAGGGCAGCCTGGAAACCCTCTCTCAACGTGAAGTGCACCAGCTCAGCGAAGCGGGCTCGGGCAGTAGCTACAAGCTCTTCCGCCAATGTGCCCTGGCCATCCTCAACACCGGCACGCAGATCGACAACGCCAAGCACATCCTCGACGCTTACCGCGACTTCGAACTGGAAATCCACCAGCAGGACCGCGGTGTGCGCCTGGAACTGTTCAACGCGCCGGCCGACGCCTTTGTCGACGGCGAGATGATCGCCAGCACCCGCGAGATGCTGTTCAGCGCCCTGCGCGACATCGTCTACACCCAGAACGAACTGAACAGCCGGCGCTTCGACCTGGACAGCTCGGCCGGTATCACCGACTACGTCTTCCACCTGCTGCGCAATGCCCGCGCCCTGCACGCCGGCGTCGAGCCGAAGATCGTCGTGTGCTGGGGCGGTCACTCCATCAGCACCAACGAATACAAGTACACCAAGAAGGTCGGTCACGAACTGGGCCTGCGCAGCCTGGACGTCTGCACCGGTTGCGGCCCGGGCGTGATGAAGGGCCCGATGAAGGGAGCCACCATCGGCCACGCCAAGCAGCGCAACACCAAGGGTCGCTACCTGGGCCTGACCGAGCCGGGGATCATCGCCGCCGAGGCGCCGAACCCCATCGTCAACGAACTGGTGATCCTGCCGGACATCGAGAAGCGCCTGGAAGCCTTCGTCCGCGTTGGCCACGGTATCGTCGTATTCCCTGGCGGCGTCGGCACGGCGGAGGAGTTCCTCTACCTGCTGGGCATCCTCATGCATCCGGATAACCAGGACATGCCGTTCCCGGTGGTGCTCACCGGCCCGCGCAGTGCTGCGGCCTACATCGAACAGCTGCACGCCTTCGTCGGCGCGACCCTGGGCGAAGCGGCACAGCGCCGCTACACCATCGTCATCGACGATCCGGTGCGGGTGGCGCGGGAGATGAGCGAGGGACTGCGGCAGGTCAAGCAGTTCCGCCGCGAGCGCAACGACGCCTACCACTTCAATTGGCTGCTGAGGATCGAGGAAGGCTTCCAGCGGCCGTTCGAGCCGAGCCACGAGAACATGGCGAGCCTGGATCTCAGCCGCGAGGTGCCGCCCCATGCGCTGGCGGCGAACCTGCGCCGGGCGTTCTCCGGCATCGTCGCCGGCAACGTGAAGGACAAGGGCATCCGCATGATCGAGGAGTTCGGTCCCTACGAGATCCACGGCGATGCCGCCATCATGGAGCCGCTGGATGCGCTGCTGCAGGCCTTCGTCGAGCAGCACCGGATGAAGCTACCGGGCGGCGCGGCCTACGAGCCGTGCTATCGGGTGGTGCAGCGCAGTCCGGCAATGGCCGTCTGACTGTCATGGAGCCGCCTTGTAGGAGCAACTGTCTTTTGGGCTCCCGCGTTCGCGGGAATGACGGGGGTGAGATTCGCGTTCCTCCGGGTCATCCCCGCGAACGCGGGACGCGGCTCCATCGCGAACAGCGCTTGCGCTGGCCCGAAGGGGCATCACCCAGAAAACAATGTAGAGCGTGCCATGCCCGCGATCGCGCGCACGGCGCGCTCCTACCCAGGCGCCAACAAAAAGCCCCGCTAGGATGCGGGGCTTTTTCATACGGGCTTTACGTTCAGGGCTTACATTCAGGAGCAGGCTTACAGATCGAAATCGTAATCGGACAGCTGGCGTTGCAGGCGACGCTCTTCGAGATAGTTGTCGATGATGCGGCGCTTGGTCAGGTTGGTCTTGGCGACCTCTGCCGAGGCTTCGGCGTTGTCATCGCTCTCGTCTGTGCTGACATCGTCCTCGAGTTCGAGGTCTTCTTTGTCGTTTGCCATTCGGTGCACTCCACAACACGGGGTGTGTTGGCGCCCCTTATATCGACAAAGGACCGGACGGTAAAAAAGATTTTTTCAATCAGTCCTACGGATTTTTCCGATAACACTCAATCGTCCGAAGTCTTGTGCTTGTACTCGCACAGGTCTTCGATCCGGCAACTGCCGCACTGAGGCTTGCGCGCCTTGCAAACGTAGCGACCGTGCAGGATCAGCCAGTGGTGGGCATCGAGCAGATACTCCTTGGGGACGAACTTCAGGAGCTTCTTCTCGACTTCCAGCACATTCTTGCCCGGCGCTATCCCAGTACGGTTGGCGACACGGAAAATGTGGGTGTCCACGGCCATCGCCGGCTGTCGGAAAGCCGTGTTGAGCACCACGTTGGCGGTCTTGCGGCCCACGCCGGGCAGGGCCTCCAGGTCCTCGCGATTGTCCGGCACCTGGCTGCCGTGCTTTTCGATGAGGATGCGGCAGGTCTCGATGGTGTTCTTTGCCTTGCTGTTGTACAGGCCGATGGTCTTGATGTACTCCGACAGCCCCTCCACGCCCAGGGCATAGATGGCTTCCGGGGTATTGGCCACCGGGTAGAGCTTGGCGGTGGCCTTGTTCACCCCGACGTCGGTGGCCTGGGCGGAGAGCAGCACCGCGATGAGCAGCTCGAAGGGCGTGCTGTAGGCCAGTTCGGTCTCGGGGTTGGGATTGTCTTCTTTCAGTCGGCGGAAAATCTCCGCGCGCTTGGCGGCATTCATTCAATCACTCCGGTCACACGGACACGTTGACGCTCGGGTGCGGGTACGTCGCCCGCCTGCGACCTGGCGCGTTCCGCCAGGCTTTCATCGATACGGTTCTTCAATGCGATCAGCAGGCCCAGCACCAGGAAGGCGCCGGGCGGCAGGATGGCCAGCAGGAAACCCTGGTAGTTGGCGAACAGCTGGATTTTCCAGGCCGCCGCCGCCGGGCCGAACAGCAGGTTCATGCCGGCCAGCAGGGTGCCGTGGCCAAGCAGTTCGCGCACCGTGCCCACGGCCAGCAGCACCAGGGCGAAGCCTGCGCCCATCATCAGGCCGTCGAAGGCCGAGCGGGCCACGCTGTGGCGCGAGGCGAAGGCCTCGACGCGGCCGAGGATCACGCAGTTGGTGGTGATCAGTGGGATGAAGATGCCGAGTATCTGGTACAGCTCAAAGGTCCAGGCCTGCATCAGCAGTTCGATGCAGGTGGTCAGTGCGGCGATGATCAGGACGAAGGCGGGCAGGCGCACGGCTTCGCTCACCGAGCCACGAATCAGTGCCACCGCCGCGTTGGAGCAGGCCAGCACGAAGATGGTGGCAAGGCCCAGGCCAAGGGCGTTGACCATGGAGTTGCTGGTGCCCAGCAATGGGCACAGGCCCAGCAGTTGGACCAGGCCCGGATTGTTCTTCCACAGGCCCTGCAGAGCCAGTTCGCGGTAGCCCGGATCACTCATGGTTGTCTCCTGCGGCCGGTTGCGCGGCGGGCGCGAGCAGCTCGGCCTTGTGCGCGTCGAAGTATTGCAGTGCCTTGTGCGTGGCCTTGACCACGGCGCGCGGCGTAACGGTGGCGCCGGCGAACTGGTCAAACTGGCCGCCGTCCTTCTTCACCTTCCAGCCGGCATCGTCCGGAACGGTCAGCGAGCGGCCGTCGAATCCGTGCAGCCAGTTGCTCTTGCCCAGCTCGATCTTGTCGCCCAGCCCCGGGGTTTCCTTGTGGGCTACCACCCGCACACCGAGCAGGCGGCCTTCGGCGGTCACACCCACCAGTAGCTGGATGGCGCCGCTGTAGCCGTCTGGCGCGGTGGCCTGGAGTATCACCGCCGTGGCCTGGCCCTGGCGGCGCGCGACGAAGGCCGGCGCCGGTTCGTTGCGACCAAGCAGCTTGGGGTCGAAGGCTTCGACCGGGCTGTCCAGCGGATGGTTGTCATAGCTGCCCGCCGGCAACAGTTCCAGCAGGGCGCGGCCGCGCGCCTCGCGCTGGGCGTCCGCGATGCGCTGCGCGGTGAACTGGTGGACCAGCGCCACCACGCCCACCGTGACCACGGCGAACAGGCCGAGCACCAGGGCGTTCTTCAGCATCGAGCGGTTGGCCCCGGACATGTCAGTCCCCCACCTTGAAGCCGCGCTCGGGCTTCTTGTGCCCATAGGTGCGCGGGCGCGTGTAGTAGTCGATGGTCGGCGCGGCGAGGTTCATCAGCAGGACGGCGAAGGCCACGCCGTCCGGGTAGCCGCCCCAGGCACGGATCACATAGGTCAGCACGCCGACGCCGATGCCGAATACCAGGCGGCCACGATTGCTGGTGGCGCCGGAGACCGGGTCGGTGACGATAAAGAAGGCCCCTAGCATGGTCGCGCCGCTGAACAGATGCAGCAGAGGGGAGCCGTGGGAGTCGGAACCGGAGCCGTTCCAGAACAGCAGGCCCATGACGAACAGCGCGCCGAGCATGCCCACCGGGGCGTGCCAGGTGAACAGCTTGCGCCAGAGCAGGAACAGCCCGCCGGCAAGGAATGCCAGGTTGACCAGCTCCACGCCGCGCCCGCCGATATGGCCGAAGGCGCTGGATTGCGTGGCCATTTCGTCCATGGTCAGGCTGTTGTTGTTGCGCACCACGTCCAGCACGGTGGCGCCCACCCAGGCGTCCGGCGCCTGGGCAGCGAAGCCGAAGATCTGCCGCAGCCCTTCGCCTATGCCCAGGGTGCTGTCCGGCGATGGCCATTGGCTCATTTGCAGCGGGAAGGACACCAGCACCACCACGTAGCCGACCATGGCCGGGTTGAACGGGTTCTGCCCCAGGCCGCCGTACAGGTGCTTGCCGAACACCAGGGCGAAGACCGTGGCGACCAGGCTCAGCCACCAGGGCGCATAGGGCGGCAGGGCGAGGGCCAGCAGTACGCCGGTGACCAGTGCGCTGCCGTCGCGGAGGAATAAGCCCAGCGGACGGTTGCGCAGCTTGAGCATCGCTGCCTCAGTGGCCAAGGCAATCAGGCTGCACCAGAGCAGGTTGAACAGGGTGCCGATGCCGTACAGACCGATCAGCACCAGGGCGCCCGGTGCGCAGGCGGCCAGCAGGGTCAGCATGACCTTCTGCGTGCGATTGCTGCCGGTAGCGTGGGGCGAGGTGATTCGGGGCAGCTTCATCGGGATTCCTCACCACCGACATCGGCGACGGCGCGTTCGGCCGCCAGCAGGCGGGCATGGGCGCTGGCCAGGGCATCGTCGCCGGCGCCTTCGCGTTCGAGTTTCTTCAGGTCGGCGCGGGCATGGGCCAGTTCGGTCTTGGCCGCGCGCAGCGCGGCGCTGACCGGGCGTTTGTCGGTGCGTACCAGCTCCGGCGGCGCCTTGCCGCTGGCGTCTTCGGCGGCGTGCAGGGCCTGTTCGGCTTCCGCCAGGGTCTTGCGAACGGCGTTCAGTTCTTCTTCGGAGGCGCCATCGCGCTCGGCCTGACGCAGTGCGTCGCGCTGGGCCACGTAATGCTGCTTGGCTTGGCGCAAGGCGAGCACGCCGTCAGTCGGCTCGCTGGTATGCGGGGCCGGGGCGGCGGATTGCAGTTCACTCAAGCGGTGTTCGATGCGCTCCACGTCCTCACGCAGGGAGGTGAGGGTGGCGTGTTGTTCGTCCGTGGGCGACTCGCCGAAGGCCTTCTCGGATTTCTTCAGCTGGGCGCGGGCCATGGCGGCGTCGATCTTGGCTTTCTTCAGTGCGGCCTCGTTGTCGAGCGTCGGTGCAGCGGGAGCCGGTGCGGCGCTCGCATTCGATTCTTCAGCGGCGGCCAGTGCAGCCTTGGCCTGTTCGGCGGCGCTGCGCAGTTCGGCGACCTGGACGTGCAGCTGTTCGGTGTCGTGGGTGGCGAGCTGCTTCTCGGCCTTCTTCAGCGCGACCTGGGCCATGCTGGCGTCGATCTTCAGCCGCTTGAGCTGGTCCGGCGCATTGCCCACGGCTTTCTCGGATTTCACCCGCTCGATGATGGAATGCGCGGCGGGGGCGGCCGGCTCGGGCTTGGCCTCGTCCTCCTGCACCCGCGCGGCACGCTCCTGGCGGGCCAGGCGCTCGGCGGCGCGTTGTTCTTCCTCACGGCGCAGGCGGTCCTGGCGCTGCTCGAAGCGCAGGCGCGACTGCTCGGCCTTCAGCTGGCGCTGTTGCAGCTCGCGGATATCGGCCTTGGCCGCGCGGTAGTACTGCACCAGCGGGATGCTCGACGGGCAGACGTAGGCACAGGCGCCGCACTCGATGCAGTCGAAGAGGTTGTGCGCCTGCAACTGCTCGTGCTCCGCGCCGAGGGCGAAGTAGTGCAGCTGCTGGGGCAGCAGGCTGGCGGGGCAGACCTGGGCGCAGTCGCCACAACGAATGCACGGCATGGCCGGCGGCGCGGGCGGCAGTTCCGCGCTACTTGCGGCCAGCAGGCAGTTGCTGGTCTTGATCAGGGGCACGTCGAGCGAGGGCAGGCTGACGCCCATCAGCGGTCCGCCGAGGATCAGCCGCTCCAGTTTCGAGCGGTCGAGGCCGGCGAAATCCAGCAGCTCGCCCACCGGCGTGCCGAGCAGCGCCTCGACGTTGCACGGACGCTCCAGTGCGGCGCCGGTCAGGGTGGTGATCCGCGAGATCAGCGGGCGTCCGCGCAGCACGGCGTCGGCCACGGCCACGGCGGTGCCGACGTTCACGCAGAGCATGCCGATGTCCGCCGGCAGCCCGCCGGAGGGGACTTCGCGGCCGGTGAGAATCTGGATCAGCTGGCGTTCGCCACCCGAGGGATATTTGGTCGGAATCGCCCGCAGCCTGACCTTCCGCTCGCCGATGGCGGCCTGTACGGCGGCCAGGGCCTCGGGCTTGTTGTCTTCGATGCCGATCAGCACCTGCTCCGGCTGCAGGATGTGCACGAGGATGTCGATGCCCTGCACCAGTTCCACTGCGCGTTCGCGCATCAGCAAATCGTCGGCGCTGATGTAGGGCTCGCACTCGGCGCCGTTGATGATCAGGGTATGCAGGTCGTCCTGCGGGCGCGTGGCCAGTTTGGCGGCGGTGGGGAAGCCGGCGCCGCCAAGCCCGGCGATGCCGGCGTGGCGGATGCGTTCCAGCAGTTCGACCCCGGAGAGGGACGCGTACTCGGCGCAGGGGTGGAGCGCAGTCCATTCATCCTGGCCGTCGCAGTCGATGACGATGGCCTGCGCTGTCAGCCCGGACGCGTGGGGATAAGGCTGCTCGCCCAGCGCGATGACGGTGCCGGAGGTAGGCGCATGCAGGGCGGCGCTGATGGCGCTGCCCGGCTCGGCGATCAACTGGCCCTTGAGTACGCGCTGGCCGACTTCGACGCAGGGCAGGGCGGCTGCTCCGATGTGCTGCTGCAGGGGCAACACCAGCAGGTGCGGCAGTGGCGACCGCTGGATTGGCATCGTAGTGGATTGCTGCTTGTTTTCCGGTGGATGGATGCCGCCGGGGAAGCTCCAGGCTTGTGCATTCATGCCGCCTGCTCCCGATCACTGGCGATCAGCCGGGTATCCGGCAGCGGCCATTTCCAGTCGGTGACGCGCACCGGCAGTTCGCGCATCTCGATGCAGTCCACCGGGCAGGGCTCCAGGCACAGGTCGCAACCGGTGCATTCATCGATGATCACCGTATGCATCAGCTTGGCCGCACCGACGATGGCGTCCACCGGGCAGGCGCGGATGCACTTGGTGCAGCCGATACACTCGGCCTCGCGGATGTAGGCCACGCGCGGCGGGGTTTCCGCGACGGCGTCCAGCGGCTGCGGCTCGACGTCCAGCAGGTTGGCGAGGGCGGCGATGGTGGCCGCGCCGCCGGGCGGGCATTTGTTGATCGGGTCGCCGTCGGCGATGGCCTGGGCGTAGGGTTTGCAGCCGGCGTAGCCGCACTGGCCGCACTGGGTCTGCGGCAGCAGGGCATTGATCTGTTCGGCCACCGGGTCGCCTTCCACTTTCAGGCGCACCGCCGCATAGCCCAGCAGTGCGCCACTGGCGAGGCAGAGCAGGGCGACGATGGCGACGGCGAGCAACACCGCGCTCATGGCTTGAGCAGCCCGGTGAAGCCCATGAAGGCCAGCGACATCAGGCCGGCGGTGATCATGCCGATGGCCGCGCCCTGGAACGGCTTGGGCACGTCGGCGAGGGCGATGCGCTCGCGCATGGCGGCGAACAGCACCAGCACCAGGGAGAAGCCCAGCCCGGCGCCGAAACCCTGGAAGGTGGACTGCAGGAAGCCGTACTCCGGCCTGTTGGCATTGAGCAGCGCCACGCCCAGGACGATGCAGTTGGTGGTGATCAGTGGCAGGAAGATGCCCAGCACGCGGTACAGGAGCGGGCTGCTCTTCTTCACCAGCAGCTCGGTGAACTGCACCACCACGGCGATCACCAGAATGAAGCCGATGGTGCGCAGGAACTCCAGGTCCAGCGGCTGCAGCACGTAGCGCTGCAGGATGTAGCTGCACACCGAGGCCAGGGTGAGAACGAAGGTGGTGGCCAGGGACAGGCCGATGGCGGTCTCGATCTTGCGCGACACACCCATGAAGGGGCACAGGCCGAGGAACTGCACCAGCACGAAGTTGTTGACCAGGATGGCGCTGACCAGGATCAGGGCGAGTTCGGTCATGACTGGACTCCGGTGGACCGGCGTAAGCGGAGGTGGTTCATGCTCAGATCCCGGTGATCAGCAGGTCGATGGCGGCGATGATCTCCAGACGCAGATGCGCCAGGCTGCCCACCGGCTCGCCCAGTTCGCGGCGGGCGATGCCGGCCATTTGCGGGGTCAGCAGCAGGAGTTTCTCTTCGCCCACAGTCACCTCCGGCATCAGCCGGTTGATGCCGGCCAGCCCCTTGCCACGGCTCAGCGGGATCACCATGCGCGTGCTCAGTGAGGCCAGCAGGTCGCTCTGCACGTCCAGCAATAGCGGGATCGCCTCCCGCGTGCGTGGGTTGGTATTGCGGTAGAGGTCGAACTGCTTCATCAGAAGCTCCGCATCCCGTCACTGAAGATGGCGGCTTCCTCGACATGTTGATTGTAGGCTTCGATCGCCTCGCGGTTCTGTTCCAGCCAGCGCTGGCTCAGGCGCTCCTTCACCACATCGGCCAGCGCTTCTTCCAGCACGGCGGAGAGGTTCACATCCAGTTCGCGGGCCTGTTTCAGCAGGTCGCTGTTGAGGCTCAGGTTGGTGGCTTTCTTCGGTGCTTGAGGGTCGTAGGTCGTGTGCATGGGCACCTCCACGGCGGATGCGCATAGATTATGCGCATGGGTCTGAAGGAGCAATCTCCAGGGTCCGTAAATCGGTTGCGGTGCCGGGGCTGGCGGGGGGAATATCTGCGGCTGCCGAATTCAGTCAGTTCCCGTCACGGAAGTCTCCATGCCCAGAACCCTCACCGCTCTCTGTCTGCTGCTCACCAGCGGCCTGGCCAGCGCCGCGCCGTTCACCCCCGCCGACCTGGTCGTCTGGCCGCGCATGAGCGTCGCCGACTTCGCCTGCCTGCTGGAGCAACACACCGGCCAGGCCGATGCGCAGTTCAGCTGCGCCGCCAGCAAGAAGCTGAGCAACTGGGGCGATGCCTGCCACGATACGGACCTCAGCTATGCCGGCCCGCAGTTGCCGGAAGCCCTGGTGCGCCAGCTCGATCCGCGTATTTCGGAGGTGGAACTGGACTGGGAATACGGTCACCTGCAATCGGTCAACGTCACCTTCGACAGGATCATGACGCCTGAGGAAGTGGCGGGCATTTTCCCGGACGTGAACCTGGACGACCCCACCTCACAGGCAAACCTGAGCAGCGCCTCTTTGCAGGACTGCGCGGCGGACAGCTCCTGCCTGTATCTGGAGGGCTTCGAGCATATGGGCGGTGGGGACGTCGACTGCGAGCAGCCTCAGTAGGTCATGCAGGCGGCGTTGAGCAACCCTACGCACAGCGAGGCGCCGCCGAGGAAAACGCCGTGGGCCAGGGTGTTGCTGGCGATGCCGTCCTTGAGCTCCGGCACCAGGCGTGACAGGCCGAGGAAAACCAGTACCTGCACCAGCATGGCGATCACGCCCCAGACCAGCATGTCGATCAGGCTGACGCTGTGGGCAATGGCGCTGGAGAGCGGCAGGGCGAAGCCGATCAGGGTGCCGACCAGCGCGACAGCGGCGCTGATGTTGCCCTGGCGGATCAGCTGGATTTCCGCGTAGGGCGTCAGGCGGATGTAGAGACTGGTGAACAGGCCGAACAGCCCGACGGCCGCGGCGAAATAGGCGAGGAAGTTGGGCAGGGTCTGCAGCAGGTTCATGGCGGATCCTTCAGACGAAATAGTGGGGAACGAAGCGGCTGCTGTCGCGGGTGATGGCGCTGGCGTCTTCGCGGATGCCCAGGCCCGCGGCCTGGCCGTCGATCACCCAGCAGCCGAGCACGGCGTAATTGCCGTCGTGGTTGGCCAGCGGTGCGTAGCCCTGGTAGATGCAGGGTGCGTCGGCGTGGGGGCCGTCGCTTTCCAGCTGCAGGTCGCCGGCGACGATGCGGATGTTCTCGCCCTCGCGGGAATACAGCGGCTTGCGCACGTAGGCGCCGGGGATGTCCTGGCGATAGCTGGCCGGCAGCAGGTTGGGATGCTTCGGGTTGAGCTTCCAGAGGATCGGCAGCATGGCCTTGCTCGACATCAGCAGCTTCCACGCCGGCTCCAGGAAGCGGATGCCGCTGCGTTCCAGGTGCTCGGCGAAGCTGTCCTGCAGCAGCCACTCCCACGGGTAGAGCTTGAAGCAGTGGCGGATGTCCTGCTCGTACTGGTCGATGAAGGTGCCGCGCGCCGCGTGGTGGCCGATGAATTCCACCGGCAGGTAGCGCGTTGCAAGGCCGGCCTGGTGCGCGGTGTCGAGCAGATAGAGGACGTTGCCGGTGTCTTCCTCGTGGCCGTCGATGGCAGTGAAGTGCAGCGTGCCGTCCGGCGCGATGGCCTTCCAGCGCGCGATCAGCTTCTCGTGCAGCGAGTTGAACTGGTCGGCGGCCGGGTTCACCTCGTTCAGCCACTGCCATTGCACCACGCTGGCCTCCAGCAGGCCGGTGGGGGTGTCGGCGTTGTACTCCAGCATCTTCGGCTGGCCTTCGCCGCTCCAGGCGAAGTCGAAGCGGCCGTAAAGGCTCGGGTCCTGGCGGTTCCAGGAACGGATGATTTCCTCGCGGGCGCCCGGCGGCAGGTGGAAGGGTTCGAAGTGTCCGGTGCGGATCACCCACTCGACGCATTCCAGGTAGCGCTGGTGCAGGTCCTCGCTGGCGGCCTCCAGCGTCTCGATCTGTTCGAGGCTGAATTCGTAGGCCACTGACTCGTCCCAGTAGAGGCCGTCGATGCTGTGGAAGGTGAAGCCGACCGCTTCGCAGCGCTCACGCCAGTTCGCGCGGGGCTCGACATGCAGGCGGCGCATCAGCCGCCTCCGGAGAAACGGGCGCCGGAATGGCCAAAGCCGCCCCGGGTGACCAGTTGGCGCGACTGCACCTGGTAGGTTTGCGCGGTCTTCGGACGCGAACCATCCTCGTAGCTTGGCCCGCGATAGCGGCCGGAGCCGAAGCTGGAGCCTCCGGAGCCGCCGCTGCTGCTGCCGCCGGACTCGGGCTCGCAGGCGTTGGGCGTGGCGCCCCAGTCCTTCAGGCAGTCCTCGCGGTTGGCGTAGAGGTCGCGGTACACCGGGTTGTGGTGCAGCACGCTGTACAGCACCCCGCCGGTGAGCAGGGTGGTGAAGACGAGATTGGATTTCTTCATGGTCGGGCGCCCAGGGCGCTGCGGGGAAGCAGCGTCGGCAGTTCCTTGCGCGTGCGTTGAGTCCTTGAGGGGGCGAATCTAGCGATTATCCAGCGCAGGCCAGTGTGATGCCTGTCGCACACGAAAACGCCGGCGAATGGCCGGCGTTCTCGGGGCGGGTCGCGGAGTTACTTGACGCGCTGGCCGGGCTTGGCGCCGCTGTCCGGGCTCAGCAGGTAGATCTCTTCACCGCCGGGGCCGGCCGCCAGGACCATGCCTTCGGAGATGCCGAACTTCATCTTGCGCGGGGCCAGGTTGGCCACGTACAGGGTCAGACGGCCTTCGAGCTGGCTCGGGTCTGGGTAGGCGCTCTTGATGCCGGAGAACACGTTGCGCTTCTCGTCGCCGATGTCCAGGGACAGGCGCAGCAGCTTGTCGGCGCCCTCGACGAACTCGCACTTCTCGATCAGCGCGATGCGCAGGTCGACGGCGGCGAAGGCGTCGAAGTTGATCTCCGCGGCCAGCGGGTCCTTGGTCAGTTCGCCGTTGCCGGCGGGCTTGTTGGCGGCGGCGAGGTCTTCCTTGGAGGCTTCGATCATGGCTTCAATTTTCGCGGGTTCGATACGGGTCATCAGCGGGTTGAACGGATTCAGTTGGTGGTTGGCCAGCAGCTGCTCGTGGTCGGCCCACTTGAGCGGGGCGACGTTGAGGAAGGCTTCGGCGGCTTCGGCCAGCTTCGGCAGCACCGGCTTGAGGAAGATCACCAGCTGGCGGAACAGGTTCACGCCCAGGGCGCAGATGGCCTGCACTTCGTCCTGCTTGCCTTCCTGCTTGTTCAGCGACCAGGGGGCCTTGTCGGCGATCCAGGCGTTGGCCTGGTCAGCCAGGGCCATGATTTCGCGCATGGCGCGGCCGAAGTCACGGGCTTCGTAGGCGGCGGCGATGCTCGGGGCGGCACTGCGGAAGGCTTCGGCCAGCTCCGGCGCGGGATTGGCGTCCACCAGCAGGCCGTTGTTGCCCTTGTGGATGAAACCGGCGCAACGGCTGGCGATGTTGACCACCTTGCCGACTAGGTCGGAGTTGACCTTCTGCACGAAGTCCTCGAGGTTCAGGTCGAGGTCGTCCACGCCACGGCCCAGCTTCGAGGCGTAGTAGTAGCGCAGGTATTCCGGGTCCAGGTGGTCCAGGTAGGTGCGCGCCTTGACGAAGGTGCCGCGCGACTTGGACATCTTCTGGCCGTTGACGGTCAGGTAGCCATGCACGTTCACCGCGGTCGGCTTGCGGTAGCCGGCGCCTTCGAGCATGGCCGGCCAGAACAGCGCGTGGAAGTTGACGATGTCCTTGCCGATGAAATGGTACAGCTCGGCGTCGGAGCCCTGATTCCAGTAGGAATCGAAGTCCAGCTCCGGGCGACGTGCGCAGAGGTTCTTGAAGCTGGCCATGTAGCCGATCGGCGCGTCCAGCCAGACGTAGAAGTACTTGCCCGGGGCGTCGGGAATCTCGAAGCCGAAGTAGGGCGCGTCACGGGAGATGTCCCACTCCTGCAGGCCGGAGTCCAGCCACTCGGCGATCTTGTTGGCCACCGAGTCCTGCAGGGTACCGCTGCGGGTCCACTGCTGCAGCATGGCCTGGAAGTCAGGCAGCTTGAAGAAGTAGTGCAGCGATTCCTTGAGCACCGGAGTGGCGCCGGAGATCGCCGATTTCGGGTCCTTCAGCTCGGTGGGCGAGTAGGTCGCGCCGCAGGCTTCGCAGTTGTCGCCGTACTGGTCGGCGGTGCCGCACTTGGGGCAGGTGCCCTTGATGAAGCGGTCGGCCAGGAACATCTGCTTTTCCGGGTCGAAGTACTGCGTCACCGGGCGGGTGGCGATGTGGCCGGCTTCGCGCAGCTTGAGGTAGATGGCCGAGGACAGCTCGCGGTTCTCTTCCGAGTGGGTCGAGTGGTAGTTGTCGAAGTCGACCATGAAGTCGGCGAAGTCGGCCATGTGCTCGGCGCGCACGCCGTCGATCAGTTGCTCGGAGGTGATGCCTTCGCGCTCGGCGCGCAGCATGATGGCCGAGCCGTGGGCGTCGTCCGCGCACACGTACACCGCCTGGTTGCCACGCATCTTCTGGAAACGCACCCAGATGTCGGTCTGGATGTATTCCAGCATGTGACCCAGGTGGATCGAACCGTTGGCGTAGGGCAGGGCGCTGGTGACGAGAATCTTGCGGGCTTCGGACATGATGATCGGCCGTGACGGAAAAACGAGGGAAGTCGGCAACTATATAGGGACGTGGCTGATTTTTCACCCGTGTGCCGCTTGGCTGTAAGGGTGGATGCCTCTGCGGCACATGGGCGCAGGGCTGTTCGCGAGCAAGCTCGCTCCTGCGAAGAGCATGCCCCCTGTAGGAGCGAGCTTGCTCGCGAACCCGGTTTACCACCGATGATGCCAAGCAAGGCGGCGGCGAGAGGCGTAATATGCCCGCCTATTCTGCTCAGTCTTTCATCGGGAGTACCCATGGGCGCCGTCAACCGAGCCACGGTGGAAAACCTTCTCCGCCAGATCAACGACCCTCACACCGGCCAGAACCTGATGGACGCCGGCTACCTGCGCGAGCTGGATATCCAGGGTGGGCGCGTCTCGCTGACCCTGGAGCTGGGCTACGCGGCGGGCCTGTTCAAGAACGGCCTGGCGCAGACCGTGCAGATGGCCCTGGAAGCGCTGGACGGCGTCGACTCGGCTCAGGTCAAGGTGGAAACCCACATCGCCGCGCACAAGGCCCAGGCCCAGGTGCCGGGCATGAGCAACGTCAAGAACATCATCGCCGTGGCTTCCGGCAAGGGCGGCGTGGGCAAGTCCACCACCGCTGCGAACCTCGCTCTGGCACTGGCCCGCGAAGGTGCCAAGGTCGGCATCCTCGATGCCGACATCTATGGCCCGAGCCAGGGCATCATGTTCGGAATCCCCGAAGGCACCCGGCCGAAGATCCGCGACCAGAAGTGGTTCATCCCGCTGGAGTCCCACGGCGTCGAGGTCATGTCCATGGCCTTCCTCACCGACGACAACACCCCGGTGGTCTGGCGCGGCCCGATGGTTTCCGGCGCGCTGATCCAGCTGATCACCCAGACCGCCTGGAACGACCTGGATTACCTGGTCATCGACATGCCGCCGGGCACCGGCGACATCCAGCTGACCCTGGCGCAGAAAGTCCCGGTGGCCGGCTCGGTGATCGTCACTACCCCGCAGGACCTGGCCCTGCTCGACGCCAAGAAAGGTGTGGAGATGTTCCGCAAGGTCAACATCCCGGTGCTGGGCGTGGTGGAGAACATGGCGGTGCACATCTGCTCCAACTGCGGCCATGCCGAGCACCTGTTCGGCGAAGGCGGCGGCGAGAAGCTGGCGGCGCAGTACGGCGTGGAGCTGCTGGCCTCGCTGCCGCTGTCGATGGCCATCCGCATGCAGGCCGATGGCGGCAAGCCCACGGTGGTTGCCGACCCGGAAAGCCAGCTGGCGATGATCTACCAGGAAATGGCCCGCTGCGTGGGCGCGCGCATCGCCCTGAGCGAGAAGGCCGCTCCGGCCATGCCGAACATCTCGATCAGCGACGACTGACGGCTGTCGAGCTCCCGGATTGTGGGAGCGACAACCCACCGCCCGGCGCGCCCCTTTGCCGGGCGGTGCGCCTGCCGGTAAGATTCGCGTTTCTTTTTCAACAGCTACGGGACGCCCGCCATGACCATCAAATCGGACAAGTGGATTCGCCGCATGGCTCTGGAGCACGGCATGATCGAGCCGTTCGTCGAGCGCCAGATTCGCGGTGCCGATGACAGCCGGGTGATCTCCTACGGTGTCTCCAGCTACGGCTACGACGTGCGCTGCGCCGCCGAATTCAAGGTATTCACCAACATCCATTCGGCCGTGGTCGACCCGAAGAACTTCGACGAGAAGAGCTTCGTGGACATCAACAGCGACGTCTGCATCATTCCGCCGAACTCCTTCGCCCTGGCCCGTACCGTCGAGTACTTCCGCATCCCGCGCGACGTGCTGACCATCTGCCTGGGCAAGAGCACCTACGCGCGCTGCGGCATCATCGTCAACGTCACCCCGCTGGAACCGGAGTGGGAAGGCCACGTGACCCTGGAGTTCTCCAACACCACCAACCTGCCGGCGAAGATCTACGCCCATGAAGGCGTGGCGCAGATGCTGTTCCTGCAGTCGGACGAGGCTTGCGAAGTGTCGTACAAGGACCGTGGTGGCAAGTATCAGGGCCAGAGGGGCGTGACCCTGCCGAAGGCCTGATCCTTCTGCTATGAGCAAAAAAACCGGGCTCGGGCCCGGTTTTTTGTTGCCTGTGATTGGTTCCGGGAATCACATTCCCCAGTCCTGGCAGGCCGGTGATCGTAGGGGCGGACTCCGTCCGCGATGTTCCTGCGCTCGGGCCATCGCAGGCATGGCCAGCTCCTACGGTCCTTCGTCACCCCGTAGCCTCTGAGTCGCTTGCGACTCTTGTAGGGACTGCCGACCGGATCGCGGATACCAGAGCGTGGCGGTTATTTCAGATTACCGCTGAGGAACTGTCGCAGCCGCTCGCTCTTCGGCTTGCCGAGCACCTCCTGCGGCGGGCCCTGCTCCTCGACGCGGCCCTGGTGGAGGAACAGTACCTGGCTGGACACCTCGCGGGCGAAGGCCATTTCGTGGGTTACCAGGATCATGGTGCGACCTTCCTCGGCCAGCGCCTTGATGACCTTGAGCACCTCGCCGACCAGTTCCGGGTCGAGCGCCGAGGTGGGTTCGTCGAACAGCATGATTTCCGGCTCCATCGCCAGCGCACGGGCGATGGCCACGCGCTGCTGCTGGCCGCCGGAGAGGAAGGCCGGGTACTTGTCGACCACCTGCGCCGGCAGGCCGACCTTGCTCAGGTAGCTGCGTGCGCGGTCCTCGGCCTCCTTGCGCTCCACGCCCAGTACCCGGCGCGGCGCGAGGGTAACGTTCTCCAGCACGGTCATGTGGCTCCACAGGTTGAAGTGCTGGAACACCATCGCCAGCCGCGTGCGGATGCGTTGCAGTTGCGCCGGGTCGGCGACGCGCATGCCGCCGTGGCCGGGCAGCATCCGTACTTCCTCGCCGTCGAGGATCATCCTGCCCTCGTCGGGTTGTTCGAGGAAGTTGATGCAGCGCAGGAAGGTGCTTTTGCCCGAGCCGCTGGCGCCGATCATGCTCACCACGTCGCCGGTCTTGGTTTCCAGGGATACGCCCTTGAGGACTTCGTTGTCGCCGTAGCGCTTGTGCAGGGACTCGATCTTCAGTGTGGTCATGCGGGCCTCAGGAGTGCGGTACGGGGGCGGCGTCGAGTGCGGTGCGGGGCTTAGCCATGGCTGGGACCCAGGAAGGCCAGCCAGCGCCGCTCGGCCAGGCGGAACAGTCCGACCAGGGTGAAGGAGGTCACCAGGTAGAGCATCGCGGCGATGCCGAAGGACTGGAAGGACAGGAAGGTCGCGGCGTTGGCGTCGCGGGCGATCTTCATCATGTCTGGCACGGTGGCGGTGAAGGCCACGGTGGTGGAGTGCAGCATGAGGATCACTTCGTTGCTGTAGTACGGCAGCGCGCGGCGCAGCGCCGAGGGCATGATCACGTAGCGGTACAGCCGCCAGCCGCTCAGGCCGTAGGCGTGCGCTGCCTCGACTTCGCCGTGGGCGATGTTGCGGATGGCGCCGGCGAAGATTTCCGTGGTGTAGGCGCAGGTGTTCAGGGCGAAGGCCAGCAGGGTGCAGTTCAGGCCGTTGCGGAAGAAGGCGTCGAGCACCGGTTGTTCGCGTACCGCCGCCAGGCTGTAGATGCCCGTGTAGCAGACCAGCAGCTGGATATACAGCGGCGTGCCGCGGAACACGTAGGTGTAGAACTGCACCGGCCAGCGCGCCAGCGGGTTGCGCGAGACGCGGGCGATGGACAGGGGAATGGCGAAGGTGAAGCCGAAGGCGATGGACACCACCAGCAGCCAGAGCGTCATGGCCAGGCCAGTGATGTGATAGCCGTCGGTCCAGAGGAAGGCTTTGCCGTATTGCTGCAGCAACTCGATCATCGCAGGGCCTCGCGCACGCCGATGGCATAACGGCGCTCAAGGGCGTTGAGCACGAAGTTGGACAGGGTGGTGAAGGCCAGGTAGATCAATGCGGCCACGATCAGGAAGAAGAACAGCCGGTAGCTGCTCTTGCCGGCGTCCTGCGCGGCGCGGACCACGTCGGACAGGCCGATGATGGAGACCAGCGCGGTGGACTTGATCAGCACCATCCAGTTGTTGCCCAGCCCTGGCAGGGCGAAGCGCATCAACTGCGGGAAGAGCACGAAGCGGAAACGCTGTGCCCGGCTCAGGCCATAGGCGCTGGCCGCTTCCAGCTGGCCGCGCGGCACCGCGAGGATGGCGCCGCGGAAGGTTTCGGTGAAGTAGGCGCCGTAGATGAAGCCCAGGGTGATGATGCCGGCGCTGAAGGGGTCGATCTCGATGTACTCCCAACCCATGTAGTCGGTGAGATCGGCCAGCCAGGTCTGCAGGCTGTAGAAGATCAGCAGCATCAGCACCAGGTCGGGTACGCCGCGGATCAGCGTGGTGTACAGGGTGGCCGGGATGCGCAGCAGTTTGCTGCCGGAGAGCTTGGCGCTGGCGCCGATCAGGCCGAGCAGGACCGACAGCAGCAATGAGCAGATCGACAGTTTGACGGTCATCCAGGTGCCATCCAGCAGGATTGACCCGTAGCCCTTGAGACTGATGGATTCGAGGATTTCCTGGAGCATGCGCTGAGCGCTCCCGTGATGCGGACGTTGCCGTAACGGGCCCGCCCCGACCGCAGGGGCGGGCGTGCTGGGGTGGATCAGTCGTGGTAGATGTCGAGGTCGCCGAAGTATTTCTTCTGCAGCTTGTCGTAGGTGCCGTCGGCGTGGATGGCCTTGATGCCCTTGTTCAGCATCTCGCGTAGCTCATCGTTGCCCTTGCGCACGCCGATGGCGATGTCCGCCGGCATCAGCGGGTCGTGCACCGGCTTGCTGATCTCGAAGGCCTTGCCCTGGTCGGTGGTGAGGAAGCCCTGTTCGGCCTGCAGCATGTCCTGCAGCGAGGCGTCGAGGCGACCGGAGACCAGGTCGGAGTAAACCTGATCCTGGTTCTGGTAACTCTTCACGTTGACCCCGGCCGGTTCCAGCTTGGTCTTGGCGAAGGTCTCCTGGATGGTGCCTTGCTCCACGCCTACGGTCTTGCCCTTGAGCGAGTCGGCGGTGGCCTGAAGGCCACCGCCCTTCTTGCTGATCATCGCCGAGGGGCCGGTGAAGAGTTTCTCGGTGAAGTCGATTTCCTTCTTGCGTGCCTCGGTGACTGTCATCGAGGAGATCACGCCGTCGAATTTGCGCGCTTTCAGGCCCGGGATCATGCCGTCGAAGTCGTTGGGCATCCACACGCACTTGACCTTCAGGTGCTCGCAGATGGCGTTGCCCAGGTCAATGTCGAAGCCGACCAGGCTACCGTCCGGGGCTTTGGACTCGAAGGGTGCGTAGGAAGGGTCGGTGGCGAAGCGGATCTCTTTCCACTCCTTGGCTTGCAGGGCGCCGGCGCTGGCCATCAGGACCAGGGCGGAGAGGGTCAACCAGGCTTTTTTCATCGAATGGAATCCTTTGAGGTTGGTCGAGCAGGCGGAATGAACGGGAACACCTGTGCAACAGCGCAAGGACAGCAATTTTCGAACCAGACTTGGGGCCGCGAACGCCAGCGATAGGAAAAGGACGACGGACGCGCTCCTGCAAAAGGTATAGCAGCGGCAACCCCGCCGTGCGCACCCGGTTGGGGCAAGGGAGTGAGGCGTCGGGTAACAGAGTGGTGCGCGGGTGGGGAAACGGACGGGAAAAAAGAAAGGCACCCGAAGGTGCCTGAAAATGATCATGGAGTAAGTCGACAGTTAGGAGTCGACGCGGCGCGCGAAAGTTCCCGCGCCGGCGGATTATTTTTGCGGGATCAACGTCAGGCGCTTGGTGCCGTATACCCGATCGAGGTTCTGCGACTGGAAGGGGAAGCTCATGTAGTTGCCCTTCAGCCAGGCATCGATGCCGTCGGCATAGTGCGGGCTGGCCGGGTTGCCGGACTGGCCGCTGCTGTTGACGCCGATCATCGGCTCGCTCTGACCGAAGTCGACGACGATGCGCATCGCCGGGATCAGCCAGGTGTCGAAGTCCTGTCCCCAGTGGTACGCCGAGACGTTCAGCGTCGTGTGATCGCCGCCGGCCGGGTACGGACCACGGTCCAGGTAGCCCTTGATCGCGCTCAGGCTGGCACGCTCGCTGGCACTCAGGTTCGGCGCCATCTTGGTGCTGTCGCTGACCCACTCGTAGGTGTGCAGCTTGCCCCACTGCCAGGCATTGCGGTCGCTGCCCATCTTCTGCTCGCAGAAGGCGGTGGCGGCGGCCAGGCTGCGGGCGAGGATGGTCGGCTTGTCTTCCTTCTGTGGGGTACGGATGTCGTCCCAGAACGGGCTGTCGTCGCGCCCCAGCAGGTGGTCGGCCTGGGCCGAGTAGGAGAGGTTGGCGTTCTCCACGAAGGCCTTCCAGGCCGGGCTGTCTTCCGGGCCTAGTTCGTCGAGGAAGATCTGCTTGGTGCTTTCCTGCAGGAACGCCTCGTACAGGGCCGCGTCGGAGGACGTGGCGGAGAGCTTGCCGTCGAACGCCATGATCCGGTCGAGCGCTTCGCGGGCACGGGCACGCTGGTCGGCGGGCAGGGCGTCGATGGCCTGCTTCAGCGGTTGCGTCATGCCCGGCGCGTCCAGCATCGCCTGCAGCTTGCCGGCGAAGGTCGTGGTCTGGTCGTACTGCATGGCGATCATGCTGCGGTAGTCGTGGCTCTTGCTGGCGCTGGCGAGCTGGGCGATGCGCTCGTAGCGCTCCGGGTAGTACCAGGAGCTGGACAGCTGCGCGCCGTAGCCTGGCGGCACGGTCCGGTGGTTGGCGGTGCCCAGCCAGCCCTGCGCCGGGTCCTGGTCGGACGGGTGCAGGATCGGATCGGCGTAGCCATCCCAGTCGTAGCGGCCGTCCCAGCCGGGCGAGGGCAGCAGGCCGCGGCCTTCCTTGCGGTTGGGGAAGCGCCCGGTGACCTGCCAGCCGATGTGCTTCTCGTCGGCGAACACGATGTTCAGCGCCATGGCCCGGACGTCGCGGGTGGCGTCGAAAGCCTGCTCGACGTTCTTCGCGCGGGACAGGTCGAAGAAGGCATCGAGGGTGCGGTCGGACTCGCCCTGGATGCTCTTGTAGGCGATGCCATAGCCGCTGGACAGCGGCAGCGGCTGCAGATCGTGCTTGCGCTCGCCCAGGGCGCTGTTGAGCAGCGGGCCGTGGCGGGTTTCGTAGATGGTTTCGCGGACCGGACTCTGGCCCTTGACGAAGAAGGTCTCGTTGCGTTCGGTGGCTGGTTTCCACTGGCCGTCGGCGAGGTAGTAGAGCTTGCTGCCCTGGCGCTTCACCTGCTCCAGGAAGAGGTCCTGGTTGTCGCCCATGACCATGGTCATGCCCCAGGCCAGCTTGCCGTTGAAGCCGGCGACCACGCCCGGTACGCCAGCGATGGAGACGCCAGCGGCGCTGAATTTCGGCGAGCGGATCTGCACGTAGTTCCACACCGAAGGCATGGACAGTGGCAGGTGGGTGTCATTGGCCAGGATGCTCTTGCCGCTGCGACTGCGCTGCGGGGCGATGGCCCAGTTGTTGGAGGCGGCGACGCCCATCATCTGCAGTGCGGCGACCTGGCCGGCGGCGCGGTCCAAGGCGTCGAGGCCGGCGATCCTGCCGTCCAGGCGCAGGCCCTTGAGCTTCTCGGCTTCATCGAAGGGCAGCGGCTCGTCCGGGTAGATCGGCGTCAGCCAGGGCAGCTTGTCGGCGCCGACTTTCTGCGCGATGACCAGCGAGGCGATCTCTTCCTGCAGGTTCACTGCCAGGCCGAAGTTCAGCAGGCTGAAGACCAGAGCGGAGTCTTCCGGCTTCCAGTACTCGGGGTGGTAGCCCGATTCGGCGAGGTCCATCGGCAGCTTGTCGCGGTAGCGGTACAGGTAGGCGTTGACGCCGCGCGCATAGGTCTCGAAGAAGCGCTTGAGGCGCGGCGAGGCGCCGGCGTAGAGCGCATCCGCGGCCTTCTTCAGGTTCACCGTGCGCATGAAACGGTCGGTTTCCAGCGCGCCGGGGCCGACCATTTCCGACAACCTCCCCTGAGCCATCAGGCGCAGGCCGACCATCTGGCTTATACGGTCGCTTGCGTGCACATAGCCCAGGGTGAACAGCGCGTCGTGGAAGTTGCTGCTCTCGATCAGCGGCATTCCCAGGCTGTTGCGGCGGACCGATACGTTGTCCGCCAGGCCCTTGATCGGCTGCACGCCGGTGGTCGGCGTCACGCTGTCGGCGTAGTGGTCGTTCAGCCAGCTCTGGCAGCCGGCAAGGCTGACGGCGGCGCTTAAGGTGGCGGCAAGGCCGAAGCTGGGAAGCCGGCGGAAGGCTCGCGGGGCCATGAAGATGTGCTCCTGCACGAAAGGGGTCGCGGGAAAGGCGCTACGTTAGTGAGGCGGTGATGACCGCGCAAGCCACGCGCGGCGGGATTTGCGGCTGCCGATGGATAGTTTGGTCGGATAGCAGAAGGCCCGCACTGGGCGGGCCTTCTCAGGTGCTCGGTACCGGGATCAGGCGCCGTGGCACTTCTTGTACTTGCTGCCGCTGCCGCAAGGGCAGGGGTCGTTGCGACCGACGTCCTTGAGCGGGTTACGCACCGGCTCGTGGCTGTGGTTGCAGTGCGGGCCGTGCACGTGGCCATGGTCATGGTGGTGGTCATGATCATGGTCGTGGTTGCAGTTCGGACCGTGTACGTGGGGTTCCTGGCTCATGGTGACGCTCACTCGGGGATGAAATCGCCGGGAATTATCTCGCCATTGCGGGCGATGTGCACGCTCTGCCCGAACAGCAGGCCAGTCTTCACTTCACCGGTGAGGCTGTAGCGAATCGGCCTGTCGGGTTTTTCCAGCAGCTTGACGATGTACTTCATGTGCCGCCAGAGATTGGTGGTCACCGGCACGTCGAAGGTTTCATGGCCATTGGCGGGGACTGTGAACCAGTTGTTCGACTCGCCCTCGGCCAGGTCGATATCGTTCAGCTTGACCTTGTAGGCCAGGCCGCGGACCGGGAGGCTGAAGTCGTTCGGGTTGTCGATGCGGAAACGCAGGGTGAATTCCTGTTCCAGCAGGCGCGCTTTGACGACGTCGACCTTCACCAGCTTCACTTCCGGCTGTATGAAATCGCCCGACATCCAGCTGCAGCCCGAGACAAGGCTGAACAGCCAGAGCAGGCTGAGAATTCTTATCATTTGCGCCTGATAATTCATGTCTATCCCCTAGCAGGCCCCAGTGTACCAAGCAGCTGCTCGGCTGCAAGTTGTTGTTACGTTAAAAAAAGCTGCACCATACTGGTCGAATGTAACCGGCGGGTTAACACAGGAGAGTGATGATGAGCCGCTATGAGATCGCCTTTTCGGGTCGGATCGTGCCCGGTGCCCAACTCGACAGCGTGAAAGCCAACCTGGCCAGGCTGTTCCAGGCCGACGCACAGCGCATCGAATTGCTGTTTTCCGGCCGGCGCATGGTGATCAAGAACAATCTGGACGAGGCGGCGGCGGAGAAGTACCGCAGCGTGATCGAGCGCGCCGGTGCCGTCGTCGAGGTGGTGGACATGGATGCGCCGATCGAGGAGATCGAGCTGGCGCCACCGCCTGCCGAAGCGCCCGAACAGCACCGGACTGCCAGTGCGGCGACGCCGGGGCGCCTGCAGGTTGCGCCGCGTGACGAGTACATGGCGGCGTTCGCCGACGTCGAGGCGCTGGATTTCGGCCTCGCGCCGGTGGGTACTGACCTGCAGGACGACAAGCCCGAGGCCCAGGCTCCGCGCGTGGACCTCAGCCAGTTCAGCCTGGCACCGGTCGGCAGCGACATGGGCCAGGCCAAGGCCGCATCGGCAGGGCCCGCGCCGGATACCAGCCATTTGAAACTGGTGGACTGATTCAGTCGCCCTGCTGCGGATCGTCCTTGTAGACGAACTTGGGCATTTCCCAGCGGAAGCGGATCGCCAGCATGCGGAACAGGAAGCCGGCGAACAGGGTGATCAGCATGGCCTGCTCCTTGGGCAGGTCGATCTGCAGGCAGATCAGGTAGCACCAGGCGCTGGCGAAGGACACGCTGGCATACAGCTCGCGGCGGAAGATCAGCGGCACGTCATTACAGAAGATATCCCGCAGGATGCCGCCGAAGACCCCGGTGATCACGCCGCTGACCGCGGCGATCAGCAGGCTGTGGCCCATCTCCAGGCTGACCTGGCAGCCGATCAGGGTGAAGGCCACCAGGCCCACGGCGTCCAGCGCGAGGAACAGCGAGCGCAGGTGGCGCATCAGCGGCGCGATGAATACGGTGACCAGCGCAGCGGCGGCGGTGAGGGCGAGGTATTCGGGATGGCGCACCCAGGTCAGCGGGTAGTGGCCCAGCAGCATGTCGCGCACCGAACCGCCGCCCAGGGCGGTGACGCAGGCCACCAGCACCACGCCGAACAGGTCCATGCTGCGGCGGCCGGCGGAGAGCGCGCCGGTCATGGCTTCGGCGGTGATGGCGATGATGTAGAGAACGGTGAGCAGCATGGCGAGGTCCGGCAGGGGTAACCGGTGCGGCGAACGGCCGCCGCCCCGAAAAAGGCGCGGATTCTAGCCGAGACGCTTGCCGGCCCCAAGTGGGGCGCCTTCACACCTTAGTCGGGGCCGGGACGTTGGACGCACAATCACGCACGGCTCTACGCCCTGCGCTCCATCACTCGATCCAGGGGCCGCAGCATTTCTTCAGCTTGCCGCCAGCGCCGCAGGGGCAGGGATCGTTGCGCCCCAGCTTCATCGGCACGGTGGGGTCGAGGAAGTACCACTGGCCATCGCGCTGCACGAAGCCCGAGCATTCGCGGTGGCTGTGCTCGCCATTGCTGTCGTGCCAGCGGGCGACGAAGGTGACCCGCGCATGTTCCGGCTGTCCGCCGAGCACCTCGTGGCTCTCTACCTCCAGGCCCAGCCAGGTGCTGCCCAGGCTCCAGGCGCGGATGGCGTCCAGGCCCAGGCCCTGCTGTTGGGCGGGCAGTGTGGTGCGCTGCAGATAGTCCACCAGGCCCAGCGCGTAGGCGCTGTAGCGCGAGCGCATCAGGGCTTCGGCGGTGGGGGCCGCGACGCCGGCATGGAAGCGTCCGCAGCACTCGGGCAGGGGGCGCCCGCTTCCGCAGGGGCAGGTCGGTTCGATCATGGTCACCACCAGTACTTGCCGAAGTTTTCCGGGTTGGCCCAGAACTTGGCGTTGAGCCAGTCCGGGACCTGCTTGTATTCGTGCAGATCGTAGGTGAACAGGGTGATCACCTGCGAATCGCGCTGGAAGCGTTCGCTGGCCTGCATGGCCAGCGCATAGAAGTCGGTGTCCTGGGCTTGCGCAGCGTCGAGGTCGACCAGCACGGCGACCCGGCTGCTGTTGAGATTGCGGATGCCCCCTACCAGTTGCTGCGCCTCGCGCCGCGGCAGGTGTTCCAGGCAGTCGGCGAGCAGCGCCAGGTCGTAGCGGTGCGCGGCGATGTCCGCGGGCAGTGCGCCTGCGGGAGCGTGGAACAGTTCGCAATCCTGATGCGCCGCGCAGAACGCTTCCACCGCGGGGATCTGGCTGGCACCCACCAGCAGCAGGCGCTGCGGTGCATAGCGGTCGAGCAGGGCGGCGAGAGCTTGTTGCGGTGTGCGTGATGAAATCATGGGCTTCGTCGAAGGCGAGGATGAATGGACGAAGACTAGCGTGTGACACCCTCGTGGCCTAGTGCTGGCGCATTCTGTCAGTGCCGTCTTTACTCGGTAGGTGTCGGTCAAGACCCGATCATTAGAGGAGAGTTGAATTTATGAGCATCACAAGGACCGCTTTACCCCTGCTGCTGGTCAGCACGTTGCTTACCGGCTGCGCAGGGTTGCAGAAGTCCGACTGGCCGACGTGCGCGCTGGTTGGCGGTGTTGGCGGCGCTGGTCTGGGCGCCACGGAAAGCGGCACCTGGGCCGGTTGGGGCGCGGTGATTGGTGGTGTGCTGGGTGCGTCCTACTGCTGGGTGCATGGTGCTGGGGAGCAAGTGGCGCAGGTTCCGGAGCCGGCTCCGGCTCCGGAACCGGCTCCGGCTCCGTTGCCCAAGGAAGAGACCATCGTTGTGCGTGACCTGCACTTCGCCTTCGACTCGTCGAAGATCGATGCGCGGGATAAGGACCAGCTCAATGCCATCGCCACCCGCCTGAAGGGTGAAGCGGCGACCACCGAGCTGGACATTGCCGGCCATACCGACAGCATCGGTAAAGATGCCTACAACCAGAAACTGTCCGAGCGCCGTGCCCATGCGGTGGCGGACTACCTGGTGGAAGAGGGTGTTCCGGCCAGCAGCATCAAGTCGGTTGAAGGCTACGGCAAGACCCAGCCGGTTGCCGACAACAAGACCAAGGAAGGCCGCGCCGAGAACCGCCGCGTGGAAATCAAGATCAAGCGTCAATGATCCAGGCGTGATGCAGTACTCAAAGGGGGCCATTTGGCCCCCTTTGTCATAGTGGCCTGCCACTGGCATCGCTTCCGGCAGCAGGGTATGTTCCCCGGCAAAGAGAAAATGGGGGCATCTCATGAAAGCGTTGTTGGGTCTGGGCAAGTTGATTGCCCTGTTGTTCTGGCTGGCGGTGCTGGCCAATCTGATCCTGCCTTTCGCACATCCCTTCAGTACGCTGCTCACTACGGCGGGCGTGCTGATTCTGCTGATTCACATCATCGAGATTCTGGCGCTGCGCAATCGCCTGCTCGGCCGTCCTCGTCCGGGGATGGACCGTCTGCAGATACTGCTGTTCGGCGTCTTCCATTTCGCTACCCTGCCGCAGCCGGCGGCCGAGAAACCGGCAACTGCAAATGTAGAAGGAGATACGCATGCGTAAGTCGTTGCTGGGCCTGGCGCTGTTCGTGCCACTGGTGTGTTCGGCTGCCGGTAACGTCACAGTCCAGCCCAACACCGTGCTGCGCCTGCCGGTGAAGGGCGATAGCCTGAGCCTGGATCGCATCAGCGTGGGGGTCGAGGGCGCGCTGCTGATTCCGTCGCAGGTGAAAGTGCTGAAGGTCGGTGAGCTGGACCTGGCGAAGAATGCGCGACTGGGGGTGTTCCCCGGCGGCGAGACGCTGCAGATCGAGGTCAGGCACGGCAATCTGGCCGATGGCAGCGTGATCGCTGCACAGGGCAGCTCGGGCAGCTTCGAGAAGCCGGCCAGCGGCGGTCGTAATCTGATACTGCGTCTGCAGAATGTGCAGGTGGAAAACCTGCTGGTCGATGTTCGCGGCGGCGTTGGTGCGCCGGGCTATGACGGCCTGGACGGCGGTAGCGCGAAGACCTCTGGCTGCCTGTGGGGCAGCGGCAATCCCGCCGGTGACGGTCAGAATGGTGCCAATGGCCGCTCTGGTGCGGCCGGCGGCGTGGTGCGCCTGGAGGTTCCGGAGCAGTTCGACGTCAATCGGGTGAAAGTGCGCCTGGAAGGCGGCGCGGGCGGGGCGGGAGGCAAGCCCGGCAAGGCTGGCCCGCGCAGTAACGAGCGTGGATGCTGGTTCTATTCGGTGGCTGGCGAACATCCGGGATCGGATGGCAAGGGTGGCGCAGAGGGTGCGGCGGGGCGCGAAGGTCGCCTGGAAGTGCAGCGCTTCTGAGCCATCGCCCTTGAACAGAGGCCCGCCCGGCAATCGGGCGGGCATCGGGATTTACCAGTGCGGGCGGGCGGCGACGAAAGCCACCAGGGCCAGGCCGATCAGCAGGTTCAGGCCCACGGTCTTGCGGATCTTACCCAGCGCGGCACCGCCGGCCGGCCAGTCCTGCGCGTCGACCGCGCGGCGCAGCTCCGGTAGCTGCAGGGCCTGGATGCGCAGGAACAGCGCGAGCATCGCCACGTACAGCCCCATCATCACCTGCACATAGCGCGGCGCGCCGGCCATGCCGTTGAAGCTCAACTGCAGCATGCCAATGCCGGTCACCGGCAGCAGGATCACCGCAGCCCATACCCAGCGGAAGAAGCGCGGGAATACCTCCAGCCATAGCTTCAGCCGGGCTGGCGGCTCCAGCGCGGCGACGGCGGCCGGACGCAGCACCATCCAGGCGAAGAACATGCCGCCGACCCAGACCAGAGCGGCCAGGACGTGCAGGGCATAGACGGGGGCAAAGGGTGTCATTCGGACGATCTCCGCTGGCGGTTGTGGTCAGTCGCGCTATCATAGCCGGCTCATCGAACCACTGAAAATTTATCCAGCATCCGGATGTGTCCACATGGGCATTGCCGGGGCCCGGGAAGTCCATGCTCAGCACCGAACTCAAGGCCACGATCCAGGGCGCCTACTCGCGCTTCCTCGAGGCCAAGGAACTCAAGCCGCGCTACGGCCAGCGCCTGATGATCGCCGAAGTGGCCAAGGTCCTGGGGACCATCGCCAGCGACGAGGAAGGCCATCGTCTGGGCGATGCCGCCGTGGTCGTCGTGGAAGCCGGCACCGGCACCGGCAAGACCGTCGCCTACAGCCTGGCCGCCATCGCCTGCGCCAAGGCCGCCGGCAAGCGCCTGGTGGTAGCCACCGCCACCGTTGCCCTGCAGGAGCAGATCGTCCACAAGGACCTGCCCGACCTGCTGCGCAACTCCGGCCTGTCGTTCAGCTTCGCCCTGGCCAAGGGCCGTGGGCGCTACATGTGCCTGTCCAAGCTCGACCACCTGCTGCAGGAAGGCCAGGCGCAGAGCGCCACCGCCCAGCTGTTCGAGGAGGAAGGTTTCCGCATCGACGTGGACGAGTCCTCCAGCAAGCTGTTCAACCAGATGATCGAGCGCCTGGCCGGCAACCGCTGGGACGGCGATCGTGATTCCTGGCCCGAGGCCATCGAGGACGCGCAATGGGCGCAGGTCACCACCGACCACAGCCAGTGCACTAACCGCCATTGCCCGAACTTCCAGCAGTGCGCCTTCTACAAGGCGCGCGAAGGCATGACCAAGGTCGACGTGATCGTCACCAACCATGACCTGGTGCTGGCTGACCTGGCTCTGGGGGGCGGGGCGATCCTGCCGGACCCGCGCGACACCATTTACGTGTTCGACGAAGGCCACCACCTGCCGGACAAGGCCATCGGCCATTTCGCCCACTTCACCCGCCTGCGCGCCACCGCCGACTGGTTGGCGCAGGTGGACAAGAACCTTACCAAGCTGCTGGCGCAGAACCCGCTGCCGGGCGACCTCGGTCGCCTGATCGAGCAGGTGCCGGAGCTGGCGCGTGAACTGCGCACGCACCAGCAGTTCATGTTCACCGCCTGCGAAGAGATTGGCGACTTCCGTGCCGGCGAGGACATGGAAGGCCGCGAGCGACCGCGCCACCGCTTCGAGGGCGGGGTGATCCCCGAGCACATCCGCGAGATGGGCATCGAGCTGAAGAAGGGCTTCTCCAAGCTCACCGACCTCTTCACCCGCCTCACCGAACTGCTCAAGGAAGCCATGGACGGGGAGGGCAGCATCGGCATCGCCAGCTACCAGGCCGAAGAGTGGTATCCGCTATTTGGC
The DNA here is from genome assembly GCF_009189165.1 of Pseudomonas sp. SCB32. Lineage (NCBI taxonomy): Bacteria > Pseudomonadati > Pseudomonadota > Gammaproteobacteria > Pseudomonadales > Pseudomonadaceae > Pseudomonas > Pseudomonas sp. SCB32. The sequence goes on from NZ_CP045118.1 coordinate 1,544,333, forward strand.
AGCCTGCTGTCCCGCGCCCAGGGCAACTGGGAACTGTGGACCGCCTTTACCTGCGAGGATCCGGAAGACAGCCCGCCCATGGCACGCTGGCTGACCCTGGCCGAGAGCGGCACCTTCTACGATATCGAGGCCAACGCCAGCCCGATCCTTGCTGCCGAGACCCTGCGCCGCAACCTGTGGAACGTGGCCTACGGCGTGCTGGTGACCTCCGCGACGCTCACCGCGCTGGGCACCTTCGACCGCTACCGCATGCGCGCCGGCCTGCCGCGCTCGGCGGTGACCGCCGTGGTGCCGAGCCCGTTCCACCACGCCGAGGCTGGCGTGCTGCGGGTGCCCGACCTCAAGGCCGACCCGCGTGACGCCGCCGCGCACACCGCCGCCATCATTCGCGAGCTGCCGGCGATGGTCGAAGGTTCACGTGGCTCGCTGGTGCTGTTCGCCTCGCGCAAGCAGATGCAGGAAGTGTTCGACGGCCTGGAGCGCGACTGGCGCAAGCGTGTGCTGATCCAGGGCAACCTGTCCAAGCAGGAGACCCTGAACAAGCACCGCTCCCGCGTTGACGACGGCGAGCCCAGCGTGCTGTTCGGCCTGGCCAGCTTCGCCGAGGGCGTCGACCTGCCCGGCGCCTACTGCGAGCACGTGGTGATCGCGAAGATCCCCTTCGCGGTGCCGGACGACCCTGTGGAAGCGGCGCTGTCGGAGTGGATCGAAGCGCGCGGCGGCAATCCCTTCATGGAAATCGCCGTGCCCGACGCTTCGCTGCGCCTGGTCCAGGCCTGCGGCCGTTTGCTGCGCACCGAGCAGGATCGCGGAACCATCACGCTGCTCGACCGCCGCGTGGTGACGCAACGCTACGGCAAGGCCATTCTTAATGCACTGCCGCCGTTCCGCCGTGAAATCGCCTGAGTCGTGTGCGGGATCGTAATCCCGCACTTGCTGTCAAACGAGCGCCCGCCAGCCGGCGGGCGAGTTTCAAGGACACGTTCACATGACATCGATGCGTTGGCACCTGCCATTGCTGCTCAGTCTGGCGATCGCCAGCGCCCCGGCCTGGGCGGCCGGCGGCAATGAAACCCTGTTCAACTTCGTCAAGCCCATGGCCGTGGTAACGGTCACCACGCAGAACGCCGACCTGCCCAGCGCCACCGCCGAAGCCACGCCCGAGGGCGAGATCCTGCGCCGGGTGAACTTCAGCCCCGCGCCGCAGCCGACCCTGAGCCTGGCGCCGTCCAGCGGCAGCTGGGACTGGTCCCAGGCCGACAGCATGAGCCTGCGCATCCAGAACGCCATGGACTGGGCCATCACCCTGGAAGTGGAGATCGAAGGCGTTGCCGGTGCCCCGGGCCTGCACGCGAGCATCGCACTTGCGCCCGGTCCGGCACAGACGCTGCTGATCCCGTTGCGGGCTACCTCGGCGGAAGATTTCGGCATGCGCGCCGGCGTACCCATGCCGGTCACCCAGGACGGCCAGCGCCTGCTGCTCGCCAGCAAGGTGACCGGCGAGCTGAACCGCAGCAAGGTCGGTGCGGTGAAGCTCTACCTGAATGCGCCCAAGGCGGCGCAGGACATCCTGCTGGGTCGTTTCGGCACCTTCGCCGACGGCGATCAGTGGCACAAGGCCTATACCGGCATCGTCGATGGCTTCGGCCAGGCCAGCCGTGGCGACTGGCCGGAAAAGGTGAAGAATGCCGAACAGCTCGCCAGCGCCTGGAAGGCCGAAGGCGAACAGCTGAAGAAGTGGCAGCCGGCGGCGGGCCGCGACGCCTTTGGCGGGCTGCTGGATGGTCCGGCCTTCGAAGGCACCGGTTTCTTCCGCACCGAAAAGCGCAACGGCCGCTGGTGGCTGGTCACTCCTGAGGGGCATTCCTTCTGGTCGCTGGGCGTCAACGCGGCGAATGCCGACAGCAGCCAGACCTACGTCGAAGGTCGCGAATACATGTTCGCCAGCCTGCCCAAGGAGAGCGATCCGCTGGCGACCTTCTACGGCCAGAGTGACGACCGCGCTGGCGTCGGCGCCCAGCAGGGGCGAGCCTTCGGCAATGGCCGCTGGTACGACTTCTATGCCGCCAACCGCTTCCGCGCCGACGGTGGGCTGACGGGGGATGCCGCCGCAGCCGCCTGGCGCGAGCGTACCCTGCAGCGCCTCGGCGCCTGGGGCTTCAACACTCTGGGCGACTGGAGCGATCCAGCCTTCGCGGCGGAGCCGCGCCTGCCGTACAGCGTGCCGCTGTCGATCAGCGGTGATTACGCCTCCGTCAGCACCGGCTACGACTGGTGGGGCGCCATGCCCGATCCCTTCGATCCACGTTTCGCCATGGCCGCCGAGCGCGCCATCGCCATCGCCGCCCGCGACCATCGCGAAGACGCCTGGCTGCTCGGCTATTACGCCGACAACGAACTGGCCTGGGCCGGTCACGGCGACGATGCGCAGTCGCACTACGCGTTGGCCTTTGGCGCGCTGAAGCTGTCCACCGACAGCCCGGCCAAGCGGGCCTTCACCAAGCAGCTGAAGGACAAGTACAAGGACCACGAGGCGCTCGCCAAGGCCTGGGGAGTGCCCATCGCCGCCTGGGAAGACCTCGACGCCCCCGGCTACCAGGCGCCGCAGCCGAGCGATGCGCACCCGGCCATTTCCCAGGACTACAGTGCCTTCCTACGCCTGTACGCCGACCAGTACTTCAAGACCCTCAAGGACTCGCTGCAGTGGCATGCGCCGAACCACCTGCTGCTCGGCCCACGTTTCGCCGTCAGCACCCCGGAGGCGCTGGCGTCCTGCGCGCAGTATTGCGATCTGCTCAGCTTCAACCTGTACGTGCCGCTGCCGCACCAGGGCTACGACGTGGCTTATCTGAGCAGCCTGGACAAGCCGGTGCTGATCACCGAGTTCCACTTCGGCTCCCGTGATCGCGGGCCGTTCTGGGGCGGTGTCGCCGAGGTGTACAACGAGCAGCAGCGCGGAGAGGCTTACCAGCGCTTCCTCGCCGAGGCGGTGAAGGCCCCGAACGTCGTCGGCGCGCACTGGTTCCAGTATCTCGACCAGCCGGTGACCGGCCGCCTGCTCGACGGTGAGAATGGCCATATCGGCCTGGTCGGTATCACCGATCTGCCCTTCACCGGCTTCGTCGACGCCGTGCGCAAGGCCAACCAGCAGGCGCTCAAGGCCATCGATGAGCAGGCCCGCGCGGCGGCGAAAGTGGCGCCGGAGCCCAAGTCCACTCCAGTGAACGACAGCGGCGCCGAAGAGGAACAGGCCGACAGCCAATGACTCGTCATTCGTAAGGCCGATACCCGCCTTTAGCGGGGTTCACAGGGGCGGAGGGCGCTGGAAGAATGGCGTCTTTGCCCCTTCGTCATTGCACCGTTCACTGGAGAATCCGATGTCCCTGCACGGCCACTGCGACCCCCGCTTCACCCCCGTTGCCGATGCCTTCAGCGCTCTGTTCGAAGACCGCCAGGAACGCGGAGCGGCGCTGTGCATCCAGGTCGGCGGCGATACGCTGGTCGATCTGTGGGCAGGCAGTGCGGGCAAGGAACCGGGGCAGGACTGGCAGGCCGATACGCTCCTCAACCTGTTCTCCTGCACCAAGACCTTTGCCGCCGTCGCGGTCTTGCAACTGGTGGCGGAGGGCAAGCTGGAGCTCGACGCGCCAGTGGCGCGCTACTGGCCGGAATTCGCTCAGGCGGGCAAGCAGACCATCACCGTGCGCCAGTTGCTCTGCCATCGTGCCGGCCTGCCGGCGATCCGTGAACCGCTGGCGCCGGAGGCGCTCTACGACTGGTCTACCATGACGGCCGCGCTGGCTGCCGAGACGCCCTGGTGGATACCCGGTACCGAGCACGGCTACGCACCAATCACGTATGGCTGGCTGGTGGGGGAGGTGATCCGCCGCGTGGACGGACGCGAGCCGGGCACCGCCATCGTTGCGCGCACTGCCCAGCCGCTGGGCCTGGATTTCCATATTGGCCTGGATGACGCCGAGTTCCACCGCGTTGCGCACATCGCCCGCGGCAAGGGCAACCTTGGCGACGCGGCCGCCCAGCGTCTGCTGCGGACCATGATGAGCGAGCCGGCGGCGCTCTCCACGCGCGCCTTCACCAATCCGCCCTCGGTGCTGACCAGCACCAACAAGCCCGAATGGCGCCGCATGCAGCAACCCGCGGCGAACGGCCACGGCAACGCGCGCTCGCTGGCCGGTTTCTACAGCGGTCTGCTGCAGGGCAGTCTGCTGGACGAGACGCTGCTGGCCGAACTGACCCGGGAACATGCGCTGGGTGAGGATCGAACTTTGTTGACTTGCACACGCTTCGGCCTGGGGATCATGCTTGACCAGCCGGATGTGGCCAACGCCACCTACGGTCTTGGCCCGCGTGCCTTCGGTCACCCCGGCGCCGGCGGTTCCATCGGTTTCGCCGACCCCGAACGTGAACTGGCGTTCGGCTTCGTCACCAACACCCTCGGCCCCTACGTGCTGATGGACCCGCGCGCCCAGCGCCTGGCGCGCATCGCTGGCGAGAGCCTATAGCGATGGACGGGAGGAACCTTCCTCTCATTGCGCCTTCGAAAGGTCGTCCGAAAACGTGACGGCCCTCTCATCGTACGGACACACACCACTCGTCAGTTGGTAATCAAAATCTCGTTCCAACTGAGTAAGTTATGCTGAATTCTTAAACTGACGGTTGAGGTTGGGGCGCCACTATATAGCCGTGGCGCTCCGGGCTCCCTTCATGTTCCGACTGATGGTGCCGCTCCCATGAAAGTGCTGAAGATCTCCACGCTCGCCCTCTGCATCGGCCTCTCGGCCTGCAGTCAGTTCCAGGCCAAGGAAAAGGAGAGCACCGCCGCCGCGCCCGCTGCTGGCAGCAGCCATTACTGGTGGCCCTTCGGCAACGAGAGTGAGGCCACTGCCGCGGCGCCAGCGGCGGAGAAGAAACCCGTCGAGGCAGCCAAGGTTGCCGACGCTGGCAACAAGCAGCCAGGCGGCCACTGGTGGTGGCCGTTCGCTGCTGGCAATGCCCAGACTGCTGGTGGCACCGGCGCGAAAGTGCAGGACCAGCAGGTCAGCAAGGAGTGGCTGGACCAGCGTGAGCAGGCCCTGCGTGCGGCTGTCGCCGGCAGCAAGTTCACTGTCGAGCGGCGTGAGAATGCGCTGGTGCTGATCGCGCCGGTGGACGGCTCCTTCAATCCCAAGCGGCCTGAGCTGCTGTTGCCGGTCACCCTCGCCCCGTTGGGCAATGTCGCGAAGATGCTGCAGAACGATCCGGAAAGCGGTGTGCTGGTGCTCGGGCACAGCGACAGCTCGGGCGACAAGGCAGTCAACGACAAGGTCAGCCTGCAGCGTGCCCAGGCAGTATCGTCGATCTTCCGCCTCAGCGGCCTGGGCGCCGATCGCCTGCGCCTGAAGGGCGTTGGTTCGAGCTTGCCGCGCGCTGACAACGGCAGCGCCGAAGGCCGCGCGCAGAACCGTCGCGTCGAAGTGCTGCTGACCCAGCGCTCCAGTCTGGTGGCGCTGGCGCAGAAAAACTGATCCCCGCCTCGCGCAAGCGGCATTCCGGGCGGAATGTCGCTTGTCGTGGATCAAGCGCAAAGGCGCAACTCTGGATAAGCTAGGGGCCTTCGTTCCGAGGAGACTTCCGATGGCCCAGACCCTGGCCGATATGCGCCGCGAATACACCCGTGACGGACTGAATGAATCCCAGGCTCCCAATGAGCCGTTCGGTCTGTTCCATCAGTGGTTCGAGGAGGCCGTGAAGACCGAGCAACTGCCGGTCGAACCCAATGCGATGATGCTCGCTACCGTGGACGCCCAGGGCCAGCCGCATTGCCGGGTGCTCCTGCTCAAGGGCCTGGACGAGCGAGGCTTCACCTTCTTCAGCAACTACGAAAGCGCCAAGGGCCAGCAACTGGGTGAGAACCCGCGCGCGGCCATGACCTTCTTCTGGCCGGCCCTGGAGCGCCAGGTGCGCATCGAGGGACGGGTGGAGAAGGTCTCCGTTGAGGAGTCTGCTGCCTATTACCGGGTGCGTCCGCTGGGCAGTCGCCTGGGCGCCTGGGCCTCGCCGCAGAGTCGGGTTATCGACGGGCGCGGCGAGCTGGAACAGCTGCTCGCGGAAACCGAAAAGCGCTTCTCCGAATCAGCGCCGACCTGCCCGGAGTTCTGGGGTGGTTACCGCCTGCTGCCGAGCCGCATCGAATTCTGGCAGGGCCGTCCGAGCCGCCTGCACGATCGCCTCAACTTCCGCGTCGAGAATGGTGCCTGGGTACGCGAGCGCCTTGCTCCCTGATCCTTGCGGGGCGTATGACCGTTCGCGGTTGTAGGCCCCGATCCCGAGGCCTGACTGGCTGTCAAGGCTAGTCGGCGTATAACGCGCAGCGTTATACGCTCTACGCCATTCCCGAAGGTGCGGCCCTTGTCCGCGAAACTCATCGCAGCGCCTTAATCGCGGGCAGAGTTCTGCGCTCCAGGTCCGTGCCTATCCGCTGTGCGGTGTAGGATGCCTTCATCCACCGCACAACGGACTCGCACTCATGAAAGTCGTCATCGCCCCGGACTCCTTCAAGGAAAGCCTTTCCGCTCCTGAGGTCGCCCGGGCCATCGCCCGTGGCTGGCTGCGAGCGCGTCCGTCCGACCAGATACTGCTGCGGCCGATGGCCGACGGCGGGGAGGGCACGGTGGACGCCGTGCTGGCCGCGAAGCCGGGCGAGCGGCGCGAGTGCCGGGTCTGTGGTCCTCTTGGGCTGCCGGTGACGGCGCACTGGGGGTGGCTGGAGGACGGCACCGCGGTGATCGAAATGGCCGCTGCCAGCGGCCTGCACTGGGTGCCGGAGCGCAAGCGCGATGCGACCCGCACCACCAGCCACGGCACTGGTGAGCTACTGCGCGAAGCGCTCCAGGCCGGTGCGCGCAAGATCATTCTCGGGCTTGGCGGCAGTGCCACCAACGATGCCGGGCTCGGCTTGCTGCAAGCGCTGGGGGCGCGCTTCCTGGATGCCCAGGGCGCCGAGCTCGGAGCTGGTGGCGCGGCGCTCGGTACGCTGATGGCGATCGATTTGTCCGGCCTCGATCCGCGACTGCAGCAGGTGGAAATCGAAGTGGCCGCCGATGTGAACAATCCCCTCTGCGGGCCGCAGGGCGCTTCGGCGATATTCGGGCCGCAGAAGGGCGCGAGTCCGGCACAGGTGGAGCAGCTGGATGCCGCGCTGCGGCATTTCGCCGAGGTCGCCGCGCGAACGCTGGGCGAGGATCACAGCGTGTTCCCTGGCGTCGGTGCGGCAGGAGGTCTGGGGTTCGCCAGTCGGGCCTTCCTCAAGGCGCGTTTCCGGCCGGGTATCGAACTGATTGCCGAGCTCTCAGGGCTGGAACCGGCGTTGCAAGGCGCTGGGCTGGTGATCACTGGCGAAGGCCGCCTGGATGGCCAGAGCCTGCACGGCAAGACGCCGGTGGGTGTAGCGCGCCTGGCGCGTCGCGTCGGTGTACCGGTGGTCGCGCTGGCTGGCAGCTTGGGTGAGGGATTGCCCGAGTTACGAGAGGAGGGCATCGAGGCGGCCTTCAGCCTGGTACCGGGGCCTATGACGTTGGCCCAGGCCTGTGCGCAGGCCGCAACGGAACTGGAGAACCGCGCCGAGGCATTGGCGCGCTTCTGGACTCTGGCTCAGGCGGCGCGGTAATCGTCGGCGGCTTGCTGCAGCCACTGCGGCAGGTCGCGGCGTTTCACGCGCTGGCGCTTGGCCTCTTCCAGGCGCTCCAGCAGGTAGTTGCGCTTGGCGGGATCGTCGCCGGCGAACGATAGCGCCAGATCGCGGTCCATCCAGCGGCGGATGCGCCAGTAGATCCACCAGTGGAAGTACAGGCCGGCAGCGGTGGTGACAACGATGATGAAGTAGTCCATGGGCGCTCCTCGCAAGGGCGCATACCCTAGCCGATCCATCAACCCACATAAAGCTGAGCGGGGACAGGCATTCGTGCCGTTATCGGCTCAGACTGTATGAAAGCTGAACTGAACGAGTTTGTTGCAAGGCCTGGCGTGACAGGAGGGCTGTCGTCGGGGTCTAATATTCGTAGCCCTATCCGGAGGTTTCATACATGCGTAATTCCGCCCTGCTCGCCGTGACGTTCGCTGCACTGGCTCTTACCCTTGGTGGTTGCCAGTCCAGCCTGACTGGCGACACCTACACCCGCGAAGAGGCACGTACCGTGCAGAACGTTCGCATGGGTACCATCCAGGCTCTGCGTCCCGTGAAGATCGAGGGCACCAAGACCCCGATTGGCTCGGTTGCCGGCGCCGCTGTTGGTGGTATCGGCGGCAGCTCCATCGGTGGCGGCAAGGGTAGCTATGTCACCGCCATCGTCGGCGCCGTGGCCGGCGGCCTGCTCGGTGCGGCCACCGAGGAAGGCCTGACCCGTACCCAGGGTGTGGAAATCACCGTTCGCGAAGACGACGGCAGCACGCGTGCCTACGTCCAGGAAGTCGATGCGGGCGCCGTGTTCCGTGTTGGCGAGCGCGTACGCATCCTGACCGTCAACGGCACCAGCCGCGTAGCCCACTAAGCTCTCCACGGCTACCCTGTGGTAGCCGGACTTCAGCGCGCGACAGTCTTCCGGCTGTCGCGCGTTGTCGTTTCCGGGAGGACATTTCTCCTTCGCGCGGCCACGAGCGGCGCGGGATGGCTTGAATTTTAGTAATATTTCAATCCATGACACGTCTTCAATAGATATGGATAATCGTGGCCTTCGCACGCCGGCGCACTTGGCGCGGGGTTGTATGTATGGGGGCCGCCCGGCGGCGAAAAGGAGTGGGTCATGATGCTGGCGCTGATCATTGCGCTGCCTTTCTTCGGGGTGCTGCTGCCGCTGCTGAGCGAGCGCTTCGGGCGTAGCATCTGTGCGGCGGCCACCGGCCTGGTGCCGCTGACGGGGCTGATCCTGCTGCTGAGCCAGCGCGCGGTGCTGGGCGGCGAGGCCCTGGTGGTCAACGCAGCGTGGCTGCCGGAGCTTGGCCTGAACCTCAGCCTGCGCCTGGATGGCCTGGGTTTCCTGTTTTCCCTGCTGATCCTCGGCATCGGCCTGCTGGTCATTCTCTACGCCCGCTATTACCTCTCCGAGAAGGAGCCCGCGGGGCGCTTCTTCGCCTTCCTGCTGTTGTTCATGGGCGCCATGCTCGGCGTGGTGCTGAGCGAAAACCTGCTGCTGATGCTGGTGTTCTGGGAACTGACCAGCCTGTCGTCGTTCCTGCTGATCGGCTTCTGGGGCCATCGCTCGGATGCGCGCAAGGGCGCGCGCATGGCGCTGGCGGTCACCGGTGGCGGTGGCCTGGCGCTGCTGGCCGGCATTCTGCTTATCGGCCATGTGGTCGGCAGCTTCGAGCTGAGCACCGTGCTTGGTGCGCGCGAGGTGCTGCAGGCCAGCCCGCTGTTCCCTCTGGCGCTGTGCCTGGTGCTGCTGGGCGTGTTCACCAAGTCTGCGCAGTTCCCGTTCCACTTCTGGCTGCCCCACGCCATGGCGGCGCCGACGCCGGTGTCGGCCTACCTGCATTCGGCGACCATGGTGAAAGCCGGCGTCTTCCTGCTGGCGCGCCTTTACCCGCTGCTGTCGGGCAATGACCTGTGGTTCTACCTGGTCAGCCTGACCGGCCTTGCGACCCTGCTGATGGGCGCCTTCATGGCGCTGTTCCAGAACGACCTCAAGGGCCTGCTGGCCTACTCGACCATCAGCCACCTGGGCCTGATCACCCTGCTGTTCGGCCTGGATTCGCCTATGGCCAACGTCGCGGCGATCTTCCACATCATCAACCATGCCACCTTCAAGGCCTCGCTGTTCATGGCCGCCGGGATAATCGACCACGAGACCGGCAGCCGCGACATGCGCCGCATCAACGGCATGTGGAAGTACATGCCGCACACCGCCGTTCTGGCGATGGTAGCCTCGGCGTCGATGGCCGGCGTGCCGCTGCTCAACGGCTTCCTCAGCAAGGAAATGTTCTTCGGCGAGACCCTGGCGCAGAACATGATGGGCAGCTTCAACTGGCTGATCCCGGCGCTGGCGACCGTGGGCGCACTGTTCTCGGTGAGCTACTCGGTGCGCTTCATCCACGACGTGTTCTTCAACGGCGAGCCGGTCAACCTGCCCAATCCGCACCCCCACGAGCCGCCGCGATACATGAAGGTGCCGGTGGAAATCCTGGTGCTGATCTGCCTGCTGGTGGGCGTCATGCCGTCGCTGATCGTCGGTCCGCTGCTGGCCGGCGCCGCTGCGTCGAGCCTGAACGGTCCGCTGCCCGAGTACAGCCTGGCGATCTGGCACGGCTTCAACGCGCCGCTGGCGATGAGTTTCCTCGCCACCGCGGGCGGGGTGCTGCTCTACGTGCTGCGCAAGCCGCTGTTCGACTGGTACGCGGGCTTGCCGGCGGTAGACGCCAAGCTGGTGTTCGAGCAGCAGGTGCAGCGCGTAGTGCGTTTCGCCGCACGCGTGACTGGCTACATGGAGAATGGCTCGCTGCAGCGTTACGCCTTGCTGCTGGTGCTGGCCGCCGTGATTGTCGTGTTTGCCGGTCTCGCGCCGCTGCCGGGCGTCGAGGGCGCGCGCGCGCAGACGCCGCTGGATGGCATCACTGCATTGGGCCTGGTCCTGCTGGCGATCAGCGGGCCGCTCACCGTGTGGTTCCATCGCCAGCGCCTGACCGCGCTGATCATCCTCAGCATCGCCGGCCTGCTGGTGGCCCTGGCCTTCGCCCGCTTCGCAGCGCCGGACCTGGCGCTGACCCAGTTGTCGGTGGAAGTGGTGACCATGGTCCTGCTGATGCTAGCGCTGTACTACCTGCCGACACATACGCCGAAGGCCTCCAGCAGCCTGCGTCGCCTGCGAGACTTCGTAGTGGCGATCGCTGCCGGGGTGATGGTGACCCTGCTGGCCTACGCCGTACTGACCCGGCCGTACGACAGCATCGCCGGCTACTACCTGGAGAACAGCGTGTCCGGTGGTGGCGGCCACAACGTGGTGAACGTGATCCTGGTCGACTTCCGGGGCTTCGATACCCTCGGCGAGATCACCGTGCTGGCAATCGCTGCCGTTGGCATCTTCGCGCTGCTCGACGGCCTGCGTCTGCTGCGTGCCGAGCGCGATGACGAGGGCCGGGCCTGGGCTGCTGACCGCTTCCCGCCGATCCTCGGTGTGCTGTCGCGGCTGATGTTGCCGCTGGCGCTGCTGGTCTCGGTGTTCATCTTCCTGCGCGGGCACAACCTGCCCGGTGGCGGCTTCATCGCCGGATTGATCACCTCGGTGGCGCTGATCCTCCAGTACATTGCCTGCGGCAGCCGCTGGGTGAGCACGCGGCTGCCGCTGGACTACAGCCGTCTCGCCGGTCTCGGCGTGCTGATCGCCGGGATCACCGGACTGGGTGCCTGGTTCTTCGGCTTCCCGTTCCTCACCTCGGCGTTCGGCCACTTCAACATTCCGCTGGTGGGCGAGATCGAACTGGCCACCGCCATGCTCTTCGACCTGGGCGTGTACTTCACCGTGGTCGGCGCGACCCTGCTGATCCTCTCGGGCCTCGGTTCGGTCAGCGGGCCGCCCCCCTCGGCAGAGCTTGAAGAGCCGCCGACGCTGTCCAAGGAGGCGCACTGATGGAAGCGCTGTTCGCCATCGCCCTCGGGCTGCTGACTGCCAGTGGCGTCTACCTGCTGCTACGTGCGCGGACCTTCCCGGTGGTGCTGGGGCTGACCCTGCTGTCCTATGCGGTCAACCTGTTCCTCTTCGCCATGGGCCGTCTCGCGGGTGATCCGGCGGTGATCGGCAAGGTCGCCAACGCCGGCGACCCGATCCCCCAGGCGCTGGTGCTGACCGCCATCGTCATCGGCTTCGCCATGACCGCGTTCGTCATCGTCCTGGCCCTGCGTGGGCTGGCGGAGACCGGCGGTGATCATGTGGACGGTGGCAACGGGGAGGAGACCCGATGAATCACTGGCTGATCCTGCCGGTCCTGCTGCCGCTGTTCGCCGGCTGTGCGCTGCTGCTCGCGGGCGAGCGCCTGCAGCGCGGCCTGTCGCTGCTTGCCACCTTGGCGCTGGTGCCGCTGTCCGCCGTGCTGCTGCAACAGGCCGACAGCGGTGTGGTGCAGTTCTACGCGCTGGGCAACTGGCAGCCGCCGTTCGGCATCATCCTGGTGCTCGACCGTCTCAGTGCGCTGATGCTCGCCGCCACCGCGCTGCTCGCCAGCCTGTCGCTGATCTACGCGCTGCGCGGTGACGACCGGCGCGGCAAGCGCTTCCATGCGCTGTTCCAGTTCCAGCTGCTTGGTCTGAACGGCGCCTTCCTCACTGGCGACCTGTTCAACCTCTTCGTGTTCTTCGAGATCCTGCTGATCGCCTCCTATGCGCTGCTGCTGCACGGCGGCGGGGCGGGGCGGGTGCGCGCGGGCGTGCACTATGTGGTGCTGAACCTGGTGGGCTCGGCGTTCTTCCTGATTGCGGTGGGCGTGCTCTACGGCGTCACCGGCACCCTGAACATGGCGCACATGGCCGAGCGCGTGGCGCAGCTTGGCGCCGAGCAGGCGCCGCTGGTGCGGGCCGCCGCGCTGTTGTTGCTGGTGGTGTTCGGCCTCAAGGCCGCGCTGCTGCCGCTGTACTTCTGGCTACCGAAGGCCTACGCCGAGGCGAGCGCGCCGGTCGCGGCGCTGTTCTCGATCATGACCAAGGTGGGCATCTACTCGATCCTGCGGGTCTACACGCTGATCTTCGGCGAGCAGGCTGGTGAGCTGGCGAACCTCGCGCAAGCCTGGCTGTGGCCGCTGGCGTTGGCCGGCATTGTCGCCGGGGCATTGGGCGCACTGGCGTCCACCACTTTGCAAGGACTGTTGTCGTATCTGGTCGTCGTCTCCGCCGGCACGCTGCTGGCGGCTATCGCGCTGGGCACGCCGGAGGCGTTGTCTGCCGCGCTCTACTACCTGCTGCACAGTATCTGGGTTGCCGGTGGCCTGTTCCTCCTGGCCGACCTGATTGCCCGCCAGCGCGGCGACAAGGGCGGCCGCCTGGTGCAAGGCCCGGCGCTGCTGCAACCGCATCTGCTGGGTGGTGCGTTCTTCTTCGGCGCAATTGCCGTGGCGGGTCTGCCGCCGCTTTCGGGGTTCCTCGGCAAGCTAATGCTTCTGCGCTCGGTGAGCGGTGGCAGCGAGGCCATCGCGCTGTGGAGCGTGGTGCTGCTCAGCGGGTTGGTCACCATAGTCGCGTTGAGCCGCGCCGGCAGCACGCTGTTCTGGCGCACCGGCCGCACCGTGCTGGGTAGTGCCGAGCGTGAGCCGGTGAAGTTGCTGGCGACCTTTGGCCTGCTGGCGAGCGCGCCGCTGATGGTGGTCGCCGCGCGACCGCTGATCACCTATGCACAGGCTACGGCCATGCAGTTGCTTGACGCCGGGCTCTACCGCCAGGCGATCCTGCTGGGAGGTGGCGCATGATCCGTCGTCTCTTCCCGCACCCGTTGCTCTGCGCCGTCCTGCTGTTCAGCTGGCTGTTGCTGGTCAACGATTTCTCCCTCGGACACTGGCTGCTCGGCGCCATCCTCGGCCTGACGATTCCGCTGCTCTGCCGCAACCTGCTGCTGGCCGCACCGCGTATCCAGCGGCCGGGCCTGCTGCTGCGCTTCATCGGCCTGGTGCTGTACGACATAGTCGTAGCCAACCTGCAGGTGGCGAAACTGGTGCTGGGGCCCAAGTCCAGGCTGCAACCGGGCTTCGTGGAGGTTCCCCTGGAGCTGACCGACGACTTGGCGATCACCATTCTCGCCAGCGTGATCACCCTGACGCCGGGGACTGTATCCGCCGATCTCAGCGACGACCGCCGCTTCCTGCTGGTCCATGGTCTCGACGTGCCGGACCCGCAGGCCCTGGCGGCGGATATCAAGGCCCGCTACGAAGCGCCGCTCAAGGAGGTGTTCGAATGCTCGGCATTGTGATCCCGATCTGCCTGACGCTGCTCGGAGTAGCGCTGCTGCTCACGGTAGCGCGGCTGATTCGTGGGCCGTCGGTGGCGGACCGCATCCTAGCGCTGGATACCCTGTCGGTCGAGGCCATCGCGCTGATCGTACTGTTCGGCATCTGGAAGGGCAGCGGCCTGTACTTCGAGGCGGCGTTGCTGATCGCCGTGATGGGCTTCGTCAGCACCGTGGCGCTGTCCAAGTTCCTCCTGCGCGGAGACATCATCGAATGAATAGCGGATTCATCGTCGAAGCGCTGGTCTGCCTGCTGCTGTTGGCCGGCAGCCTGTTCGCCCTGCTCGGCGCCATTGGCTTGTACCGACTGCCGGATTTCTATACGCGCCTGCATGCGCCGACCAAGGCTTCGACCCTGGGCGTGGGCGGGGTGATCCTGGCCTCGATGCTGTATTTCAGCATCCGTGGCGAGGGCGTCAGTCTGCATGAATTGCTGATCACCGCATTCCTGTTCATCACCGCGCCGATCAGCGCGCACCTGCTGGCCAAGGCGGCGATGCAGCAGCGCACGCCGGTGGAGCGGGGGACCAAGGGCAGGCCTTGGGAGTGAAGCCGGCCTGACTTGCTCACCGGGATTGGATTGGCTGGCCCCGTCCCTGTATATGGATAACGGCATTACTGATCCGAGAAGCCCTCCATGAAAGCTGCCTTCACTCTCCTGTCCCTGGCTATCTCCGCGACCGTTCAGATGACCCAGGCCGCCCCACAAGTCAGCTATCCGCCGGCCCTTCTCGGGGAGTGGCTGATTTCCGATCACCCCGAGTCCTGCAAGGTCGCTCGCGAGAATCGTCCCGGACAGCTGATCAATATTGAAGCCGGGCAGATCACTTCCTATGAGTCGACTTCCGTTCTGCAGGCGATTGCCACCGGGGAGCGAGGGCAGAGCTGGCGCGTCGATTCGCAGGTCAGCTCCTCCGACGGAGAGTTCCCGTTGCATCAGGTGTTCACGCTCGAACAGGGTCGGCTGACCGTCACCAAACTTGCCGACGAGCAAGGGCCGGAGTTCAGCCTGGTCCACTACCGGTGCCTGGACTGATCGCCGAGTCGCCGCAGGCCCATACAGTTTCCCCTCCGTTCTGTACCTGTCGGCCCACACCGCGCGCCTCCTATACTCCAGGCACCTTTTGACTGGAGCGTCCCGTGCAGCAATCTCGGCCGTTCTCCCTGGCGTGTCTGGTGTTGGCCATGGCGCTCTGGGGCAGTTCCTTCATCGCCTTGAAATTCGCCTTCCAGGAAATGCCGGCGATGTGGGTGATCTTCGCCCGTATGGGCCTTGGCAGCCTGATCTTCCTTGCCGCCTGGCGCTGGCGGGGGCGCATCGACTATCGCTCCGGCGACTGGAAATGGCTGCTCGGGCTCGCGGCCTGCGAGCCTTGCCTTTACTTCATCTTCGAGTCCCTGGCGCTACAGCACACCAGTGCTGCCCAGGCTGGAATGATCACCGCGCTGTTGCCATTGCTGGTGGCGGTGGGGGCATTTTTCCTGCTGCACGAGAAGATCGCCCGCAATACCTGGTTCGGCTTCGGCCTGGCGGTACTCGGCGCGCTCTGGCTGACCCTGGCCAGCGAATCGGATGGCCATGCGCCGCAGCCGCTGCTGGGTAACTTCTACGAATTGCTGGCGATGCTCTGCGCCACCGGCTACACCTTGCTGCTCAAGCATCTGTCGGCGCGCTACTCGCCCTTCATCCTGACCGCCATGCAAGCCTTTATCGGTTCGCTGTTCTTCCTGCCGCTGGCACTGGTCAGCTCCGGGCTACCGTCCGCGCCCGGCCCGACCGGCTGGTTCGCACTGATCTACCTGGGCAGCGTGGTAACCGTCGGCGCCTACGGCCTCTACAACTTCGGCGTCAGCCGCCTGCCCGCGAGCCAGGCGACCAGCTTCATCAACCTGATCCCGGTATTCACCCTGGTCTTCGCCGCGCTGCTGCTCGGCGAGGTGCTCAGTGGCCAGCAAGCACTGGCTGCCGGCCTGGTGTTCATCGGGGTTGCCCTCAGCCAGTGGCGCAGCGCGTCGCCCACGCCGCCCGCCGGTGTGCTGGACTGACTTTCTGCCATTCGACGAGGAAACTGCATGTCCGCCCAAGACCGTAACTGGACCCGCGAAGCGATCCGCATCATCGAGGCGGACTTCCAGCGCAGTGCCGATACCCACCTGATCCCCCTGGAGATGCCCGGCCTGCCGGGTGTCGACCTGTACTTCAAGGACGAGTCCAGCCATCCCACCGGCAGCCTCAAGCACCGCCTGGCGCGTTCGCTGTTCCTCTACGCGCTGTGCAACGGCTGGCTGCGCGCCGGCGCGCCGGTGATCGAGGCGTCCAGCGGTTCGACGGCGATCTCCGAAGCCTACTTCGCCCGGCTGCTCGGCCTGCCGTTCATTGCCGTTGTGCCCGCCAGCACCTCGAAGGAGAAGATCGCACAGATCGCCTTCTACGGCGGCCAGGCCCATCTGGTGGAAGACCCGACGCAGATCTACGCCGAGTCCGAACGCCTGGCGAAGGAATCCGGCGGGCACTTCATGGACCAGTTCACCTACGCCGAGCGCGCCACCGACTGGCGGGCGAACAACAACATCGCCGAGTCGATCTTCCAGCAGATGCGCCATGAGCGTTTCCCCGAGCCCTCCTGGCTGGTCTCGAGCCCGGGCACCGGCGGTACCCTGGCCACCCTCGGCCGCTTCGCCCGCTACCGCCGCCACGAGACCCGCGTGCTCTGCGCCGATGCTGAGCGCTCGGTGTTCTTCGAGTCGTACCGCACCGGCAATCGCGACCTGACCCTGAGCTACGGCTCGCGTATCGAGGGCATCGGCCGGCCGCGTGTCGAGGCGTCCTTCCTGCCCAACGTAATCGACGCCTGCTGCCAGGTGCCGGACGACCTGTCCCTGGCGGCCATGCATTACCTGGCCCGGCGTCTTGGCCGACATGTCGGTGGTTCCAGCGGCACCAACCTGATCGGCGCGATGCTGGTGGCGCGGCAGATGGTCGAGCGCGGCGAAAGCGGTTCGATCGTGGCGATCCTCTGCGACAGCGGCGAGCGCTACGAGACCACCTACTACAACCCGCTGTGGCTGCTGTCCCAGGGCTTCGATCTCGATCCACTGATCGAGGCGCTGCGCCAGTGCGCCGAGGTTGGTGCGGCGCTGCCGGGCAACGTGCCTCACTGCGGGCTGGAGTGAACCCATGAAAACCATCGGCCTGATCGGCGGCATGAGCTGGGAGTCCACCATTCCCTACTACCGGCAGATCAACCAGACCATCAAGGAGCGCCTGGGTGGCCTGCACTCGGCGAAGATCGTGCTGTACAGCGTCGACTTCCACGAGATCGAGCGCCTGCAGCATGCCGGCGACTGGGATGCCGCCGGGCTCTTGCTGGCTGGTGCCGCGCGCTCGCTGCACGCGGCCGGCGCGGACTTCCTGGTCCTCTGCACCAACACCATGCACAAGGTGGCGCCGGCGATCGAGGCGGCGGTGGACATCCCGCTGCTGCACATTGCCGACCCGACTGCCGAGGCGATCCGCGCGGCGGGTCTGACCACAGTCGGCCTGCTGGGTACGCGCTTCACCATGGAGCAGGCGTTCTACAAGGACCGCTTGCAGGAGAGGTTCGACCTGCAGGTGCTCACGCCGTCGGAAGACGAGCGCCAGGTGGTGCACCGGATCATCTACGAGGAATTGTGCCTGGGACAGATTCGCGATGAGTCGCGCGAGGCTTACCGGCGCATCATCGCTTCCCTGGTGGAACGAGGCGCCCAGGCGGTGATCCTCGGCTGCACCGAGATATCCCTGCTGGTCGGTCCCCAGGACGCGTCGGTGCCGCTGTTCGATACCACTACCATCCACGCTCGGCAGGCCGCCGAGCGGGCACTCTGAGCGAGGATGGCCGATGAGCTTCATCAGTATGAAGGTACGCGCGGCATTCATGGTCCACGGCTATGACGAGCAGAACCGCGAAGTGGTCGAGCAGATCAACGAGCCGGAATTCGTCGAGAAGCTGGTGCGCGTGGAGCGCATCCAGTCGGTGAGCGAGAAGTATGTGCTGGTGACGTCCAGCCACGGCCGGGTGGCCTACTGGGAGTATGAGGGCGGGCTGATCGCGCTCAAGGCACGGCTGAGGTCGGCGGGGCTGCTGTTCTGAGTCCCGCCGCACCGGATCAGTCGTTGCTGGCGCCGCCCGGGTAGGCGCAGCCCTGCATGACCTGGCTGTCCACCCGCAGCTCGGCGGACAGGCTGGTCAGCGCGCCGCTCATGCTGTCCTGGCAGCGCGCCGGGGCAACCCAGAGTTCCAGTTTCTCGCCATTGGCTTCACTGGAGTAACTGGTGCTGCCGTTGGGCAGGCCCTCGGCGATGTAGGGCACCACCAGCGATTGCTTGCCGGGGCGCTCGAGCAGCAGGCCCTGGTTGTTGATCAGCACGCTCCAGCCCGGTTCGTTGCCATGGGCGCGGACGATGCTGCGCTTGAAGTTCGGGTCGTCGCAGCCGGGGCCTTCGTGCTGCAGGCGCAGTACCTTGCTCACTTCCAGCTTGCCGTCGGTGCCGGCGGCGGTGCTGCCGCTGAAATTGCCGCGCAGGTCGACGAACAGGGTGCTGGCGCCATCCTCGAACAGGCTTTTGGCATCGCGGGGCAGGCCGGTATTGGCACTGTCCTCGACGCTGAAGCGGCGCTGCTCGGTGCAACTGCGGAACATCAGCTTGCGGTCCTGCTGGCTGAGTTCGCCTTGCAGGCGGGTGGAGGCGTTAATATCGGTCTTGCTCGGCGTCCACACCTGGCAGGCGGCGAACAGGGGCAGCAGGCTGAACAGAATGAAACGACTGGATCGCATGGATCGGGCTCCCTCGAAAGTGGGCCCACGTTACCCAGCGCAGCCAGTCATCTCAAGGGCAATGCCAGGCTTGGGGAGGAATTCGGATGATTCGTTGCAAGCGTGCCTACGAGCCGGCGGTGCAGGATGATGGCCAGCGGGTGCTGGTGGACCGCCTGTGGCCGCGCGGGATCCGCAAGGAAGACCTGCACATGGAGCTGTGGGCCAAGGACGCCTCGCCGTCCAACGAACTGCGCCAGCGCTTCCATCACGATCCGAGCCTGTTCGAGGACTTCCGCCAGGCCTACCACCGCGAACTGAATGCCCATCCGGAGCACTGGATGGGGCTGCTCGACTTGGCGCGCAAGGGTACGCTGACGCTGCTCTATGGAGCCAAGGACGAGGAGCACAACAACGCGCAGGTGCTGGCCGAGTTCCTCGAGGATGAGCTGGAGAAGCAGGGAGAAGGCAGCTCGCCGGTCTGCTACGCCGAGAAGAGCGAGTAGCTGCGAGCTGCACCGCTCATTGTAGGAGCGGGCCATGCCCGCGATCGCGCGCATGGCGCGCTCCTACAATTTCGCGCCGGAATCATGGGGATGACGTGCCAAGGTTATCCGCCCCACGAGTACGATCCGTCACCAGATCTTGTACACCTGCCCGGTCTGCGCGCCTTCCACGCTGCGGGCGAAGCCCAGGGCCGCATCGGCGGCCAGGACCGGCTTGAAGCCGCGGAAGAACGGCGCGTAGCCTTCCATCGACTCCACCAGCACATTCGGGCTGACCGCGTTGATCCGCTGGCCGCGCGGCAGTTCCAGGGCGGCGCTGCGCACGAAGCCCTCCACGGCGCCATTGACCAGGCTGGCCGAACTGCCCAGCACGATCGGCTGTTCGCTGAGGATGCCGGTGGTGAGGGTGAAGGAGGCGCCGTCGTTGGCGTACTGACTGCCGATCAGCACCAGGTTCACCTGGCCCATCAGCTTGTCCTTCAGACCGACCGCCATTTCCGCCTCGCCCATTTCCGAAAGCTTTCCGAAGTGGACCTTGCCGGCGGCACTGATCAGGGCATCGAAGCCGCCGATCTGTTCGAACAGGGCGCGGATCGAGGCGCTGTCGGTGATGTCCACGCGCGCATCGCCGCTGCTGCGGCCGACGCGGATGATTTCATGACGCGGGCCCAGTTCGTTGGCGACGGCCTGGCCGAGGGTGCCGCTGGCACCGATCAGGATGATTTTCATGAAGGCTCCGAGGGGATATGGCTGAAGGTAGCTTCAGAGTAGAGTGACAGCTTGTTGTGATAATCCTGCCAATCGACAACCTTTGGTTTTCATATGGAAACAATTGCCAGCAACCTGGAAGACCTCTCCGCCTTCGCGGTGCTGCTGGAGTGCGGCAGCTTCACCCGCGCCGCCGAGAAGCTCGGCTGCAGCAAGGGCCAGCTGTCCAAGCGGATTTCCGCGCTGGAGCAGGCCTTGGGCGCGACCCTGGTGCACCGCACTACCCGGCGCCTGTCGCTGACTGCTGCGGGGGCGGCATTGCTGCCCGAGGCCCAGGCGCTCAATGCCCAGGCGGCGCGGGCGCGGCAGGCGGTGCTGGCCTTGCAGGACGAGGCGCGGGGCACGGTGCGCCTGAGCGTGCCGGTGTCCCTGGGGGAGACCTTCTTCGATGCATGGCTGATGGAGTTTTCCCGCGATTACCCGGAGATTCGCCTGGAGTTGGACCTGTCCAACACTCTGCGTGACCTGGTGGCGGATGGATTTGACCTGGCGATCCGTTCCGGCAGCCTGGCGGTGGACGAGCGCGTGGTGGCAAGGCCGTTGTTCGCCCTGCAGGAATTGACCTGTGCCACGCCGGACTACCTGGCGCGGCACGGGGTGCCGCAAGCGCCGGCGGAGCTGACTGGGCATTCGTGCCTGCAGAATACCCATTACCAGGACAGCGGCACCTGGCTCTACCAGCGGCAGCATGAACTCTTCCGGGTGGCGGTCGACGGCCTCCTGGCGAGCAATCACTACACCTTGCTGAAGAAGGCGGTACTGGCTGGCGCAGGTATCAGCCGGCTGCCGTCGTACATGATTCAGCAGGAATTGGCTGAAGGTCGTCTGATCTGGCTGTTGCGCGACTACCAGACCCGAACCCAGCCGGTGTTCCTCATCCATCCCTACCAGGGCCGATTGCCGCGCCGCACGCAGCTGTTGGCGAGCTATCTGCTGCGCTGGTTCGAGCAGAGCCGGCAGCAACTGGTCGCGCTGGAAGGCTGACGGACATTTCGTTCAGGCTCGTTCAGGTTCGTTCAGCACTGGTTCAGAGAGGGTTCAGGGGGAGTTCAGGGTGGGGGCCGTAGGCTTTGCCCATCCTTTTTGAACGCCTCTCGAGGTAGCCATCATGAATCGCTCCACTCTGCTGCTGACCGCAGTGTTCACCAGTGCCACCCTGGCCTTGACCGGTTGCGCCTCCAATCTGTCGGGCTCGTCCTACTCCCGCGATGACGCCCGAGCGGTGCAGAACGTGCGCACGGGCACCATCGAGTCCCTGCGACCGGTGCAGATCGAAGGCACCAAGACGCCGATCGGCACCCTCGCCGGCGCCGCCGTCGGAGGCATCGCCGGTAGTTCCATCGGAGGCGGCCGCGGCAAGACCATCACGACCATCCTCGGCGGTGTTGCAGGCGGTGCCGCAGGCTCGGCGGTGGAAGAGGGCATCACCCGCACCCAGGGCGTGGAGATCGTGGTGCGCGAAGACGGTGGCGCCACCCGTGCCTATGTCCAGGCGGTGGACCCGGCCCAGCAGTTCCGCATCGGTGATCGCGTGCGCATCCTGACCGTCAATGGCGCCAGCCGAGTTGCCATCTGAGCGGAGGACATGCCATGCGCCGCCTGACGATCGCGCTGCTGCTGATGCTCGGCTGCGGTGCCGTCCTGGCCGAGAGCGGGGACTTCTGGTACCTGCAGACCAGCGTCTACACCAAGCACTGGAGCGATGATCCGGATCACAACAACCACCAGGACCTGATTGGCCTGGAGCGTAACCGCGCCGACGGCATCGTGTTCGGTGGCGCGACTTTCCGTAACTCCTTCAGCCAGCGTTCCAACTATGTCTATGCCGGCAAGCGCTTCGACTGGGAAGGCACGCCGTTTTACGCCAAGGTCACCGGCGGCGCGCTGCAGGGCTATCACGGCAAGTACCGCGACAAGATCCCGTTGAACCACTATGGCGTGGCGCCAGCGATCATTCCTTCACTGGGGGCGACCCTGGGGCCGGTCGGCGCCGAGCTGGTGGTGCTGGGTGGTTCCGCCACGATGGTCAACGTTGGCGTGCGCTTCTGAGTGTCATTGAGCTGATAACGGGCAAGGCCTGCGCGGAGTGAACTGCGCAGGCCTTGCCCGTTCTTGCACTCGAGTCAGCCGGCGACTTCCAGCAGTGCCTTGTCCAGGCAGTCGATGAACAGCTCGGCGTGCTCCTGCTCGAAGGCCAGCAGCGGGCGGATCTTCAGGATGTTCTCCATCGGGCCGGCGGCGCTGATCAGCACGCCGCGTTCGCGCATGGCATTGACCACGCGGCGGGTCTGGCTGGCGGCCGGGGTCTTTGCGCCGCGGTCGGTCACCAGCTCGACGCCGAGGAACAGCCCGGCGCCGCGCACGTCGCCGATCAGCTCATGGCGGTCGGCCAGTTTGCGGATGCCCTCCAGCATGAAGTCGCCGATGCGCTGCGAGCGCTCCTGCAACCGCTCGTCGCGGATCACGTCCAGCACCGCCTGGGCCGCCGCACAGGACACCGGGTTGCCGCCGAAGGTGTTGAAGTAGCGTACGTTGCGCCCGAAGCTTTCGAGGATGTCCGCGCGCGCCACCACGCCGGCGATGGGCTGGCCATTGCCCATCGGTTTGCCGAGGGTGACCAGGTCCGGCTGCACGCCGTGGCGCTGGAAGCCCCACATCGTCGCGCCGGTGCGGGCGAAGCCGCTTTGGACTTCGTCGGCGATGTAGAGCAGGCCTTCGTCACGGGCGACCTTCACCGCTTCGGCGAGGAAGCCGGTCGGGTCGGGCAGCACGCCGTCGCTGGCGAAGATGCCGTCGAGCAGCAGCGCCGCGGGTTTGATGCCGTGGGCACGCAGGTCGGCAATGGCGGCGCGTACGTCGTCGGCCAGGGTTTGGGCGACGTTCTGCGCGCCCAGCCGATAGGCGTCTGGTGCACGCACGGTGCGGGCGTGGGCGGGCAGGGTGATGCCGCTGCCCAGGGCTGGCGAGAGTTCGGAAATGTCGCCGGTGACGCCGTGGTAGGCGAAGCGGGTGATGATCACCCCGGTGCCGCCGGTGTAGTGGCGTGCGATACGCAGGGCAAGGTCATTGGCCTCGCTGCCGGTGCAGGTGAACATCACCTGTTCGAGGCCGGCAGGGAAGGTCGAGAGGAGGTCCTCGGCGTAGTCGAGGATGCCTTCCTGCAGGTAGCGGGTGTGGGTGTTCAGCACCGCCGCCTGGCTGGCGATGGCCTGTACCACGCGCGGGTGGCAGTGGCCGATGGAGGCGACGTTGTTGTAAGCGTCGAGGTAGCGATTGCCCTGCTTGTCATAGAGCCAGACCCCTTCGCCGCGCACGGTGTGCAGTGGGCGTTCGTAGAACAGCCGGTAGGCGGGGCCGAGCAGGCGCTCGCGGCGCTCGATCAGGCGACGCTCCTCGTCGCTCAGGCGTTCGGCGTCGGCCGGGCTGTATCCGTTGGGCATGGTCATTGATGGGGCTCCTCTTGGTTGACGCGGCAGGCGGCGAATATCTGCTCCTGGGCCTGTTCGCGGCTCAGGCTGGCCAAGCCCCGCACGCTCTGCCAGGCGTGATGGGCGTTGCGCAGGATGTAGTCACGGTTCTCGGGGTGCAGGCTGGCGCGCCAGGCGGTGATGCACAGGGTCATGATCAGGCGCGTGGCGATCAGGTCGGCGAGGATTTCCTGCTCGGCCTCCAGCAGCGGGCGGCGCCGATGGTAGGCGGCGACCATCTCGCAGGCGGTGGCCAGCGGCGCGTCCGGCTCGCCCACCTGGTAGGCAGCGGCGACGCCGAGGTCGTTGATCAGCGGCGCGTGGACCATGTCGCCGAAGTCGAGGATGTTGCGCAACTGGTCGGGATGCGCAGCATCGACGATCACGTTGTGCGGGTTCAGGTCGTTGTGGATCACCTGGGCGCGCAGGGTCGCCTGGCGGGGCAGGGCGTGGCGCTCGAAGTTGTCGAGGAAGCGCTCGACCAGCGCACGCTGCTCGCGGCCCTCGATGTAGGTCAGCAGGCGGCGCAGGCGCGAGGCGTGCTTCATGTCCCAGAGCAGTTCGTGGCCGGACGCCGGGTGTTCGAAGCCGTCGAGTGCGATTCCCAGGCGGGCCAGGGCATCGCCGAGGCCTTCACGCAGGGCGCGGCTGCGTTGCGGCACGCGGTGCAGCGGCAGGCCGTCGACGAAGGAGAACAGGCGGGCGAGCATCGGCTGGCCGTCGACGATCACGGGAATCTGGTACTCGCCGTTCAGCGACGGGTAGACGCGTTGCACCGGCAGGGTCGGGTCGGCAGCCTCGACGCGCAGCAGGGCGCGGGTCTGGAAGTCCACTACCTGCGGGTCTTCCAGCGGGTGGGAGAGCTTCAGCAGGCGGTCTTCACCGTGGCCGTGGCTGATGTGGAAGTTCAGGTCGCGTTCGCCGGCGAGCCGGTTCAGGGTGCCGCGCTGGCCGAAATATTCTTCGGCGATCGCGGCGGCCTGGGCGTCGCTCACCTGGGCGGGGGCCGCTTCCAGCAGGTGGTCTTGAACGGGGGCGGTATTGAGGGGCACGGGTACTTCTCCAGCGGGTCCGGCAGGTCAATCGTGCAGCGGCCCGGCGAGTCGCGGAGCACCGCCCGACGCAAGGTCGGGCGGTGCTTTTGCGGTTACTTGCTCGCCCAGGCGTTGAAGCGTTGTTCCAGTTCCTCGCCGTGGTCGATCCAGAACTCGGTGTCCATGGCGCGCGCGTTTTCCAGGTTCTGCGGCGCGGTGGGCAGCTTGCCGGCGATGGCCGGATCGATCAGCGGGATGGTGTTCTTGTTGGTCGGGCCATAGGGGATGTTCTCGGCGAACACCTTCTGATGCTCGGGCTTGTTGGCCAGGGCGATGAATTGCTCGGAGAGCTCCTTCTTCGGGCTGCCCTTGACGATGGCCCAGTGGTCCAGGTCGTAGATGCTGCCGTTCCACTGGATGGCGAAGTCACGGCCTTCCTTCTGCGCGGTGGCGACGCGGCCGTTGTAGGCGCTGGTCATCACCACGTCGCCAGCGGCCAGCCACTGCAGCGGTTGCGCACCGGCTTCCCACCACTGGATGTAGGGCTTGAGTTCGTTGAGCTTCTTGAAGGCGCGGTCGACGCCTTCCTTGGTGCCCAGCACCTTGTACAGGTCGGCCTGTTTCACGCCGTCGGCTTCCAGGGCGAATTCCAGGGTGAACTTGGCGCCACGGCGCAGGCCGCGCTTGCCCGGGTACTTCTTCACGTCCCAGAAGTCGGCCCAGCTGGTCGGTGCGCTGGCCAGCTTCTTGGCGTCGTAGGTGAGGACGGTGGACCAGATGAAGATGCCCACGCCGCAGTCGCTCACGGCGGCGTCTAGGAAGTCCTCGCGCTTGCCCAGCTTGGACCAGTCGAGCTGTTCGAACAGGCCTTCGCTGCAACCGCGCATCAGTTCCGGGGACTCCACTTCGACCACGTCCCAGCTGGTCTGGCCGGTGTCGGCCATGACCTTGATCTTGGCCATCTCGCCGTTGTACTCGGCGCCCTGGACGGTCACCTTCGCCTGCTGCTCGAAGGGTTTGTAGAAGGCCTTTTCCTGGGCCACCTTGTTATCGCCGCCGAAGGACACCACGGTGAGGGTTTCGGCGTGGAGCTGGCCGGCGGCGCCGCCGGCGAGCAACATCAGTGCTGCAACTTTCTTGAACATGCGATTACTCCAGATCGGGCCAGTGGCCACGGTAGTCAGAGGGCAGCTTCAAGAGGGGCAGGGACGGCCCTAGCTGGCAGGCCGGCCGAATTGCCCGGTGCTTCAGGGAGAGGAGCGCGGAGCGCAGGTGCGGTCGGTCATGGGATGTCCTCCGGTTTCTTGTTGTTGTGCGAGTGGGACGGAGGCATTAAAACATCTTCCAAAACATGATGCATCATGTTTTATTCTTCTAATCGGATAACGAAACGGACAGGGGAGTGCACCATGAACCAGACTAAGACCTTGCTGCTCACCGGCGCCAGCCGAGGCATCGGCCACGCTACGGTGAAGCACTTCAACGCCGCCGGCTGGCGCGTATTCACCGCCTCGCGCCAGGACTGGAGCGCCGAATGCCCCTGGGCCGAAGGGCTGATCAACCACATTCACCTGGACCTGGAAGACATCGACAGCGTGCAGGCCAGCCTGCCGCAGATCCGCGAAAAGCTTGGTGGCCAGCTGCATGCGCTGGTGAACAACGCCGGTATCTCGCCGAAGGGGGAGCAAGGGCAGCGCCTGGGCGTGCTGGAGAGCGACTACACCACCTGGCTGAAGGTGTTCAACGTCAACCTGTTCTCTACTGCGCTGCTGGCGCGCGGGCTGTTCGACGAGCTGAAGGCGGCCAAGGGCTCGGTGATCAACGTCACCTCCATTGCCGGCTCGCGGGTGCATCCCTTCGCCGGTGTCGCCTATGCCTGCTCCAAGGCCGCGTTGGCGGCGCTGACCCGCGAAATGGCCCACGACTTCGGTCCGCATGGGGTGCGGGTGAATGCCATTGCGCCGGGGGAGATCGACACCGCCATCCTCTCTTCGGGGACTGAGCTGATCGTCGAGCGGGATATCCCAATGCATCGCCTGGGCAAGCCGGAGGAGGTCGCCTCGCTGATCCACTTCCTCTGCACCAGCGGCGCCTCTTATGTGAATGGCGCGGAAATACACGTCAATGGCGGTCAGCATGTGTGATCCTGCTGGCATCGGGCGTGCTCAGTCCGCATCATGCACGCCGGATTCCCGACTGGGCCCGATGCCGCACCACGCGATGAGAAAGCGATGAACTACCCGATCGAAGGGCTGAACCATTCCTACCTGGGCAGCGGCGTCTACGCGCTGCTGCGCGAGGCGCTGATCACCGGCCGCTTCAAACCGGACGACCGCCTGCGCATCCGCGACCTGGCCCAGCAGTTGGGCACCAGTGTGACCCCGGTGCGCGACGCGATCCTGCAGCTGGCCAAGGAGCAGGCGCTGGTGCTCAAGACGCCGCGCGATATCCGAGTGCCGCTGCTCACCCGCGAGCAGTACCTGGAAATCCGCAGCATCCGCATCGCCCTCGAAGGGCTGGCCGCCGAGACGGCCGCCACCAAGGCGAGCGCCGAGCAGCTGGAGGAGCTGGAAGCCAACATTCGCGACAACCTGGCGGCGATCCACGCCGATGACATGGTTCTGGCGCTCAAGCTCAACCAGGCCTTCCACTTCGCCCTGGCCGACATTGCCGGCATGCCACTGTTGCGCGCCTTCCTCGACAGCCTGTGGATGCGTACCGGCCCGCTGATCGCCCAGGCCTACGCCGATTTCAACGAGCGCATGGCCGTCGAGCACCACTGGGAAGTGCTGCGGGCGCTGCGCGCAGGCGACGGCGCCGCCGCGCGCGCGGCCATCCACAGCGACCTGGTCGACGGCAGCGAGAAGATGCTGGAGTTCATTGCCCAGTCCGAGGCGGAGGGCTGAGGTTTCGCCGGTTGGGCTATACCGACGCCCAGTCTTCCAGGCGCAGCCCCGGAACCCGCTCGAACTCCCGCAGGTCGTTGCTGACCAGGATCAGGCCCAGCGAACGCGCATGCCCGGCAATCATCTGGTCGTAGGGGCCGATGGGCGTGCCGGCTCTGGCAAGTTCGGTGCGCAACTGGCCCGTGTGAGCGGCTGCGCTGGCGTCGTAAGGAAGGACGTCGAGGCGGGCCGCGAAGCCCTCGACCACGGCAAGGTTCCGCTCCGGCGCAGCAGATTTTTCCGCGCCGTAGATCAACTCCATCAAGGTCACCGAGCTGATGCACAGCTGTCCGTGATGGCGATTGAAGGCATCGCGCACGGCCTGCGGTTTGTTCTTGATGGTGAAGATGCAGATGTTGGTATCGAGCAGGTACTTGAGCATCAGAAACCTTCCCGCTCCTGCTCGGCGGGCTGTTCCCGGTCCGCCATGAAGTCCTGGCTGACGTCCTCGCCATCGAACCAGCTGTCCCAGCTTTCACCCGCGGGGCTGATGATGCGGGTGCGGCCTACGGCGACCACATCCACGCGCTTGACGTCGTCGGGAAGGGCGACGGCCTTGGGCAGGCGTACGGCCTGGCTGCGATTGCTCTGGAAGACGGAGCCCTGGTCCATGATCGGCCTCCATGGGGATAAAGGTGCCTCCATGCTAGGTGGAAGCAGGGATATGTCAATGGGATATACGTCTCGGCTGCGCGGGATGCCCAATGAAAAACGGCCCCGAAGGGCCGTTTTTCGTGGCAGCGCGGACGTCAGCCGCCGAGGTACGCGTCGCGCACCTTGGGGTTCACCAGCAGGTTGGCGCCGGTGTCCTGCATGACGATGCGACCGTTCTCCAGCACGTAGCCACGGTCGGCGAGCTTGAGCGCCTGGTTGGCGTTCTGCTCGACGAGGAAGACGGTCACGCCTTCCTGGCGCAGCTGTTCGACGATGTCGAAGATCTGCTGGATGATGATCGGCGCAAGGCCCAGGGACGGCTCGTCGAGCAGCAGCAACTTGGGCTTGCTCATCAGCGCACGGCCGATGGCGAGCATCTGCTGTTCACCGCCGGACATGGTGCCGCCGCGCTGGTTGAAGCGTTCCTTCAGGCGCGGGAATAGTGCCAGGACCTTGTCCATCTGCTCCTGGTAATCGCCCTTGCTGGTGAAGAAACCGCCCATGGCCAGGTTCTCTTCCACGGTCAGGCGGGCGAACACGCGGCGGCCTTCCGGCACGACGGCGATGCTCTTGCGCATGATCACGGAGGATTCCTTGCCGACCAGCTCCTCGCCCAGGTACTTGATGCTGCCCGAGGAGGCGCGCGGCGAGCCGCAGAGCGTCATCAGCAGGGTCGACTTGCCGGCGCCGTTAGCGCCGATCAGGGTGACGATCTCACCCTGCTGGACTTCCATGCTGACGTCGTGCAGCGCCTGGATCTTGCCGTAGAAGGTGGAAACCTTGTCGAACTTCAGCATGACTCAGGCCTCCCCCAGATAGGCTTTGATCACATCCGGGTTGCCGCGGATCTCTTCCGGGGTGCCGTCGGCCAGGGGCGTGCCCTGGTTGATCACGTAGATATGGTCGGAAATGCTCATCACCAGCTTCATGTCGTGCTCGATGAGCAGGACGGTGACGCCGTGTTCAGCGCGCAACATGGCGATCAGCGCCTTCAGGTCCTCGGTTTCCCGCGGGTTCAGACCGGCCGCCGGTTCGTCCAGCATCAACAGCTGCGGACGGGTCATCATGCAGCGGGCAATCTCCAGGCGGCGCTGCTGGCCGTAGGCGAGAGT
The DNA here is from genome assembly GCF_009189165.1 of Pseudomonas sp. SCB32. Classification (NCBI taxonomy): domain Bacteria; kingdom Pseudomonadati; phylum Pseudomonadota; class Gammaproteobacteria; order Pseudomonadales; family Pseudomonadaceae; genus Pseudomonas; species Pseudomonas sp. SCB32. Next base: position 1,573,592 of record NZ_CP045118.1, read on the forward strand.
GCCCGCCGGACGGTTGGCGATGTCCTTGAGATTGACGATTTCCAGCCATTGCGCGGCGTAGTCCAGCGCTTCCGCTTCACGACGGCGGAAGGCCGGCGTCTTGAGCAGGCCCGCGAGGAAGTTGGTGTTGAGGTGGCGATGCTGGGCGACCAGCAGGTTCTCCACCGCGGTCATTTCCTTGAACAGACGAACGTTCTGGAAAGTCCGCACCACGCCCTTGTGGGCGATCTTGTGGCCAGGCAGGTCCTGCACGGCTTCGCCGCGCAGGAGGATTTCACCACCGGTAGGCTGGTAGAAACCGGTCAGGCAGTTGAACACGGTGGTCTTGCCGGCGCCGTTCGGGCCGATCATCGAGACCACCTGCTTTTCCTTCACGTTCAGCGCCACACCGTTGACGGCCAGCAGGCCGCCGAAGCGCATGGTCAGGCCGTTTACTTCAAGAATGGTCTGGCTCATTTGCGCAACTCCAGATGCGGACGCTGCATGGGCAGCAGGCCCTGCGGACGCCAGATCATCATCAGCACCATGATGGCGCCGAACATCAGCATGCGGTACTCGCTGAACTCACGCATGAGTTCGGGCAGCAGGATCATCACCACGGCTGCGAGGATCACGCCCAGCTGCGAACCCAGGCCACCCAGCACGACGATGGCGAGGATGGTCGCCGACTCGATGAAGGTGAAGGATTCCGGCGTCACGAGACCCTGGCGCGCGGCGAAGAAGCTGCCGGCGAAACCGGCGAAGCAGGCGCCGAGGGTGAAGGCGGAGAGCTTGATGATGGTCGGGTTCAGACCCAGGGCACGGCAGGCGATCTCGTCTTCACGCAGGGCTTCCCAGGCTCGGCCCAGGGGCATGCGCAGCAGACGGTTGATCACGAACAGCACCAGCAGTACCAGCAGCAGCGCGACCAGGTAGAGGAACACGACCTTGTAGTTCGAGTTGTAGGCAATGCCGAAGAACTCGTGGAAGGTCTGCATCCCCTCGGGTGCGCGGCGCTCGAAGGTCAGGCCGAACAGGCTCGGCTTCTCGATGTTGCTGATGCCGTTGGGGCCGCCGGTCAGCCAGGTCATGTTGCGCAGCAGGATGCGGATGATCTCGCCGAAGCCCAGGGTCACGATGGCGAGGTAGTCACCGCGCAATCTCAACACCGGGAAGCCGAGGATGAAGCCGAAGAACGCGGCCATCAGGCCGGCGATCGGCAGGCACACCCAGAAGCCCAGGCCGTAGTAGTGCGACAGCAGCGCATAGCTGTAGGCGCCCACGGCGTAGAAGCCGACGTAGCCCAGGTCGAGCAGCCCAGCCAGGCCCACCACGATGTTCAGGCCAAGGCCCAGCAGCACGTAGATCAGGATCAGCGTGGCGATGTCCACCGCGCCGCGCGAGCCGAAGAACGGCCAGACGAGGGCGAGAACGATCAGGCCGAGGATGATCTTGCGCTGTACCGAGGAGTGGGTCAGGCGTTCGGCGAGCTTGGTGTGCGGTCTCGACAGGTACTGGCGGGTGCTGGTCACGAAATGGAATTTGTCTCGCATCAGTTGCCAGACGAACATGGCCACCGCGCACGCGGCGATGACCCACAGCGTGGTGTGGCTGACGCCTTCCAGCTGCAGGCCGATGCCGATCACGCTGAGCTTCACGCCGAGCACCGGGTAGGCGACAGCCATTACCAGCAGGGCGCTGAAGAACGCAGTCTTGAGTTTCTTGCTCATACCTTTTCCACCTCCGGGCGGCCGAGGATGCCGGTGGGGCGGAAGAGCAGGACGAGCACCAGCAGGGTGAACGCCACCACGTCCTTGTACTGGTCACCGAACACGTCGGCGCCGAAGGCCTCGGCAACGCCGAGCACCAGCCCGCCGAGCATGGCGCCCGGGATACTGCCGATGCCGCCCAGCACCGCGGCGGTGAACGCCTTGATGCCGGCCAGGAAGCCGATGTGCGGGTTGATCACGCCATACTGCAGTCCCAGCAGCACCGCGGCCACGGCGGCCAGGGTGGCACCAATGACGAAGGTCAGGGCGATGATGTTGTTGGTGTTGATGCCCAGCAGGTTGGCCATCTTCAGGTCCTCGGCGCAGGCGCGGCAGGCGCGGCCCAGGCGGGAACGGGAGATGAACATGGACAGGCCGTACATGGTCAGCAGGGTGATGATGAAGATCAGCACCTGCATGTACGAGATGGTCACGCCGCTCATTTCATCCGGGCCGATGACGAAGTTGCCCGGTAGCAGGTTGGGGATGGCCTTGTCCTTGGAGTCCTGGGCGAGCAGGACCTCGTTCTGCAGGAAGATCGACATGCCGATCGCGGAGATCAGCGGAATCAGTCGGTTGCTTCCGCGCAGGGGGCGGTAGGCGATTCGTTCGATACCGTAGCCGTAGGCACTGGTGACGATGATGCTCGCGGCGAAGGTGCAGATGATGACGACAGGAAGACTCACGATTCCCATCATCGCCAGCCCCGTGATCACAATGAAGGCTACGTACGAGCCAATCATGTACACCTCGCCATGGGCGAAGTTGATCATGCCGATGATGCCGTAGACCATGGTGTAGCCAATGGCGATCAGGGCATAGGTGCTGCCGACGGTGAGGCCGTTGATCAGCTGTTGCAGATAGTGATAGAGATCAGGCATTACCTAACTCCTCGGGCGTCGCGTGAAGCGGCGCTTGTGGCGCGACGGACCCCCGGAATACTCGGATAAACAAAGCCCACTGCAGGTGCAGTGGGCTTTGGGCGTCGGCAGGCGGCTTACTTGGCTTCGGTCTTGGTGCCGTCTTTGTGCCACTGGTAGACCACGAAGTTGAAGTTCTTCAGGTCGCCCTTCTCGTCGAAGGCCAGGGTGCCGGTCGGAGTGTCGAAGTTGTTGGCGCGCAGGGCCGCAGCGACCTTGTCGGTTTCCTCGCTGCCGGCTTTCTTGATGCCTTCGGCGATGACTTCGACAGCGGCGTAGGCCGGGAACACGAACGGACCGCTCGGGTCTTCGTTCTTGGCCTTGAAGGCGTCAACCAGGGACTTGTTCTTCGGATCCTGGTCGAAGGACTTCGGCAGGGTCACGTACAGGCCTTCGGAAGCGGGGCCGGCGATGGCGGAGATCTCTTTGTTACCCACGCCTTCCGGGCCCATGAAGCCGACTTTCAGGCCCTTCTCGGAAGCCTGGCGCAGGAGCAGGCCAAGTTCCGGGTGGTAGCCGCCGTAGTAGACGAAGTCCACCTTGGCTTGCTTGAGCTTGGCGATCATCGCGGAGAAGTCCTTGTCGCCGGCGTTGATGCCTTCGAACAGGGCAACCTTGATGCCGGCGCCTTCCAGGGTCTTCTTCACGGCAGTGGCGATGCCTTCGCCGTACTGCTGTTTGTCGTGGATCACGGCCACGGTCTTGGGCTTGATGTGCTCGGCGATGAACTTGCCGGCGGTCGGGCCCTGCAGGCTGTCCAGACCGATGGTACGGAAGATCAGCTTGTAACCGCGGGAGGTGATGTCCGGGCTGGTGGACGCCGGGGTGATCATGATCACGCCTTCGTCTTCGTAGATGTCGGATGCCGGTTGAGTGGAGCTGGAGCAGAGGTGGCCAACTACGAACTTGATGCCATCGTTGACGACTTTGTTGGCTACGGCCACGGCTTGTTTCGGATCGCAAGCGTCGTCATAGACTACGCCTTCCAGTTGCTTGCCATTTACGCCGCCAGCCTTGTTGATCTGCTCAATGGCCATTTTCGCGCCAACGAACTGCATCTCCCCATACTGGGCGACGGCGCCGGTCACCGGGCCGGCCAGAGCGATCTTGATAGTGTCGGCGGCCATGGAGTAGCTGGCAACGCCGGCGAGTGCCATGGCGGTGAACAGCTGGGAAAGACGCTGAGTACCCTTTTTCATAGTGCTCCACTCTTCTTGTGTTATTCGTTTTTGTAGTCCTGGTAGCCGAAGGCTGCCGAACCGGGATTGCCCCGGACAGGCCCACCGGCAACTGTACCGGTACAGTGTAGAGTGCCGCTTTACCGCTTGAAAAGCGGGGGGCGGCGGGCTGGCCGAGCGTATGTCGCAACGTTGACACAAACGTACAGAAAAACGGCGCCTTCCCGATTCCTCCCAGAGGGTTTCCGTCATCCGGAAAGCACTGTCCGAACCTTGCCTGGCGCGGCCTCGGCGCTATCATGGCGTCGACCGTTTACCAGGTGAGATCCATGACTGAACAAGCTAGCACCCTCTATGCCAAGTTGCTTGGCGAAACCGCGAAGATTTCCTGGCAGGAGCTCGCGCCGTTCTTCGCCCGCGGCAACCTGCTCAAAGTCGAGGGGTCCGCCGATCTGGTGGAAGTCGCGGTGGGCGTGGCTGAGGACGACAAGGCAAAGGTTGCCGCGTGGCTTGCGAGCGGTGAACTGAGCAAGGTCGACGAAATTCAGGCGGAGGATTTCCTCGCCCGTGATCCGGAACTCTGGGCGGTGGTGATCGCGCCCTGGGTGCTGGTACAGGAAAGAGTTCGAAAAGACGTTCTGCACTGACACAGAACGATTTCCAATTCGCCAAGGCGCGCTAGACTATCTGGATTCCATAGAAGGAGATTCGCCATGTTCGAACCGGGCCATCTGCATCTCCAGGCCATGCCGGGACTGGATCAGCAGGAAATTGACGCTCACATTTATTACGAAGTTCGCAGGGATGCGGAGAACGGCACCTATGTGCACTTCACCATGAAAGGCGAAATCGACCGCGCTGCCTTCAGCGAAGAGTGGGACATGCCCAAGGAGCAGGCCTTCAACTTCGCCAGCGATGCGACCCGCATTGCGCAGAAGCATGGCTTGCACCCGCGCTTTGGCGCCGTTGTGCGCAATCACAAGGAGTACGATGCGATGTTCGAGGACATCCGTCAGAAACTCGGCACCCATTATGGTGACCCGGTGGACCTCGATGAGGTGATTCGCTAAGGCGAAGCGGACAGAATGTAGAAGCCCGGCCATGTGCCGGGCTTTTTGTTGCGCGTTGCTTCTGTAGGAGCGGGCCATGCCCGCGTTTCGCGGACGGAGTCCGCTCCTACACGATCAAGGGCCCGCATGCCGCGTCAGTGACTCACCCAGCGCTGCCGCGCCCAGGCGCTCAGCGTATCGACGCCCAATACCAGGAGCAGCATGGCGAGAATCACCGTCGCCGCCTGTGCCTGCTGGAACAGGCTGAGGCTGAAATAGAGCATCTGCCCCAGGCCGCCGGCACCGACGAAGCCAAGCACGCTGGCCATGCGGATGTTGTTCTCCCAGCGGTAGAGCATGTAGGCCACCAATTGCGGCCAGACCGCCGGCAGTGTGCCGTAGGCAAAGGCGGCGACTCGTCCGCCGCCGGCCAGGCGCACGGCTTCAGCGGGAGCGGTGGGGGTGTTTTCCAGTGCCTCGGCGAATAGCCGGCCGAGCACGCCGCCGGTGTGCAGCGCCAGGGCCAGGGTGCCGGCGTTCGGTCCCAGCCCTGCGGCCAGCACCATCAGCGCGCCCCAGACCAACTCCGGCACCGCGCGCAGGGCGTTGAGCAGCAAGCGCGACAGACTCTGGGCGACTCGGCCGAAGCGTCCGGCGGCCGGTAGCGCCAGCAACATGCCGAGAAGCGCCGCGAGCAGGGTGCCGATGGCGGACATGGCCAGCGTTTCCAGAGCGCCTCGACCAATGGCCTGCAGGTGTGGGGCGGAAAGGTCCGGGGAGAGGAAATCGCGCGCGTAGGCGAGCATCTGGCCGAGGCCTTTGGCGCTGAAGAGGCCGCCGGTGTCCATCTCCAGGTAGGCGAACGACGCCACTACCGCGATCAGTACGGCGAGCAGCCAGGCCAGGCTGCGCAGCAATCCGCTCATTCGAGCCTCCCGCGCAGGAAGCGGCTGAGCAGGTCGGCGCCGAGCACCAGGACGAGGAAGGTCAGCAGGATGGCGGAGACTTCGCCGCCGGCGAACATACGCAGCGACAGGTCGATCTGCTGGCCGAGGCCGCCAGCGCCGACGAAGCCCATCACCACCGAGGCGCGGATCGCGCATTCCCAGCGGTAGACGGTGTACGAGATCAGCTCCGGTGCCGCCGCGGGCAGGACGCCGTAGGCGAAGGCCTGCAGGCGCGAGCCGCCGCCCAGCAGTACGGCGCGCGTCGGTCGTGGGTCCACCGATTCGAAGATTTCCGCATAGACCTTGCCGAGCATGCCGCCATAGGTGATGGCAATCGCCAACACGCCGGCGGTCGGACCCAGGCCCACGGCGCGGACGAACAGCAGCGCCCAGACGATTTCCGGCACGCTGCGCAGCAGGATCAGCAGACCGCGCACCGGCCAGCGCAGAGCGCGCGCCCACCAGGCCGGCAGGCCGCCGCGGGGCAGGGCGGAAATCGACAGCGCGCGGGTGGCCAGCAGGGCGGCGGGGAAGGCGATCAGCCAGGCCAGTGCCATGCCGGCGGTGGCGATGGCCAGCGTTTCCAGGGTGGCGCGGCCGAGCAGACCGAGGAATTCGGCGTCATGGGCCGGCGGCCAGAAGCCGCCGAGGAAATTGGCCATGGTCCGCGCGTTGTCGCCGCTGAACAGGCCGGCGATATCCAGCTCGGAGAGGCGCAGGCCCGGCCACAGCAGGGCCAGGGCGAGCAGGGTGAGCAGCAGGCGCGGCAGCGCGGCGGGGTCGCGGGGCGGGCTCTTCGAAAGCGCTGGGTTCAGCATCGCGGAATCTGCACCACCACAGGCTTGCCCACCGGCGAGGAGCTGTCCTGCCGTCCCAGTTTCTCGTTGGCGTAGAGCGCTCGCAGGTCGTCCGGGGTGACTTTCTCCGCAGGCTTGTCGAAGGCGATGCGGCCGTCGCGTACGCCGACGATGCGCGGGAAGTGCTCCAGCGCCAGATCCACCGCATGCAGGCTGGCCAGCAGCGTCACGCCACGGTTCTGCGCCTCGCGGGTGAGCACGCCGAGGGTGTGGCCGGCGAGCACCGGGTCCATCGCCGAGACGGGTTCGTCCGCCAGCAGTACTTCGGCCTGCTGATACAGCGCGCGGGCGATACCGACGCGTTGCAGCTGGCCCCCCGAGAGCTGGTCGCAGCGTTCGAACAGCTTGTCGCCCAGGTCCAGGCGTTGCAGTTCAGCGCGGGCGCCTGCGCTGTCAAGCGGATAGAGCAGGCTGGCCAGGCTCTTCCACAGCGACCACTGGCCAAGTCGGCCGGCGAGTACGGCGGTGACCACCCGCTGGCGTGGCGGCAGCGGCGGTGCCTGGTGCACCAGGGCGACGCGCGCGCGCAGGCGCTGGCGCGCCGAGTCGCCCAGCGCCCAGGGTTGGGCGCCGAGCAGTTCGAAATTGCCCGCCGAAGGTTTCAGGGCGGTGGCCAGTACGCGCAGGAGGGTGGTCTTGCCGGCGCCCGAGGGGCCGATGATCGCCACCCGTTCGCCGGCTTCGACCGCGAGATCGATGCCGGCGAGCGAACGCTGGCCGTTGGCGTGGAAGTGCTCCACGCCGGTCAGTTTCAGGGTCACTTCAGGAGGCCGGCGGCGCGAGCCGACTCCTCGATACCCTTGTAGTTCTCAGGCTTGGTCTCGATGAAGCGGCTGGCCGCTTGCAGGTCGAGGATTTCCTTATCGCGCGGCTTGCTCGGGTCGAGGGCGAGGAAGGCCTTCTTGATCTTCTCGGCCAGCGCCGGATCGAGGTTGCCACGCACGGTCCAGTTGTAGTCGTAGTAGGTCGGGGTGGTGGCGAAGACCTTCACCTTGTTGGTGTCGACCTTGCCGGCGTCCACCAGCTTCTGCCACACCGATGCGTTCAGCACGCCGGCGTCGACCTTGCCGGCCTGGACCCAGGCGACGGTGGCGTCGTGGGCGCCGGAATAGGCCACGCGGGAGAAGAACTGCTCGGGTACCACACCGTCCTTCTGCATGAAATAGCGCGGCATCAGGCTGCCGGAGGTGGACGACACGGAACCGAAGGCAAAGGTCTTGCCCTTGAGGTCCTGGATCGACTTCACGTTCGGGTCGGCGGTGATGAATTTGCTGGTGAACTGCTGGTCCTGCTCGCGCTGTACCAGCGGGATGGCGTTGCCGGTCTTCAGGCGCGCCTGGACGAAGGTGAAACCGCCCAGCCAGGCCATGTCCAGACGATCGGAAGCCAGGGCCTCGACCACGCCGGCATAGTCGGATACCGGAATGAACTTAACGGGTATGCCCAGCTGTTCTTCCAGGTAGGCGCCCAGCGGTTTGAACTTGCGCAGCAGTTCGGTGGGGGCTTCATCGGGGATGGCCGAGACCTTCAGTTCCTTCAGGGCTTCGGCATGGGTAACGGACGCAGCAAAGGACAGCGCAAAGCAGGCGGCGAGCGCCAGGGTGCGTTTCAGCATGGAGCAGTCTCCGGTTCAATAGCGGAAAAAGCCTGGGAAGTTTAGCGGCTGTCTGCCCGCGTATACCCCGACCCAGGGGACACGCACTGCCGGCAGGCTCGGCCTTCGAGCCAGCTGATGATCTGCTGCGCGTCGGCAGAACGGCGTTGAGAATGGCCTCGGATGCTCATTTACTCTCGTAAATTCCGCTCCTCGTCCCTTCTCGCCTTGTTCTGCGCTAGCTCGCGAGATCCTCAGCAGGCTCTTTGCCTTCGCGGGGGTTAAGATGGTCGCCCCCGTGCCCGCTATTTTGCCTCACAGGAGTTACCGATGTCTGCCCTGCCTTCCATTGCCTTTGCCGGTCTGGGCCTGATGGGCGTGCCCATGTCCCGCCGCCTGCTCGCCGCCGGCTACCCGCTGAGCGTGTGGAACCGTTCTGCCGGCAAGCGCGAACTGCTCGCGGGGGAGGGCGCCCGCGCCGTGGAAACGCCGGGACAGCTGTGCGCCGAGGCCGAGGTGGTGATGCTCTGCCTGGCCGATACCGCCGCCGTACGCGAGGTGGTGTTCGGCGAGGGTGGCATCGTCGAGAATGCCCGCGCCGGCCAGGTGCTGGTGGATTTCTCCAGCCTGGAGCCCGCCGCCACCCGCGAGATGGCCGCCGAGCTGGAAGCGCGCACCGGCATGCGCTGGGTCGATGCGCCGGTCTCCGGGGGTACACCGGGGGCCGAGGCCGGCAGCCTGGCGATCATGGCCGGCGGTCGCGTCGAGGACATCGAGCGCGTACGGCCGATCCTGGCGAACCTTGGCCAGCGCCTGACGCGCATGGGGGATGTTGGCGCCGGGCAGGTGACCAAGGTGTGCAACCAGATGATCGTTGCCTGCAATGCGCTGGTGATCGCCGAGGTGGTAGCGCTGGCGGAGAAGTCCGGCGTCGATGCCAGCCTGATCGCCCCGGCCTTGGCCGGCGGCTTCGCCGATTCAAAACCCCTGCAGATCCTTGCCCCGCAGATGGCCGAAAGCAGCTTCGAACCGGTGAAGTGGCACGTGCGCACGCTGCTCAAGGACCTGGATACCGCCGTGAAGCTTTCCCGCGAGGAAGGCTCGGCCACGCCCATGAGCGGCCTTGCCGCGCAACTGATGCGCCTGCACGGCAGCCAGGGCAATCTCGAACGCGACCCGGCTACCCTGGTCGAGCAATACCGTCAGTCGAAGGAAATTTCCGCATGAAACTCTGCGCCAACCTGTCCCTGTTGTTCACCGAAGTTCCGCTGCTGCAGCGTATCGACGCTGCCGCGAAAGCCGGCTTCGATGGCGTGGAAATCCAGTTCCCCTACGACGTTCCGGCCGAGCAGTTGAAGGCCGCGCTGGATGAGGCCGGCATGCCGCTGGTGCTGATCAACCTGCCGGCCGGCGACCTGATGCAAGGCGGTCCGGGCATCGCCGCCGTGCCGGAGCGCACGGCGGAGTTCGAGGCAGCGCTGGCCCAGGCGCTGGACTATGCGCGCATCGTCAAGCCGCAGCACATCAACGTGCTGGCAGGCCGGCTGGTCGAAGGACTGGAGCGCGAGGTCGCGCTGCAGACCCTGGCCGAACGCCTGCGCGCCACGTGCGATGCCTTCGCCGGCACGGGCACCGATGTGCTGATGGAGGCCATCAACTGCCACGACATGAAGGACTTCCTGCTCAACACCCCCGAGCACCTGCAGGACATGCTGGAGCGCGTGGCGCGGGAAAACCTGCGCGCGCAACTGGACCTCTACCACATGGCGCGTATGGGCCTGGAACTGGTGGATTGCATCTATGCGCTGATGGGCCAGATCGGCCATGTGCAGTTCGCCGACTACCCCGAGCGCGGTGAGCCGGGTTCCGGCGAGATGGATTTCGAGGTGCCGCTGCAGGTGCTCGGCGACGTCGGCTATGACGGTTGGCTGGGCGCGGAGTACCGTCCCACCGGTACCACGGCCGACTCGCTGCGCTGGCTGCCGCGCTGGCGCTCAGGCCTGATTGCGTAGCAGGGCCGACTCGCTGTCTTCGTGGTAGGCGTCGAGAAACTCCACCAGCGCGGAGAAGGGCAGGGGGCGGCTGAACAGGTAACCCTGCGCCAGCTCGCAATGATTGTCGCGCAGGAAGGCCAGCTGCGAGGGTGCCTCGACGCCTTCGGCGATCACCTTCAGATGCAGCTTCTGCGCCATGGCGATGATCGCCTGGGCGATCTCGCCATCGCGTTGGGATTGCGGCACGTCGCGGATGAAGGAGCGGTCGACCTTCAAGGCGTCCAGCGGTAGCTGGCGCAGGTACGACAGCGACGAATAGCCGGTGCCGAAGTCGTCGATCGACAGGCTGACGCCCAGCTCGCGCAGGCGGTTGAGCAGCGGGATCGCCTGGTCGATATTGGCCATCACCGCGTTCTCGGTCACTTCCAGCTCCAGGTAGCGGGCCGGCAGACCGGCGTCATCCAGGGTGCGCTGCACTTCCTCCACCAGGTTCTCGCGGCCCAGGTTGCTGGCGCAGCAGTTCACCGCCACCCGCAGCTTGGCGTAACCCAGGTCGTGCAGCTGGCGCAGGTCCTGGCAGGCGCGGCGCAGCACCCAGGCATCCAGTGCGCCGATCAGGCCGTTGGCGGTGGCCAGGCCGATGAAGCGGTCCGGCGCCAGCAGGCCGTGGGTCGGGTGCTTCCAGCGCACCAGCGCTTCCAGCTGTTCCACCTCGCCGTGGTCGATGCGCAGGATCGGCTGGTAGTAGAGCACCAGTTCGTCGTCCCACAGGGCCTTGCGCAGTTCCTCTTCCAGTTGCAGGTCCTGGGTGGCCTTGGTCTTGAGGTGTGGGCTGAAGAAATGGGTGGCGTTACGGCCGTTGCCCTTGGACTGGTAGAGGGCGAGGTCGGCGTGCTTGAGCAGCTCCTCGGCCTGCTCGCCGTCGTTGGGGAACAGGCTGATACCTACGCTCAGGGTCATCACCAGGCTGCGTCCGGCTGTGGTAATCGGCTCCTTCATGCGCTGCATCAGGCGCTGGGCAAGGATGCGCGCTTCGTGATCCTCACCCAGGTCGGCGAGGATGCAGAACTCGTCGCCACCGAAGCGGGACAGCAGGTCGGAGCCACGCAGGGCGCTGCGAATGCGCCCGGAGACGATGCATAGCAGCTCGTCGCCGGCGGCGTGGCCCAGGGAATCGTTGACCCGCTTGAAGTGGTCCAGGTCCAGCAGGATCACCGCCATGCCCTGGCCCTTCTTGCGGTTGCGTTCCAGGCGGACGGCGAATTCCTCATTAAGTGCCGCGCGATTGTGCAGTCCGGTCAGGCCGTCGAAGCGCGCCAGCTGTTGCAGCGAAGCATTGGCGTGATCGAGCTGGCTGAGCAGGGTGTTGACCCGATGCAGTTCGTTCTCCTTGCTCTCCAGGCTTTCCTCGATCCAGGCGGCCCAGAGTCCGGCGAGCACCACCCCCAGGGCCAGCAGGCCGACCATCAGGCCGAGCTGGATGGCGTTGCCCTGCGAGGCGTCGACGACCGGCACCACCCAGCTGGGGAGCCGCAGGGTCAGCGCCGCCATGCCGGTGAAGTGCATGCCGGCAATGGCGCCGCCCAGCAGCAGGCTGGCGAGGATCTGATAGAGCCGCTGGCGCCCTTGCGGTTGCTGGTTGAGCACTGGAGTGAGCGTCAGCGCGGCATAGGCCACCAGGATCGCCAGCAGCACCGAAAGCGCTACCCGCGCGGGATCGTAATACTGCGATGGCGGCGTCTGGATCGCCGCCATCCCGGTATAGTGCATGCTGGCGATGCTCACACCGATGCAGCCGGCGGCCAGCAGGTGTTGCAGCGTGCTGAGCCCGGCGTGGACAAGCAGGCGCATCGCGACCACCGAGGCGCCGATGGCGATGATCAGTGACAACAGGGTCAGGCCGCTGTCGAAGTGCAGCGGCACCGCAGGGTGGAAGGCCAGCATGGCGACGAAGTGCATCGACCAGATGCCGCTGCCCAGGCAGATGCCGCCTACCCACTGCCAGCGGTGGGCGTGCTGGGGCGTCCGCAGCATTCGGCCGGCGATGTTGAGGGCGACGAAGCTGGCGACGCAGGCGATCAGGATGGACAGCAGTACCAACCCGGGATTGTGTGTGCACTCCAACAGCACCGAGTCGGACACGGCGTCCTTCTGCCATTCCATAGCCGGGGGCTCCTGATGTCGGGACGTGGTCGGGGCACGGGTCGATATCACTTTGATGTCATTCTAGGGGGCGGGTATCGCCCTGCAAGGCGCGGCAGGTCTTTCCGACGGGCTGGAGAAGTGCTGCCGACGTACGGTCGTGCCGGAGGAGGACGGTGCCTCATCTCACCCAGGTACGAGGGGGCGTTGTAGCCTGATTGATACTTTTTTGACTGACTTGCCGCTACAGTACCGCCCCCTGTCGGCCGGCCCCGGCCACTGATGTTTCCAATCCGATTATTGCTGTTCAAGGAGTGCACTCGATGGCCGAGGGCAAACGCCACTTCATCCCGCGGGTCAGTTCGACACGACTGGTCATGCTGTTTTCCCTGGCCCTGGTGCTGTTCTACAACGTCGCCACCTGGAAGGCGTTGAACAACCTGGTCCCGCTCCAGGGCGTGAAAGGCGCGGCGTTCTTCCTCTCCTTCGCGTTCTTCCTCTGGGCAGCCTTCACCCTGCTGCTGACACTGGTGTCGTTCCGGCCCTTGCTCAAGCCGGCGCTCACCCTGGTGGCGCTGGTCTCCGCCGGCGCGTCATACTTCATGAACACCTATGGCGTCGTCATCGATACGGTGATGGTGCAGAACGTCTTCGAGACCAACCCCGGCGAAGCCGCGGCCCTGTTCAGCGCGCGGATGGTCGGTTACCTGCTGGTGCTGGGCGTGCTGCCGGCACTGCTCATCTGGCTGACCCCGGTGAGCTACCGCCCGTTCTTCCGTGGCCTGCTCAACAAGGTCCTGGTGGTCATCGGTTGCGTGGCGGTGGTGGCGGTTTCCGTGGGTAGCTTCTATTCCACCTACGCGCCGGTGTTCCGCCAGGAAGACAAGGTGACCCACTTCATCAACCCGACCAACTACATCTATGCGGTGACCAAGTACGCCAAGCAGCGCCTGGGCATCAAGGAGCACCTGGTGGTGCAGCCGATCGGCGAGGATGCCGTGGCGACCCAGCGCGTGCGCGCCGATGGCAAGAAGTCGCTGATGATCTTCGTGGTCGGCGAAACCGCGCGCGCCGATCATTTCTCCCTCAACGGCTACGCCCGCGACACCAACCCGGAGCTGGCGAAGCTCGACATCATCAACTTCGCCAACGTCAGCTCCTGCGGCACCTCCACCGCCGTCTCGGTGCCCTGCATGTTCTCCAAGTTCCCCCGCGAGGACTACAGCGACAAGAAGGGCAAGACCTACCAGGGGCTGCTCGATATTCTCCAGCGAGTTGGTGTGTCGGTGCTCTGGCTGGACAACAACAGCGACTGCAAGGGCACCTGCCTGCGCGTACCGAACCGCGACATTCCCAAGAACCAGCCAGGCCCCTTCTGCGATGGCAAGAACTGCCTGGACGAAGCCCTGCTGCAGGACCTGCAGGCCTACATCGATGGTCTGAAGGACAATGCGATCATCGTCCTGCATGCCGATGGCAGCCACGGTCCGGAGTACTACGACCGTTATCCGAAGTCCCTGGAGCGCTTCAAGCCGGTGTGCCACACCAATCAGCTGGGCAGTTGCAGCACCGAGGAGCTGGTGAACGTCTACGACAACACCATCCTCTACACCGACTTCTTCCTGTCCAAGGTAGTGGAGCTGCTCAAACGCAACGAGGGCCGCTTCGACACCTCGATGCTCTACGTTTCCGACCATGGCGAATCGCTGGGTGAAAACGGCGTGTACCTGCACGCGGCGCCCTACGCCATCGCCCCCAAGGCACAGACCCATGTGCCGATGGTGATGTGGTTCGGCAACAGCGCGCTGGGTGACCTGGGTATCGATCGCGGTTGCCTGGAAACCAAGGCCAAGGCCGACGAGCTGAGCCACGACAACCTGTTCCACTCGGTACTGGGCTTGTATGAGGTGCGCACCAGCCTCTACCAGCCGGACCTGGACATCTTCCACTCCTGCCGGCGCAACATGACCGCCGCCCAGTAATCCGGAGGAGGCAAAAAGAAAGGCCCTGCGGTGTATGCCGCAGGGCCTTTGCGTTTTCAGGGACGGGAATTACTTGTCGCGCACCAGCAGCACCGGGCGGTTGCTGACGCGGATCAGGCCTTCGGCCACGCTGCCCAGCATCAGGCGGCGCACGCCACGGCGGCCGTGGGTGCCCATGACGATCACGTCGGCCTTGGAGGCGTCGGCCTCGATCTCGATGCGCTCGGCGATCTCCTCGCTGGCGCGTTCCTGGCAGACCCGCTCGAACACGGCCTTGACCGGGAAATCGGCGATCTGCTCCCTGGCCTTGGCCAGGATGTCATCGGCGGCCTTCAGGGCTGCTTCGCGCAGCGGCTCGGGGTTGTAGTACACGGCGTAGTCGGGCAGGTGCCGCAACGGGCTGTCGACGATGGTGATGACACGCAGCTCGCCGCCGCTCAGCTTGGCCAGCTTGGCCGCTTCGACCAGGGCACGGTCGGAAACCGGACTGCCGTCCACCGCTACCAGAATGCGCTCGTACATGATGTGTTCCTCAATCAGTGGGTTTGGTAAGAAAACTCTATCCCTCCGAGGGCGAGATTCCCTTGCGCAGCGTCAATGGTAGTTGGTATGTCCGAAAATGCCGGGAATAGAGCGGTGTAACGGCGTATTTCCGCAGGAAGATCCCTAGCGTCGTACCCCCCCTTGTAGGAGCGGGCCATGCCCGCGAGTCGCGCCCATGGGGCGCTCCTACAGGAGAGTGCCTGCCTTCAAGTCAGCGGCAATGAAAAAAGCCGCCACAGGTCACCCCGTGGCGGCTTCTTCATGATGCAGTGGCGGGATCAGCCGGCTACCAGCACGCGGATCGCCTCCAGGCGCAGCGAGGCCTTGTCCAGCATCGCCAGGCTGTCGTCACGCTGCTTGCGCAGCGCTTCCAGTTCGCTGTCGCGCACGCTCGGATTGACGGCCTTGAGTGCGGTCAGGCGCGCCAGTTCCTCGTCCAGGGTGGCGGTCAGCTGCTGGCGAGCCTGCCCCACACGCTCGGCGTGGCGCGGGGTGATCTTGGTCTCGGCCACGGCGAACTGCTTGGCCAGCACGTCGCGCTGGGCCTGCACGAACTTGTTGGCACTGGCGCGCGGCACGCTTTCCAGCTGGTCGTTGAGGGTTTCGAAGGACACGCGTGCGGACAGGTCATTGCCGTTGGCGTCCATCAGGCAACGCAGCGCTACCGGAGGCAGGAAGCGGCCGAGCTGCAGCTTGCGCGGCGCCACGGCTTCGCTGACGAACAGAAGCTCCAGCAGCACGGTGCCCGGCTTGAGCGCCTTGTTCTTGATCAGCGCCACCGAGGTGTTGCCCAGCGAGCCGGACAGCACCAGGTCCATGCCGCCCTGCACCATGGGGTGTTCCCAGGTGAGGAACTGCATGTCCTCGCGGGCCAGGGCCTGGGCGCGGTCATAGGTGATGGTCACGCCTTCGTCGTCGCCCAGCGGGAAGCTGGCGTCGAGCATCTTCTCGCTCGGGCGCAGGATCAGCGCGTTCTCGGAATGGTCTTCGCTGTGGATGCCGTAGGTGTCGAACAGGCGCTCCATGTAGATCGGCAGGGCGAACTGGTCGTCCTGCTCCTCGATCTCTTCCACCAGCGCCTCGCCTTCACCGGTGCCACCGGAGTTCAGTTCCAGCAGGCGGTCGCGGCCGCTGTGCATCTCGGCTTCCAGCGCCTCGCGTGCGGCCTTGCCTTCGGTGAGCAGGGCGGCGAAGGATTCGTCGTCGCCGCCGTCCAGCAGTTCCACCAGGCGCGGGCCGAAACGGTGCTGCAGGGCGTTGCCGGTGGGGCAGGTGTTGAGGAAGGCGTTCAGCGCCTGGTGATACCACTGGAACAGGCGTTCCTGCGGGCTGTTCTCCAGGTGCGGCACGTGGATCTGGATGGTGTGCTTCTGGCCGATACGGTCCAGGCGGCCGATGCGCTGCTCCAGCTGGTCCGGGTGGGCCGGCAGGTCGAACAGCACCAGATGGTGGGCGAACTGGAAGTTACGGCCTTCGCTGCCGATTTCCGAGCAGATCAGCACCTGGGCGCCGAATTCCTCATCGGCGAAGTAGGCGGCGGCGCGGTCGCGTTCGAGGATGCTCATGCCCTCGTGGAACACGGTGGCGGGGATGCCGGACTTCAGGCGCAGGGCGTCTTCCAGGTCCAGTGCGGTCTCGGCGTGGGCGCAGATCACCAGCACCTTGTACTGCTTGAGCATCTTCAGGGTGTCGATCAGCCAGTCGACGCGCGGGTCGAAGCGCCACCAGCGGGCGTTCTCGTCGCCGTCCTCGGCCTGGGCCTGGAAGCTGACTTCCGGGTACAGGTCCGGGTGCTCGCCGATCGGCAGCTCCATGTACTCGATAGGGTTGGCCAGCGCATAGGGGTGCAGCTGGCGCTCGGGGAAGCCCTGCACGGCGGCGCGGGTGTTGCGGAACAGCACGCGGCCGGTGCCGTGGCGGTCGAGCAGTTCGCGCACCAGGCGGGCGCGGGCTTCTTCATTGCCGCCCTCGACGCTGGCCAGCAGCTCGTCGCCTTCGCTGCCGAGGAAACCGTGGATGGCCTCGCGGGCACTGGGGGAGAGACGGCCGTGGTCGATCAGTTCCTGCACGGCCTCGGCAACTGGACGGTACTGGCCGCTTTCGGCGCGGAAGGCTTCCAGGTCGTGGAAGCGGTCCGGATCGAGCAGGCGCAGACGGGCGAAGTGGCTGTCCAGGCCCAACTGTTCCGGGGTCGCGGTGAGCAGCAGCACGCCAGGGATGACCTGCGACAGCTGCTCGACCAGGTTGTATTCACGGCTGGCCTGTTCCGGGTGCCAGACCAGGTGGTGGGCCTCATCGACCACCAGCAGGTCCCATTCGGCGGCGAACAGCGCGTCCTGGGCCTTCTCGTCCTCGCGCAGCCACTCCAGCGCCACCAGGGCCAGCTGGGTATCTTCGAAGGGGTTGCTGGCGTCGCTCTCGACGAAGCGCTCGCGGTCGAACAGGGCGACTTCCAGGTTGAAGCGCCGGCGCATTTCCACCAGCCACTGGTGCTGCAGGTTTTCCGGCACCAGGATCAGCACGCGGCTGGCGCGGCCGGAGAGCAGCTGGCGGTGGATCACCAGGCCCGCTTCGATGGTCTTGCCCAGGCCTACTTCGTCGGCCAGCAGGACGCGCGGTGCCATGCGGTCGGCGACTTCACGGGCGATGTGCAGCTGGTGGGCGATGGGTTGCGCGCGGGCGCCGCCCAGGCCCCAGAGGGAGGACTGCAGCAGGCGGGTGCGGTGTTCCAGGGTGTGGTAGCGCAGGCCGAACCAGGACATCGGGTCGATCTGCCCGGCGAACAAGCGGTCGCTGGCCAGGCGGAACTGGATGAAGTTCGACAGCTGGGTCTCCGGCACGGTGCGCTGGTCGTTCTGCGCGGTGAGGCCGTGGTAGATCAGCAGGCCGTCGACTTCGTCCACTTCGCGGACGGTCATCTTCCAGCCTTCGAAGTGGGTGATCTCGTCGCCCGGGGCGAAACGCACGCGGGTCAGCGGCGCGTTGCGCTCGGCATACTGGCGGGTATCACCGGTGGCCGGATAGAGCACCGTGAGCAGGCGTCCGTCGAGCGCCAGGATGGTCCCCAGCCCAAGTTCCGCTTCACTGTCGCTGATCCAGCGTTGACCGGGTTGATACTGCGCCATGGACACCTCCCAAAAAAAGCCGGCTATGGTACCGGAACGCGCGGCATTCAGCGATGGCCGATGACGGTTCCGGTCGTCCGAAAGGTCGGGCTCGCCGGGAGGAGGGCGCTGGGCGTCGAAGGCTCCTGCCGGACGTGCTGCAAATGACGAAAGTGTAGCGAGCCGGGCTCAAGTCTGTAGCGGACCCGCCGATAGCCTGACCAGAGGAGCTCCGACAGGACCTTTCCACATGCTGCTGCCCATTCCCCACAGCGTGACACCGGTCACCGCCCAGCAGGACGTGCCCAAGCCGCGACCGGATGTCGCCCCGGTGAGCCCGCCTGCGCCCAGTGCGGGCAATTCCGGTGTGGGCCTGGAGCGGCGTCCCGACGAAGAGGTGCTGGAAGAGGAGTACCAGCGCCGCCGCAAGCGCCGCCAGGCCAGCGATGGCACTCCCGAGGTCGAGGCCCTGGAAGAGTTGGAGCAGGTCGAGGAGCTGGGCGACGAGGAGGACACCCAGCGCAAGGGCCGCTGGATCGATATCGAGATCTGACGGCAGGCTCGGAGTAAGCTGGACGAACACCCGACCGCGCCGAGCCTCCCATGCTGTTCGACGATGCCCCCATCCAGTTGCCCGATGCCGAGCTGCGCCTGCTGCCCGACTGGTGCCCGCCGCCGCTGGCGGCGAGCTGGTTCGAGCAGTTGGTCGCCGAGACGCCCTGGGAGCAGCCCAGCGTGCACCTGCACGGGCGCGACTACCCGGTGCCGCGGCTGGTCAACTGGTATGGCGATCCCGAGGCCTTCTACACCTATTCCGGCCTGACCCACGTGCCGCTGCCCTGGACGCCGCTGCTGGCGGAAATCCGTTCGCGGGTGGAAGCGGCAGCCGGGCAGGGCTTCAACGGCGTACTGCTCAATTACTACCGAGACGGCCAGGACTCGATGGGCTGGCATAGCGACGACGAACCGGAGCTGGGTCGCAATCCGGTGGTGGCTTCGTTGAACCTCGGCGGTGCGCGGCGCTTCGATCTGCGCCGCAAGGGTCGCAACACAATCGAACACTCCATCGAGCTGTCCGGCGGTTCGCTGCTGGTCATGTCCGGCGCGACGCAGCATTATTGGCAGCATCAGGTCGCCAAGACGCGCCTTGCGGTCGCGCCGCGCCTGAATCTGACTTTCCGCCTGGTGCATGCCCAGCCATGAGCAACGACGACAAACTGATCGACTTCTCCGCCGAGCGCGACAAGCGCATCCACGACGTGCACGAAAAGCGCCTGCAGGACGTGCGCAAGGCCTTCGAGAGCGCGCTGCCCATGGGCAAGGCGCGCAAGAAGGGCAAGGGCAAGCCGAAGAAGCGCTGATTCAACCCGCCGCAGACTGCTCCCTTTCCCTCGCAATTGCCGCCCTGCGCGGCTTCCCGCCGCACCCGTTCCCCTCTGTAAGTTGACCTGCGTCAGTGCTCCGGCCCTCGCCGGAAAGCGCCTTGTCGACCATTGATCCAGGTCAATTTGTCCTGCCCTGCCGCCGGTAATCTGCACACATCCCCAGACGATGTAGGCAAACAGGAGGCCAGCATCATGTTCATCGACGAAGTGGTTCTCGCAGGCATCGTTACCGTTGGCCTCATGGTGGTGTTCTTCGGTGGGATCGGAATTTTCATCTGGAAGGACAGCCACAAGAAGAGCTGATCCTTACAGATACACAGAGCACGCAAGGCACTTCGGGCGACTTAGGTCGCCCGTTTTTTTTGCCTGCGCGAAAGTCGGGATGTCAATTTGTTAGCAGGCTAATAATATGTCTTGCAACGATGTTTCCATCCCTGTGGCCGACTATCTTTAAGCGATAGACCGGAGCCTTTCGAGAGACCGCGTGCGATCTACGCTACAGGCATTCCTCGCGCCGGATACGCTGGCGCTGAAGTTCGCGATCAAGACCCTCCTGGCCGGCGGTCTGGCGCTCTGGTGCGCGTTCCGTTTCGACCTCGAACAGCCGCAGTGGGCGCTGATGACGGTGTTCATCGTGTCCCAGCCGCTGTCGGGCATGGTGGTGGCGAAGGGGCTGTTCCGTCTGATCGGCACCCTGGCCGGAACCGCCATGTCGGTGGTCATCATGGCGCTGTTCGCGCAGACCCCCTGGCTGTTCCTGCTGGCCGTGTCGGTGTGGCTCGGCCTGTGTACCGCCGCTTCGACCACGTTGCGCAATCACGTTTCCTACGCCTTCGTGCTCTCGGGCTACACGGTGGCGATCATCGGCCTGCCGGCGATCAGCCATCCGCTGGATGTGTTCGACCAGGCGGTGGCGCGCTCCACGGAAATCTGCCTGGGCATCCTGTGTGCGTCGGCGGTCAGCGCGATTCTCTGGCCGCGCCGGGTCGAGGCCAACCTGGACAAGCAGGCGCGGGCCACCTGGCTTACCGGGATGCAGGCCGCGCTCAGCGAAATCGAGGCAGATGCGCGGGAGATCAAGGGCCTGCTGCAGGCGCTGGGCAAGATCGTCGAAGTGGACGTGCAGCGCGACCATGCCTGGTTCGAGGGTTATCGCGGGCGCATGCGTTCGCGGGCGCTGCGCATCCTGTCCCGCGACCTGCTCAGCCTGTTGCGCACCGCGCGCGGCGTGGCCCGCCAGCGCAGCGTGCTGGACGAGGGCGACAAGAGGCGATTGCGGCCCTGGGTCGATGAGCTTCAGGCGGTGCTGCAGGACCCCCAGGTCGACTCGATGAAGGCATTGGGCGAGCGGCTGGAGCAGGCGGGCACTGACGACACCCAATCCAATGATCTGCGTTACTGCCTGACCCGCTGTGCACTGCTGCTGCGCAAGGCGGTGGAGGCCGAGCGCACCATGCGTTCGGTAGCCTCGGGGGCGGTGGATGAGCGAGCGGCGGGCACGCTGTCCTGGCACCGCGACTGGTTGATGGCCCTGTTCTACGGGCTGCGCAGCGCCGTGGCGCTGCTCGGCATGTCGGCCTTCTGGATGGCCACAGCCTGGCCAGCCGCTACCGGCGGGATGCTGCTGGCCGCGGTGATCTGCAGCCTGTTCGCCAACCGCGACAACGCCGTCGCCATCGGCCTGGGTTTCCTGCGCGGCATCCTCTACGCGATTCCCGCCGCCGCCGTGGTTACCCAGTGGCTGCTGCCGCAGTGGAATGGCTTCCCGCTGCTGTGCATGGCGCTGGGCGTACCCCTGTTCTTCGCCTTGCTGGGCATGGCCACGCCGGTGCTGGCCGGCACCGCCACGTCCTTTGCGATCCACTTCATCACCCTGGTGGCGCCGAGCAATGTAATGCGCTACGACCTGGCGTCGCTGCTCAACTCCGCCCAGGGCGTGGTCATCGGCGTGGGTTTTGCGGTCATAGTGTTCCGCTTGCTCACCCTGCCGGCGGACTGGCTCAACCGGCGCCTGATCCAGGCCACCTGCGACGATCTCGGGCGCCTGACCCGACGGCCGATCGAAGAGGCGGAGAACTGGTTCGGCGGGCGCATGGCCGACCGCCTGATTCGCCTCGCCCGGCACTACACCCTGTTGCCGAAGGAGGAGCAGCGGCGCTGGCAGGACGGGTTGCTGGCGCTGGACCTGGGCAACGAACTGATCCACATGCGGGCCTGCCTCAATAGCGCCCACGGTGTGTTGCGCAAGGCGCGCGACCAATTCCTGGGCTCGCTTGCCAGCGTGCTGGAGCAGGGGCCGGGCAGCGGCCGCGAACAGCGCCTGGAGTCGCTCTGCGAGCCGCTGGAACAGGCCCTGGAGCGCGACGTCCACGGCGAAAACGAGCCCAATCGCCTGGCCCGCGCCGCCCTGGCGCAATTGCGCCACACTTGGCGGCAGTGGTGCCAACTGGAGGATCAGCATGGGGCTGCATGAGATTGGCTGGGGCGGCGTCTACCTCAGTCCGTTGTTCATTTACGCGGTGCTGGCCCTGGGCCTGACGGTGGTGCTGCGCCTGCTGCTGCAGGCCACGCCCTTCGGCCGCTGGATCTGGCACGAGGCGCTGTTCGATTGCGCGCTGTTCGTGCTGATCCTGTGCGGTGTTACCTGGGCGCTGAGCGCAGCCCCTTGAGAGGAGAAGTTGCATGCGCGGATTCCTTCGCGTAGCCGTCACCCTGATTCTGGTCGCTGCCGCCGTACTCGCCGGCATCTGGCTATGGCGTTACTACATGCTCTCGCCCTGGACCCGCGATGCGCGGGTGCGCGCCGACGTGGTGGTGATCGCCCCGGACGTGTCCGGCTGGGTCACCGAACTTGCAGTGCAGGACAACCAGCAGGTGAAGGCCGGCGATCTGATCATGCGCATCGACCGCGAGCGCTACGCGGCCAATCTGGAGCAGGCCAAGGCCCTGGCGGAAACCCGGCATCAGCAATATCTGCTGCGCCAGAGCGAGGCCGCGCGGCGCAATCGCCTGGGGATCGCTGCGATCAGCGCCGAAGACAAGGAAACCGCGCAGATCAACGCGGCCATCGCCAAGAGCGAATACGACGAGGCGCTGGCCCAGGTGCGCCTGGCCGAGCTGAACCTTACCCGCAGCGAGATGCGCGCCCCGCGCGACGGCCAGGTGACCAACCTGCGCCTGGCCCAGGGCAACTACACCCAGGCCGGACAGCCGGCGATGGCGCTGGTGGACCAGAAGTCCTTCTACGTCACGGCCTATTTCGAGGAAACCAAGCTGCCCGGCATTCGTGTCGGCCAGCCGGCGAAGATCGTACTGATGAGCGGTGACACGCCCATCGATGGCACCGTGGAAAGCATCAGCAGCGGCATCACCGACCGTAACGCGATCCCCGACAGCCAGTTGCTGGCCAACGTCGAACCGACCTTCAACTGGGTGCGCCTCGCCCAGCGCATCCCGGTGCGCATCCGTCTGGACAAGCTGCCCGAGGGTGTGCACCTGAGCGCGGGGATGACTGCCAGCGTTACCGTGAAGGAGCACTGAGGGGCATATCGTCCCGCTCGCGCTGCAGCCAGCAGGACAGCGCCGCGCAAACGACCGACGCCGCCACCAGGCCGATGCCGGCCCAGGGCGTCCAGGCAATGCCGGCGAGGCTGATCACCGCGCCGCCCAGCGCCGCGCCGAGGGCCACGCCCAGGTGCATGGCCGAGGTGTTCAGCGCCACCCCGGCGCTGCCGCTGGCCGGGTCGCTGGCCAACAGGTAGCTCTGCACTGCCGGCGAGATCATCCAGCTGATGGTGCTCCAGACCATCAGGGCGCAGAGCAGCATCCATGGATGCCCGAGGCTCAGCGGGATCGCCAGCATCGCCAGTGCGAACAGCACCGGCACCACGATCAGCGCACGACGGTGGCCGAGGTGGTCGCTCAGCCAGCCGCCGAGGTAGCCGCCGCCGATGGCGGCCAGGCCGATCAGCAAGAGCGTCAGTGCGATGCTCTGGCTGCCGCTGATGCCGGCGACTTGCTGGAACCAGGGCGTGATGTAGGCGAACAGTGTGAAATGACCACCCAACAGCAGGATCGACACCAGCTGCGCCAGGTTCAGCGACGGGCTGCGCAGCTGGCGCCGGTACGCCGCGCCATTGGCCGGGCTGCCGAGGGTGCGGCGGGGCAAGGCAAGGCGCAGCAGGGCGGCCAGCGGCAATGAATAGAGAGCGATGGCGGCGAAGATCCAGCGCCAGCCGAACCATTCGTTCACCAGCACGCCGGCCGGCACACCGAACACCAGCGATCCGCTGATACCCATGAAGATCAGGCCGATGGCGCGCCCGCGCTGGGCCGGCGGCGCCAGCTCCACCGCCAGCAGGCTGGCCTGCATGATCAGCAGCCCGCAACAGGCCGCCATGCCGATGCGCATGGCCAACAGGGAGACGTAGCCGGGGCTCAGGGCTGCACCGGCGTTGAAGGCAGCGAACACCAGCAGGGTGATCACCAGCAGCCGGCGGCAGTCGGCACCGCGGGTCAGCCAGCCGAGTAGCGGTGCGGCAACGGCGAAGCTCAGGGAGAACAGGCTGGTGAGCTGGCCGGCGAGGCTGAGGGAAACGCCCAGGTCATCGGCGAGCGAGGGCAGGATACCGGTGAGGATGGCCTCGGCGAGGCCGGCGGCGAAGGTGCAGAGGGATAGCAACAGCAGTCGAAGGTCCATGGCGGCTCCGATTCCCGGTGATGGGGTTTCGGGCGGAGGGCCTTCGGTTATCCCAGTTGAGTGAACTGACGGAGGGCAGGGTAGTCGAGAGGAAAACTGTATACAAGTTTCCGGGGCCGGTGGCCGGCCCCGGGATGGACTTCAGAACCTGTTCAAGGTCTTGCCGAGCGCAGCATGAGCAAGCGCAGGCAGACGTTGAATAGGTTCTCAGCCGACGGTGATCGTCGGCAGCGCAGGCAGTTCGATGTCGAGCTTTTCGGTGGGCGCCATCACTTCGGCCTCGCCTTTCACCACGGCCTTGCCATCCTGGTTGAGCACGACTGTGCCGATGCGCACGCGGTTCTTCGGCAGCTTTTCCAGCACTTCCAGCTCCACCGTCAGTTCGTCACCGAGCTTCACCGGGCGGGTGAACGTCAGGTTCTGGCCGAGGTAGATGGTGCCCGGGCCGGGCAGGGTGGTGGCAATCGCCGCGCTGATCAGGGCGCCGCTGAGCATGCCGTGGGCGATGCGCTCCTTGAACTGGGTGGTGGCAGCGTACTCGGCGTCCAGGTGCACCGGGTTGCGGTCGCCGGAGACTTCGGCGAACAGCTGGATGTCGCGCTCGCCGACGCTGCGCTTGAAGCTGGCCTTCTGGCCGACTTCGAGTTCTTCGTAAGGGACGTTTTGCACGGAAGTCATAGGGGCTCCTCGGATTTCTCGACCTGCGGGACGGGGCAGTGCGCCGCCAGCCAGTCGATCAGGTTGTGGGTGACCTCGTCGCGGTTGCTCTCGTTGAACAACTCGTGACGGGCGTCGGGATAAATCTTCAGTTGGACGTCGCGTACCCCCGCCCGGGTCATCGCCTGGGCGAGGTCGTTCAGGCGCTTGCCCTGGCTGACCGGGTCGCGCTCGCCGCCGATCACCATCACCGGCAGGTCGCTGCGGATGCGTGACAGGTGCTCGACCGGGGTGATGTCGGCCAGGCCGCCGAGCAGGTCCAGCCACAGCTGGTTGCTGCAACGGAAGCCGCAGAGCGGGTCATGGACGTACTTGTCGACCTCGGCGGGATCGCGGCTGAGCCAGTCGAAGGCGGTGCGGTTCGGCTTGAAGGCCTTGTTGAAGGAGCCGAACGAAAGGAAGTCGATCAGTGCGCTACGGCCCAGCGGCCCCTGCCGCCAGCGCTGGAAGCGGGCGATCAGCCGGGCACTCTTGTACAGCGCCACCGGCTGGTAGTTGGAGCCGGACAGGACCGCCGCCTTCAGGCTGGCGCTGTGCTGCATCAGGTAGGCGCTGCCGATGTAGCTGCCCATGCTGTGGCCAAGGAGGATGATGGGCAGGTCCGGGTGTTCCTCGCGGATATGCCGGTTCAGCGTGTGCAGATCGCCGATCACCTTGCCCCAGCCGCCATGGTCGGCGTAGTGGCCCAGTTCGCCGTGTTCGGCGGTGCGGCCGTGGCCGCGCTGGTCGATGGCGTAGAGGTGGTAGCCGGCGGCGTTCAGCGCAAGGCCCAGGCGTTCGTAGCGGCCGGCGTGTTCGGCCATGCCGTGGGACAGCATCAGAGCCCCGCGGGACGGGACTTCCGGTGCCCAGTGGCGGGT
This sequence comes from Pseudomonas sp. SCB32, assembly GCF_009189165.1. Lineage (NCBI taxonomy): Bacteria > Pseudomonadati > Pseudomonadota > Gammaproteobacteria > Pseudomonadales > Pseudomonadaceae > Pseudomonas > Pseudomonas sp. SCB32. Next base: position 1,599,311 of record NZ_CP045118.1, read on the forward strand.
GTACAACGGTGTCTCGTCGCTGGCGGTCAGCCAGTAGGCGGCGTAGGGCATGGGTCCTTCCCGATTGTTGTACGAATTATCGAGCGCAGGTGAGACACGGCGATCATCGCCGACGCAGCGCAGTGTACAGCGCCGCGCACGTCTGCCCAGGCGATTTTTGCGCAGGCTGGCCGCGGGCATCTCCTGTATGGATTGCCTCGGCTGGCCTAGGCTTCCCGCGACGCCAAGCGCATCGCCGTACCCCGCACGGCGGCGGGGTGGTGGCGGAAGATTCACGTAGTCAATGAAGCTTGCGGGAGTCTTTGCGCTGACCGGGGGAGCTGTTAGCTTCCGTCAAATGACCGCAATGGCGGTTTTGTTTCGCTCAGGTACGAGGATAAGAATAAATGCAACCTGATTTCTGGAACGACAAACGCCCGGCCGGCGTGCCCAGCGACATTGACCTGGCGGCCTACAAGTCCGTGGTGGAAGTGTTCGAACGCTCCTGCAAGAAGTTCGCCGACCGTCCGGCGTTCAGCAACCTGGGTGTCACCCTGACCTACGCCGAACTGGACCGCCTGTCCGCCGCCTTCGGCGCGTACCTGCAGAAGAATACCGACTTGAAGCCCGGCGACCGTATCGCCGTGCAGATGCCCAACATCCTGCAATACCCGATCGCCGTGTTCGGTGCCCTGCGTGCCGGACTCATCGTGGTCAACACCAACCCGCTCTACACCGCCCGCGAGATGCGTCACCAGTTCAAGGACTCCGGCGCCCGCGCGCTGGTCTACGTGAACCTGTTCGGCAAGCTAGTGCAGGAAGTGCTGCCCGATACCGGCATCGAATACCTGATCGAGGCGCGCATGGGCGACCTGCTGCCCACGCTCAAGGGCATGCTGGTCAACACCGTGGTCAAGCACGTGAAGAAGATGGTGCCGGAGTACAGCCTGCCCCAGGCCGTCTCCTTCAAGGACGCCCTGCGCCATGGCCGCGGCCATGGCCTGCAGCCGGTGAAAGTCGGCCTGGAAGACATCGCCGTCCTGCAATACACCGGCGGCACCACCGGCGTGGCCAAGGGCGCCATGCTCACCCACGGCAACCTGGTGGCGAACATGCAGCAGGTGCACGCCTGCCTGCAGCAGCACGGCCCGGACGGCAAGCCGCTGATGCAGGTCGGCAACGAGGTGATGATCGCGCCGTTGCCGCTGTATCACATCTATGCCTTCACCGCGAATTGCATGTGCATGATGGTCAACGGCAACCACAACGTGCTGATCACCAACCCGCGCGACATTCCCGGCTTCATCAAGGAACTCAAACAGTGGCGCTTCTCCGCGCTGCTGGGCCTTAACACCCTGTTCGTCGCCCTGATGGACCGCCCGGAATTCAAGGAAGTCGACTTCTCCAACCTGAAGGTCACCAACTCCGGCGGCACCGCGCTGGTCACCGCCACCGCCGAACGCTGGAAAGCCCTGACTGGTTGCTCGGTGGTCGAGGGCTATGGCCTCACCGAAACCTCCCCGGTGGTCAGCACCAACCCCTATGGCGACAAGGCACGCCTGGGCACGGTCGGCATGCCGGTGGCCGGCACCGCCCTGAAGGTGATCGACGACGACGGCAAGGACCTCGGCCTGGGCGAGCGCGGAGAGCTGTGCGTGAAGGGCCCGCAGGTGATGAAGGGTTACTGGCAGCGTCCGGAAGCCACCGCCGAGGTCCTGGACGCCGAAGGCTGGCTGCGTACCGGCGACATCGCGGTGATCGACCCGGACGGCTTCGTGCGCATCGTCGACCGCAAGAAGGACCTGATCATCGTCTCCGGCTTCAACGTCTACCCCAACGAGATCGAGGACGTGGTCATGGCCCACCCGAAAGTCGCCAACTGCGCGGCGGTTGGCGTGCCGGACGAGAAGTCCGGCGAGGCGGTGAAACTCTTCGTTGTGCCGCGCGAGGGCGGGGTGACGGTGGAAGAGCTCAAGGCCTACTGCAAGGAGAATTTCACCGGCTACAAGGTGCCCAAGCACATCGTCATCAAGGATGCCCTGCCGATGACGCCGGTGGGCAAGATCCTGCGCCGGGAGCTGCGCGAAACCGCCTGAGGTGAGAGCAACAAAAAGGGGGCTGATCCAGGATCAGCCCCCTTTTTTATTGCGGGTTGTCGGCCAGAGCCGGTCAACCACCACAGCCGCCACAGCAGCCGTCCTTCTTGCGCAGGATCTCGTAGAGATCGTCCTTGAGCTGCAGCTTCTGTTTCTTCAGCGCCTCGATGGTGTCGTGCGATGCAGGGGTGATGCCGGCTTCCATGTTCTTGATCTCCTGGTCGAGATCGTTGTGGCTATGGAAGAGCTTGGCGAAATGCGGGTCCTCGGCTTTCAGGCGAGTAATCTTTTCACGGAATTCGGGAAACATGAGGGTTCTCCAGGAGAGTGCAAAAGCACTCTGCGGGATCCGGACCTGGATAGTGTTGAGGTAGATCACTGAAGTCTCCGCGACGATAAGGACCGCATGGACCTGCCTGAAAGCGCCTGATCCGACTCCGAAGATTCACCCCTGCAACGAGGACCAGTCTGACCGCCAGTCCCATCCTTTTTTCCGGTTTCATTTCCCTGAAATCGACTTTGTCAGACAATCCAACAAGGCTCCAGCCCTTCTGGGACGGGCTTTTCCGACAGGCGGAGGGTTGGTGACCGAAACAGCTGCTTTCGGTCATTTTTCTGACTGACAAGGCTGTGTTTGGTGCTGGTCGCTGTTTATCAAAGCTGCTAATCTCGGCCCGCTTTTCGCTCCCTGCCTCCAGGGAAAGCGACATAAACACAACAACGAACCGCACTGCGGTAAAGACAAGCTGTTGCTTAGGAGTGGGCTTCCATGACCGACAATTTCTGGAAGGACAAATACCCAGTGGGGATCGCTGCCGAGATCAACGCTGACCAGTACCCGAACATCCTCGCGGTACTGAAAGAGTCCTGCCAACGCTTTGCAAACAAGCCTGCCTTCAGCAACCTGGGCAAGACCCTGACCTACGGCGAGATGTACAAGCTCTCCGGGGACTTCGCGGCCTATCTGCAACAGAGCACCGATCTCAAGCCAGGCGATCGCATCGCCGTGCAGCTGCCCAACGTGCTCCAGTACCCGGTCGTGGTGTTCGGCGCCATGCGTGCCGGCCTCATCGTGGTCAACACCAACCCGCTGTACACCGCGCGGGAGATGGAGCACCAGTTCAACGACTCCGGCGCCAAGGCGCTGGTGTGCCTGGCGAACATGGCACACCTGGCCGAGGAAGTGCTGCCGAAAACCGGCATCCGCAACGTCATCGTCACCGAAGTGGGTGACATGCTGCCGCCGCTCAAGCGCTTCATCGTCAACTTCGCGGTCAAGCACATCAAGAAGATGGTGCCGGCCTACAACCTGCCCAACGCGCAGAAGCTGACCGACGTCCTGGCCAAGGGCCGTGGCAAGGCGGTGGCGGAAGTCTCGCCCAAGAGCGACGACGTGGCCGTGCTGCAGTACACCGGCGGGACCACGGGCGTTGCCAAGGGCGCGATGCTGACCCACCGCAACCTGGTCGCCAACATGCTGCAGTGCAAGGCACTGATGGGCGCCAACCTCAACGAAGGCTGCGAGATCCTCATCGCGCCGCTGCCGCTGTACCACATCTACGCCTTCACCTTCCATTGCATGGCGATGATGCTCACCGGCAACCACAACATCCTGGTGACCAATCCGCGCGACCTGTCGAGCATGGTCAAGGAACTGTCGCAGTGGAAGTTCACCGGCTTCGTCGGCCTGAACACCCTGTTCGTCGGCCTGTGCAACAACGAAGGCTTCCGCAAGCTGGACTTCTCCGCGCTGAAGCTGACCCTCTCCGGTGGCATGGCCCTGCAACAGGCCGCTGCCGAGCGCTGGAAGGACGTCACCGGCTGCGCCATCTGCGAAGGCTACGGCATGACCGAGACCAGCCCTGTGGTATCTGTGAACCCGTTCCAGAACATCCAGATCGGCACCATCGGCATCCCGGTTCCGTCGACCCTGTGCAAGGTCATCAGTGATGACGGCCAGGACCTGCCGCTGGGCGAGCGTGGCGAGCTGTGCGTGAAGGGCCCGCAGGTGATGAAGGGCTACTGGCAGCGCCAGGAGGCCACCGACGAGATCCTCGACAAGGACGGCTGGCTGCGGACCGGTGACATCGCGATCATCCAGGACGACGGCTACATGCGCATCGTCGACCGCAAGAAGGACATGATCCTGGTGTCGGGCTTCAACGTGTACCCCAACGAGCTGGAAGACGTGCTCGCCACCCTGCCGGGCGTGCTGCAGTGCGCCGCCATCGGCATCCCGGACGAGAAATCCGGCGAGTCGATCAAGGTCTTCGTGGTGTCCAAGCCGGGCGTCACACTGACCAAGGAGCAAGTCATGCAGCACATGCACGACAACCTCACCGGCTACAAGCGTCCCAAGTCCGTGGAGTTCCGCGACAGCCTGCCGACCACCAACGTCGGCAAGATCCTGCGCCGCGAACTGCGTGACCAGGAGCTCAAGAAGGTCAGGGCCTGAGCCGAAGGATGAAGAACCCGCCGCAAGGCGGGTTTTTTTATGCCTGGACGCAGCCGGCGTGAAGGGTCGCCAAGCAATCGACGTGGCGGCCCTTGTCGGTCTTTTGCGACAATTCGCGGATTGTCGCCATGACAGCCCATTCCAGGGACCGGCTCCGCACCCGCTCGCGCCGCTCCCGCCTGATGCCCGCGAAGCCGATGACCACAGACAGCACGCCAACTCCCGAACAGCTCCTGCAGCGCATGGATCACGCGATGATCCGCGACCGCCATCGCCTGCGCCGGCAGCTCCACGAACTGCGCAAGCACCCCGACGAGGCCAAGCTGGCCCAGTGGGCCGAGCGCTTCCAGGCCTCCTGTGCCAAGGTCGAGGCGCGCCGCGCGAGCATCCCGAAGATCCGCTACGACGACAGCCTGCCCATCGCCGCCAAGCGCGACGAGATCAAGGCCGCGCTGGAAAAGAGCCAGGTGGTGGTGATTGCCGGCGAGACCGGCTCGGGTAAGACCACCCAGCTGCCGAAGATCTGCCTGGAGCTGGGACGCGGAACCCACGGCCTGATCGGTCACACCCAGCCGCGCCGCCTCGCCGCGCGCAGCGTGGCGACCCGCGTCGCCGAGGAGCTGGCGGTGCCGCTGGGTGAGCGGGTCGGCTACCAGGTGCGCTTCGAGGACCAGAGCGACGAAAGCACCCTGATCAAGCTGATGACCGACGGCATCCTGCTGGCCGAGACCCAGCATGACCGTTACCTCGAACGCTACGACACCATCATCGTCGACGAAGCCCACGAACGCAGCCTGAACATCGACTTCCTGCTCGGCTTCCTCAAGACGCTGCTGCCGCGTCGGCCCGACCTCAAGCTGATCATCACCTCGGCGACCATCGACCTGGAGCGCTTCTCCAAGCACTTTGGAGATGCGCCCATCGTCGAAGTTTCGGGGCGCACCTACCCGGTGGAAACCTGGTATCGCCCGCTGGCGGCGGAAGTGGACGAGGACGGTGAAGCGCTGTTCGACGACCTGTCCGTGGACCAGGGCATCCTCCGCGCGCTGGACGAGATCGCCGCCCATGAGCGCGAAGTCGGCAAGCGCCCCGGCGACGTGCTGGTGTTCCTTCCCGGCGAGCGCGAAATCCGCGATGCCGCCGACATGTTGCGCAAGGCCAACCTGCGCCACACCGAGGTGCTGCCGCTGTATGCGCGCCTGACGCCGGCCGAGCAGCAGAAGATCTTCGCGCCCATGCCGGGGCGCAAGATCGTGCTCGCTACCAACGTCGCCGAGACCTCGCTGACCGTGCCGGGCATCCGCTACGTGATCGACAGCGGCACCGCGCGCATCAGCCGCTACAGCTACCGTGCCAAGGTCCAGCGCCTGCCCATCGAGGCCGTTTCGCAAGCCAGCGCCAACCAGCGCAAGGGCCGTTGCGGCCGGGTCGAGCCGGGCATCTGCGTGCGCCTGTACAGCGAGGAAGACTTCAACGGCCGCCCGGCCTTCACCGATCCGGAAATCCTGCGCACCAACCTCGCGGCGGTGATCCTGCAGATGCTCCATCTGCGTCTGGGCGACATCGAGGCCTTCCCCTTCATCGAGCCGCCGGACGGCAAGGCCATCAACGACGGCTTCACCCTGTTGCAGGAACTCTCGGCGGTGAACCGCGAGGGCCAGCTGACGCCGCTGGGTCGCCAGCTGGCGCGCCTGCCCATCGACCCGCGCCTGGGCCGCATGCTGCTGGAAGCGGCGCAACTGGGCAGCCTGCCGGAAGTGCTTACCGTGGCCAGCGCGCTGTCCGTGCAGGACCCGCGCGAGCGGCCGATGGATCGCCAGCAGGCGGCCGACCAGGCTCACGCGCAGTGGAAGGACCCGGATTCCGACTTCGCTGCGCTGATCAACCTCTGGCGCGGCTTTGAAGAGCAGCGCCAGGCGCTGGGCTCCAACCCGCTACGCAACTGGTGCCGGAAGAACTTCCTGAATTACCTGCGCCTGCGCGAGTGGCGCGATGCGCACCGCCAGTTGACGCTGATCTGCCGCGAACTGCAGCTGCCCTTCGGCAGTAAGTCGGAAGGTGGCCAGCGCAAGAGCGAGCCCGTCCGCGAGCAGGCCAGGCAGCACGACAACCGTGGCCGCCAGCCGGTCGCCAAGACCGACGAGCCGAAAGCCCGCGACATCGACTACGCCGCCGTGCACAAGGCGATCCTCTCCGGCCTGCTCAGCCAGATCGGCCAGAAGGCGGAGGAGGGCGACTACCTCGGCGCGCGCCAGCGGCGCTTCTGGATTCACCCGTCCAGCGTGATCGGCCGCAAGAAGCCGCAGTGGATCATGGCTGCCGAACTGGTGGAGACCACCAAGCTGTTCGCCCGCATGGTCGCGAAGATCGAGCCGGACTGGCTGGAGCCGTTGGCCGGGCACCTGGTGAAGAAGAACTACCTGGAGCCGCATTGGGAAAAACGCCGTGGTCAGGTGGTGGCCTACGAGCAGGTGACTCTCTATGGCCTGATCATCGTTGGCCGCCGCGCCGTGCACTACGGCCCGATCGACGCGCCGGTTTCCCGCGAGATGTTCATCCGCGAGGCGCTGGTGCGCGGCGAAATCAACAGCCGCGCCAAGTGCCTGTCGGCCAACCGCCAGTTGCTGGAGAAGCTCGACGAGCTGGAAGCCAAGGCGCGCCGGCGCGACATCCTCGCCGACGAGGAAACCCTGTTCGCGTACTACGACGAGCGCCTGCCGGCGGACATCTACCAGTCCGCCAGCTTCGAGAAGTGGTACGAGCGCGAGCACAAGCAGCAGCCCAGCCTGCTGATCATGCGTGAGGAAGACGTCCTCGCCCGCGACGCCAGCGAAGTCACCGCCGGCCTCTACCCAGATCGCTTGCGCCTGGGCGAACTGCAACTGCCGTTGACTTACCACTTCGAACCCGGTCACGCCCGCGACGGCGTGACCCTGCGCGTGCCGGCGCCGCTGCTGCCGCAGTTGCCTGCCGAGCGCCTGGAATGGCTGGTGCCAGGCCTGCTGGAGGCCAAGTGCATCGAGCTGGTGCGCAGCCTGCCCAAGGCCATCCGCAAGAACTTCGTGCCGGTGCCGGACTTCGTCCGCGCCGCGCTGGGCAAGATGGTCTTCGCCGAGGGTGCACTGTCCGAATCCCTCGGCCGCGAGCTGCAACGCATGACCGGCAGCCGTGTACCGGAAGAGGCTTGGGCGGACGCTGAAACCCAGGTGGAAAACCACCTGCGGATGAACATCGAAGTGGTCGACGCCCGTGGCAAGTTCCTCGGCGAAGGCCGCGACCTGGCCGAGCTCACCGCGCGCTTCGCCGAGGCCAGCCAGGCCGCACTGGCGATCCCGCAGGCCGACAAGGCGCAGAAACCGGTGGAAGCCAAGGGCTTCGCCGAAGTGGCGGAGAAGACCCAGCAGAAGGTTGCCGGACTATCGATGACGGTCTACCCGGCGTTGGTGGAAGAGGCTGGCGTGGTTAAGGAAAACCGCTTCCCGACCCAGGCCGAGGCCGACTACCAGCACCGCCGTGCCCTGCAACGCCTGCTGCTGCAACAGCTGGCGGAGCCGGCCAAGTTCCTCCGTACCAAGCTGCCGGGGCAGACCGACATGGGCCTGCTTTACCGCGAGCTGGGCCGCGTCGAGGCGCTGGTGGAAGACATCCTGCTGGCCAGCCTGGACAGCGCGATTCTCGAGGGCGAAAGCAACCTGCCGCGCGACGGCGCCGGGCTGGCCTCGCTGGCTGAGAAGAAGCGCAGTGCCTGGACCGAACACGCCGAGCGCATCGCCCGCTTGACCCTGGAAATCCTCAAGCTCTGGCACGGCCTGCAGAAGCGCTTCAAGGGCAAGGTCGACCTTGCCATGACGGTGCCGCTGAACGACGTGAAGGGGCAACTGGCCAAGCTGGTCTACCCCGGCTTCGTGCGCGACACTCCGCTGGAGTGGCTGAAGGAGTACCCGCGCTACCTGAAGGCGGTCGAGCAGCGCCTGGACAAGGTCGCCGGGCAAGTCCAGCGCGACCGTGTATGGAGCGGCGAGATGGCCGGCTACTGGGAACAGTATTCGGCGCGCCTGGCCAAGCACAGCCAGGAGGGCAAGCGCGATCCGGAGCTGGTGTTGTACCGCTGGATGCTGGAGGAATACCGCGTCTCGCTGTTCGCCCAGCAACTGGGGACCAAGGTGCCGGTGTCGGACAAGCGCCTGTCGAAGCAGTGGAGCCAGGTCGAGGCCTGACCTCCGAGCCCCTTGTAGGAGCGGGCCATGCCCGCGATCGCGCGCATGGCCCGCTCCTACAAGGGGATTCCGAGGTCAATCGCGCTTCGGAATGCCCAACCCGCGCTGCACCGCCGGCCGTGCGAGGAAGCGCTCCAGCACACGCTTCACGTTCTGGAACCTCTCGAACTCCACCAGTTCGCCCGCCTCGTAGAACCCGACCAGGTTGCGAATCCACGGGAAGGTGGCGATGTCGGCGATGGTGTAGCGCTCGCCCATGATCCAGTCGCGCCCTTCCAGGCGCTGGTCGAGCACAGCCAGCAGGCGCTTGGATTCATCCACGTAGCGCTGGAGCGGGCGCTTGTCCTCGTAGTCCTTGCCGGCGAACTTGTTGAAGAAACCCACCTGGCCGAACATCGGCCCGATCCCGCCCATCTGGAACATCACCCACTGCAGCGTCTCGTAGCGGCCGGTCGGGCCGGGGACGATCAGCGAATCGGTCTTGTCGGCGAGGTAGACCAGGATCGCGCCCGACTCGAACAGCGCCAGCGGTTTTCCGTCCGGGCCGTTGGGGTCGATGATCGCGGGAATCTTGTTGTTCGGGTTGAGCGAGAGGAATTCCGGGGAGTGCTGGTCGTTGCGCTCGAAGCTGACCAGATGCGGCTCGTAAGGCAGACCCAGCTCTTCCAGCATGATCGACACCTTCACGCCGTTTGGCGTGGGCAGCGAGTACAGCTGCAGGCGGTCAGGGTGTTCGGCGGGCCATTTGCGGGTGATGGGGAATGTGGAAAGGTCTGACATGCGTACTCCGGTCAGGAAACTGAAGAAAAGCAGCGAAGGGCCTCAGGATAGACCTCCGCGCAGCGCCGGTCATGACCCGCGCTCGACAAACCGGTATGGTGCGACCCCATAACCCCGTCACCGGAGAAGGAACCCATCATGAGCCTGCATGGCGCCTACGATCCGCAGAACATCTTCGCCCAGATCATTCGCGGCGATGCCCCCTGCTACAAGCTGTACGAGGACGACGACGTGCTCGCCTTCCTCGACCTTTTCCCGCAGTCCTTCGGCCATACCCTGGTGATCCCCAAGCGCAGCGCCGCGCGCAACATCCTCGAGGTTGATCCCGAGGCGCTGGGCAAGGTGATGGGTGTGGTCCAGCGCCTGACCGGCGTGATCGTCGCCGAGCTCAATCCCGACGGCGTGCAGGTTGCCCAGTTCAACGGCGCACCGGCCGGGCAGACGGTGTTCCACATCCACATGCACATCGTCCCGCGCTATGCCGGCGAAGGCTTGGGCATCCATGCGGCGAACAGGGCCGAGGCGGCGGAATTGGAGAAGCTGCAAGCGCGCCTCGTTGCCCGTCTGAACGGCTGAGGCACGCCTGAACGGCGGGAGCTCGCTTAGCGGGCGACCACGGGCTTGATGTCGAAGCCTGCGCGGTTGTCGCTGTTGATGCGGAAGCGGTTGTCGTTGCCGGGCTCCAGCGACACCAGCAATTCGCGGCGCAGCATGGCCTTGCTGCACAGGCCGTCGCCGTCCTTGTCGCCGATGATGCCGACCACGTGCTGGCCCGCCGGCACGTGGAAGCTGGCCGACTCGCCGCTACCGATGCGCGCCGCCACCGCCTGGTCGATGGTGACGGCTACATAGCAGCCGCCACCCAGAAAGCCCGAGTCGCGGGTAACGTCCACCTGGACGCTGTCCTTGCCCGCTTGCTGATAGGCCAGCAGGCGATCTGAAGGAACAGGACGGGCCTCATCGTTCTGGTACGAGGCACAGCCCGACAGCACCAGCAACGGCAGGACAGCAAGGATCGAACGCATAGATTTCCTCCACGGATGATGCAGCGAAGGCTAGCCCAGAGCGGACGATCCTGCCGTGAATCAGTCAGCGCACAGATTGATTCGGTCGGATGGCTACGTAGTGTAGGAATTTGGAGTAGTCTTCTGGAGCGGGAGGCAGTCAGGATGACTGGGACGGCCAACCCGCTGAGGGCCGAGCCAAGGAGCCAGGCTGATGTACCGCAACAGCGATCCCGAACAGCTGTACGAACCCAGCACCGGGCCGACAGGGCTGGAAGAGGCCGATCACCGCCTGCTGATGCGGCTGATCTTTGCCTGCACCGGGGCGACCCTGGGGGTGTTCTGTATCCTGCAGAGCCTGGCCGGCAACTACTGGCTGGCCGCCACCGAGGCCGTCGCCTGCACACTGCTGCTGTGGGCTTCGCACCGGCTCAAGTGGGTGCGCCGCCTGGTGCCCTGGATCATCGCCTACCTGCTGCCGACCTTCTGCTTCATCCTCTATATCATCGTCATGCCCAAGGCCTCGGCCTCGGCCTTCGTCTGGGTCTACCTGATGCCCGTCATGGCCTACCTGCTGCTGGGAAAGTTGCGCGGATTCCTGCTGGCCGTGCCGTTCATGCTGCTGGCGACACTGCTGTACCTGTATGTGAACCGTCCGCACCTGGACGCGCCGGGGCTGATCGATGTCGGCAACGGCATCTTCTGCGGTGTGCTGGTTCTGGCGTTCATGCACCTCTACGAGGGGCGTCGCGCCGACGCCTATAAACAGCTGCGCCGCCTTGCGCTCACCGACGCACTGACCGGCGTGGCCAGCCGCGAGAGCTTCCGCCGTGCACTGCAGCGCTGTATCCAGGAAGTGGCCCTGTACGACGCGCGGCTGGTGCTGGTGGTGCTGGACGTCGACCACTTCAAGCTGATCAATGACCAATGGGGGCATGACGCCGGCGACAAGGCGCTGCAGCACCTGTGCAAGTCCTTGCGTCACCGCTTGCGCGCCACCGACCTCATCGGCCGCCTGGGCGGGGAGGAGTTCGGCATCCTGCTGCCGTACACCGACCGCTTCGATGCCCAGCCGCTGGTGGAGGAGCTGCGCAAGGAGGTGTCGCGGCGGCCGCTGGAGTACTCCGGGCAGCGCATATCGTTGTCCGCCACCTTCGGTCTGGCCGAGTGGCCCACCGACGGCCTGGATGCCGACGAGCTTTACCGCTGCACCGACCGCCGCCTGTACCGGGGCAAGGCGGAAGGGCGCAACCGGCTGGTGTGCAGCGACTCGGTCTGAGCGGCTCAGGCGGCGTCGAGCAGGGCGAGGGTATCGGTGGCGTTCATCATCCGCGCCACGGCCAGGGGCGTCAGGCCGCTGGCATCCTGCGCCGCACGGTTGGCGCCGTGTTCCAGCAGGCAGCGGACGATCTCCGGACGATTGAACATCGCTGCCATCATCAGTGCGGTCTTGCCATCGGGAGAGGCGCCTTCGACGTTGGCGCCGTGGGCGAGCAGCAGGCGGACCATCTGCAGGTCACCCTTGAAGGCCGCGCCGGCCAGTGGCGATTGCCCGGCATTGTTGTGCAGGTCCGGGTCGGCGCCGTGTTCCAGCAATGTCCGCACCGTGTCCTGGTGGCCGTAGTAGCTGGCCAGCATCAGCAGGCTGTCGCCCTTGTGGTTGCGCAGATTGGCCGGCAGACCCTGGCGCAACAGGGCGGCGAGGCGCTCCGTGTCGCCCTGGCGGGCCAGGTCGATCACCTGATTGGCGAATTCCAGTGTCTGTTCGTCCATTTCCGGGCGGGGTATGTCACTCATCCTGTCGGTCTCCCTGGTCAATGGCGTGAAGCATACGGGTCGCCACCGAATCCGGCGCGCCAGCCATGACTATGGTGCCCTTGCAGAAAATCAATCGATGGGGCCATGCCGGTCAGTACGAGGCTTTATTACGGAAAGTGGCGTAATCGCCGCGCTTTGCCGGCGACTTTTTGCCGAAAATTGCAGCATAATCAGTCCCCCTGTGCTTGTACTAAGGTGCCACCGCGCACCGCCGGGCGGCGAAAGATGCCGCCTGCAGACGGGGATGGCAGACTGCCTTGCTACATACCCAGGCCTCCGCGCCATGTCGCGAAGCCCAAGATTATCCAGTGCCGGCCGCCGTGCGGGCACCTTGATGCCTAACTTTGCCGCCTGGTCCGGCGGCTCGATACAGAAGAGGATTGACCGTGCATAAAGTCGTGATCAGCGGAACTGGCCTGTACACCCCGCCGTTCAGCATTTCCAACGATGAACTGGTGGAATCCTTCAACAGCTACGTCCGCATTCACAACGAGGAGCACGCCGACGCCATCGCCAAGGGCGAGATGGAGCCGCTGGCCGAATCCAGCTCCGCTTTCATCGAGAAGGCTTCCGGCATCAAGAGCCGCTTCGTGGTGAACAAGGAAGGCATCCTCGACCCGCAGCGCATGGCGCCGCGCATTCCGGAACGCTCCAACGAAGACTGGGGCATCCTCTGCGAAATGGCCGTACACGCTGCCAAGGAAGCCCTGCAGCGCGCCGGTCGTACCGCCGCGGACATCGACGGGGTGATCGTCGCCTGCTCCAACCTGCAGCGCGCCTACCCGGCGGTAGCCATCGAAGTACAGGCCGCCCTCGGCATCCAGGGCTTCGGCTTCGACATGAACGTCGCCTGCTCCTCGGCCACCTTCGGCCTCCAGGCCGCGGTGAACAGCGTGCAGCTCGGCCAGGCCCGCGCCATCCTGCTGGTCAACCCGGAAATCTGCACCGGCCACCTGAACTTCCGCGACCGCGACAGCCACTTCATCTTCGGTGATGCCGCCACCGCCGTGATCGTCGAACGCGCCGACCAGGCCACCAGCAAGCATCAGTTCGATGTGGTGAGCACCAAGCTGCTGACCCAGTTCTCCAACAACATCCGCAACAACTTCGGCTTCCTCAACCGTGCCGCGGAAGAGGGCATCGGCCAGCGCGACAAGCTGTTCGTGCAGGAGGGCCGCAAGGTGTTCAAGGACGTCTGCCCGATGGTGGCCGAGCTGATCGGCGAACATCTGGCGCAGAATGACATCCCGGTCAGCGACGTGAAGCGCTTCTGGCTGCACCAGGCGAACCTGAACATGAACCTGCTGATCACCCGCAAGCTGATCGGCCGCGATGCCGAGGCCCACGAGGCGCCGGTGATCCTCGACACCTACGCCAACACCAGTTCGGCCGGCTCGGTCATCGCCCTCCACAAGTACCAGGATGACCTGCCCGCCGGCTCCATCGGCGTGCTGAGTTCCTTCGGCGCCGGTTACTCCATCGGCAGCGTGATCCTGCGCAAGCGCTGATCGTGCCCATCGACGACAACGAGCTGTTGTCGCGCCTGCTGGCCGGTGACCAGCAGGCCTTCCGCACCCTGGTAGCGACCTACCAGGGCGCGATGCGCGCCGTTGCCATCGCTATCGTCGGCAGCGCCCAGGCTGACGAAGTGGTGCAGGACGCCTGGCTTGCCACCGTGCGCAATCTCGACGGCTTCCAGCGTCGCTCCAGCCTCAAGACCTGGCTGCTGACCATCACCGCCAATACCGCCAAATCCCGTCTGCGCAAGGTTCGCCGCGATATCTCGCTGGACGATCTACCCGCGCTCCACGGCAGCATCGACGACTCCCGCTTCGCCCCCGACGGCCACTGGAGTCCGGCACCGCTGGCCTGGCACGAGGACTCCCCGGAGGCCCTGCTGGCGGAGGACGAGCTGCGTGAATGCCTGGAAAAGACCCTCGCCAGCCTGTCCGAGCTGCAGCGCAGCGTCCTGTTGCTGCGTGAGCGGCAAGGGCTTGAGCTGGAGGAGATCTGTAATCTTCTGGACGTTTCGCTCTCCAATGTCAGGGTGCTGCTGCATCGCGCACGGTTGAAGGTGTTCGCCACGCTGGAGCACTTCGAGGAGACCGGGGAATGCTGACCTGTAAGGAACTGGTGGCACGCTCCAGCGACCTGCTGGACGAACAACTGGGCTTTCGCGAGAAGCTGGCGCTGAGGCGGCACCTGCTGCTGTGCCGCAATTGCCGGCGTTACCTGCGGCAGATGCGGCTGGCCCAGGCCACGTTGCGCGCGCTACCGGAAAAGTCCGGCGCGGACATCGACCTGCTTGCTGCCCATCTTGCCGAGCTGCGGCGGGATCATTCGCGACGGTAATCCAGCACTTCTGTAGGGCATGGAACCGTTCGCGGTCGTACGCCGATTCGCCTTGATTTGTCGACGGCTCCGGGGTGGGTTTCGGAGTGCCCTGAAACCGAGGTCAGACGGCGCATAACGTCGAACCTTATATGCCCTACGGTCCTGCCGATATTGCGCACTCCTGTAGGAGCGGGCCATGCCCGCGATCGCGCCCATGGGGCGCTCCTACCGCTGGGCCCAGATCAGCTTGGCCCCTGCGCATGCCACGCATCCAGCCCACCCGACAGTGCCCACGCACGCGGATGCCCGGACGCCTGCAGACGCTCGGCGAGCATGGCAGCGGAAAGTTCGTGGGGACAGGCGCAGTAAATCACGACATCGCGATCACCCAGGCTGTCGCGCAACTGGTCCAGCGGCGCGTCGAGGCCGAAGGGGATGGAACCGGGGATCGCCTCGCCATCGAACTGTGCGCGCACATCAAGGATCAGCGGCGGCTGCTCGGCGTCGAGACGGGCGCGCAGTTCGTCGACACTGATGCGCGGGATCCGCGAGGTGCGGCGCAACAGGCTGAAGCGCTGCCAGAGCTTCCAGGCGATGAACAGGGCGAAGGCGCCCAGCAGCAGGGCCGCGCCGAGGCTGGCGTACTGGGTGAGCCAGCCGAGCACATAGTCCACCGCGTCGCTGAAGATGCTGCCGATCATCAAGGCCGAACCCGCCCAGAGCGCGGCGCCGGCGCAATCGTAGCCGAGGAAGCGGTGCACGCGGGTGCCGGTCATCCCGGCCATGGTGGTGGTCAGCGCGCTGGCGCCGGGGAGAAAACGCGAGATCAGCAACGCGCGCGGGCCGATGCGCAGGTACAGGCTCTGGCTCTGACGGATGCAGCTGTCCGGGGACAGCGAGACCTTGCACACGCTGCGCAACATGAACCCGCCGTAGTGCCGGCCGGCGAAGTACCAGATGCAGTCGGCGAGCAGGCAGGCGATGACCGCCACCGCCAGGGCTTCGCCCAGCGGCACGCCGCTGCCCTGCAGGGCCAGTGCGCCGGCGACGATCAGGGCCGGGTAAGCCGGAATCGGCAGGCCGAGTTGCTCCAGCAGGACGTTGAGGAACAGCAGGCTGAGGCCGTGCTGTTGGATCAGGGGTTGCAGTTCGTGCATGGGAATGTCTGAGGGCAAGGTCTTTCAGAGGAAGGTGGAAGCATACCGTCAAAGCGGCTGAGGGAAAGAGCTCGGAGCCTAGTCGGACGCGGCCTAAAGCCTTTATGACATAAGAGAATCAAAAGTTCCTTTGTAATAAAAGTTTTATCTACGAGCAACTGATCTGAAATAACCCCTCGCCAAGATTCCCAGCAACACAAACGGGGGCCGCCAGAACGGCCTGTGCGAGTCCTTGGGGGGCGCGCAGCAGCCAGGCACTCGGCGTGTTCAACGCAAATACCATTAAGGGGAATCTTCGATGATCCGTAAGCACTTCGCCGGTTACGCCGCCACTGCCCTGGCACTGGCCGTTTCCGCCCAGGCTTTCGCAGGTACAGTCACCACCGACGGCGCCGATATCGTGGTCAAGACCAAGGGCGGCCTTGAGGTCGCCACCACCGACAAAGAGTTCAGCTTCAAGCTGGGTGGTCGCCTGCAAGCGGATTACAGCCGCTTTGATGGTTTCTACACCAAGAATGGTGACTACGCGGACGGCGCGTACTTCCGTCGTGCCTACCTGGAACTGGGCGGCACCATGTACCGCGACTGGAAATACCAGGTCAACTACGACATGTCCCACAACTCGGGTAACGCTGACAACGGTTACTTCGACGAAGCTTCCTTCAGCTACACCGGCTTCAGCCCGGTTGTTCTGAAGTTCGGCCGCTTCGACCCGGACTTCGGGCTGGAAAAGGCCACCAGCTCCAAGTGGGTGACCGCTACCGAGCGTACCTCCGCCTACGAAATTGCTGACTGGGTCAACACTCACCAGGACGGCATGGGTGCCCAGGTTGGCGGCGTGATCGCCAACATGGCCTATGTCGATGCCGGCGTGTTCTCCAAGGACGTCGACGACACCAATGGTGACAGCGTCAAGCAGTTCAACTTCCGTGGTGTGTTCGCTCCGATGAACACCGACGGCAACGTTCTGCACGTCGGTCTGGATTACGCCTACCGCGACCTGAACGACACCGCCTTCGACTCCCGTATCCGTCCGCGTCTGGGCATGCGTGGCGTTGCCACCAACGGTGGTAACGACGCTGGCGACAACGGCAACCGTGCTACCTTCGGCGGCGCGACCCTGAGCCCGGCGGGTTCCTACAAGGACGACACCACCTGGGGTGCTGAACTGGCCTACGCCTTCGGTCCGTTCTCCGCTCAGGCCGAATACGTCGACCGCAAGATGAAAGCCGATGCCAACGCTTACCAGGACATCAAGGCTGACGGTTACTACGGCCAGCTGGCTTACACCATCACCGGCGAGTCCCGTGTGTACAAGCTCGATGGCGCCAAGTTCGACACCATCAAGCCGGCTGACAAGCAGTTCGGTGCCTGGGAAGTCTTCTACCGCTACGACCACATCAAGGTCGATGACCCGAACGTGAAAGTAGCCACCGCTACCCGCGACGTCGGCGACACCAAGGCCAGCACCAACACCGTTGGTGTGAACTGGTACGCCAACGAAGCCGTGAAGGTCTCCCTCGACTACGTTCACGTCTCCACCGACGGCATTCGCAACAATGCCGGCGACGACAGCGGCGATGGCGTCGTGACCCGTCTGCAATACGTGTTCTAAGCAGTACGCAGTACCGTTGACTCCTTTGTGTGAACCCCCGCCTCGGCGGGGGTTTTTTTATGGGAGTCGGAAAAGGCACTCGGATTACCGATGTAGGAGCGCCCCATGGGCGCGATCGCGGGCAGGGTCGCTCCTATGTATGGATCAGCGGAAGCCCGGCACCGCCGGCCGCCGCTGGAATTCGACTTCGATCATCTCGTCGAAGGGCGTATCCCGCTCCCGCCGGGCCCAGCCGAGCCTCGTGAGGAACGCCAGCGCCGCAGGATTGTCCGGCATCACGCCAGCTCGCCACAGGGTGCTGAGCTGCAATTCGGGGTGGCTCATCATCAGCGCCATCACTTCGCGCCCAACGCCCGTGCCGCGCAGCTCCGGGCGCACGGCGAGGTCGGTGACGAAGTAGTACGGATGCGCCTCGACGGGCAGGCAGACGCCAACCACCGCCACCAACTGATCGCCATGCAGGATGCTGTACTGCACGCTACCTGCGTCAGCCAGCACGTGAGCCAGCCAGTTCCGGTCCATCGGCCCCAGTTGCGCATTCAGCACCGGGTCAGCGAACCAGCTTTCATACTCGGGAAAGTCGTCAGCGAGGAACGGGCGAATCTGCATGCGGGCGCTCTCCGGTGCCGCTGCGGGAGGGCTCACCCTCGCATTCCCTGGCTGTTTGCGTCAATCGACCCTGAGCGTTCGCGTCATTGAGGCCGTGCGCGGCCAGCACCTACCCTGCGGGCACTCAACCCACCGGGAGTCGACCATGCTGCGCAATCACTTCGAGACTGAGCACAACCTGTTCCGCGATGCGTTCCGAGCCTTCCTCGACAAGGAAGTGGTGCCCCATCAGGAGGCCTGGGAAGAAGCCGGCGTGGTGGATCGCAGCGTATGGCGCAAGGCGGGGGAAATGGGCTTCCTGCTGCCCTGGGCGGAGGAGGAGTACGGCGGAACCGGTCTGAAGGATTTCCGCTACGAACAGATCATGTGTGAGGAACTGGCCGCCATCAACGAGCCAGGCTTCATGATCCCGCTGCACTCGGCACTGTGCGGCCCCTACATCGCCGAGTACGGCAATGCCGAGCAGAAGGCCCGCTGGCTGCCGGGGATCATCCGCGGCGAGAGCATCCTGGCGGTGGCGATGACCGAACCGTCGGCCGGTTCTGACCTTGCCGGCATGCGCACCACGGCAGTGGACAAGGGCGATCACTTCCTCCTCAACGGCTCCAAGGTGTTCATCTCCAACGGGCAGCTGGCGGACCTGGTGATCGTCGCGGCGAAGACCGACCCTTCGAACAAGCACGCCATGGGCCTGTTCGTGGTCGAGCGCGGCATGGAGGGCTTCGAGCGCGGGCGCAACCTGAAGAAGCTGGGCATGAAGAGCCAGGACACCGCCGAACTGTTCTTCAACAATGTGAAGGTGCCGAAGGAGAACCTGCTGGGCGACGCCAAGGGCGGCTTCTTCTACCTGATGAACATGCTGGCTCAGGAGCGCCTGACCAACGCCTGCGGCGCGGTGGCCGGCGCCGAGGCAGCCCTGAACACGACCATCGACTACGTGAAGGAGCGCAAGGCCTTTGACCGTCCGGTGGCGCACTTCCAGAACACCCGTTTCAAGCTTGCCGAGATGCGTACCCAGATCGACGTGGCGCAGGTCTTCACCGACCGCTGTGTGATGGACCACAACCAGAAGAAGCTGACCCCTGAGGTTGCCGCCGAGGCCAAGCTGTTCACTACCGAGTTGCTGTGCAAGGTGGTCGATGAAGGCGTGCAACTGCATGGCGGCTGGGGTTACATGTGGGAGTACCCGATCTGCAAGATGTACGCGAATGCGCGCATCCAGCGCATCTTCGCCGGCACCTCGGAGATCATGAAAGAGATCATCAGCCGCGGCATGAAGCTCTGAGGCGCGGCGCCCACGCATCGATTGAGCGAAACAGGAGTGCCCATGAACGGCCCGCTCGCCTCACTGAAGATCCTCGATTTCTCCACCCTGCTGCCGGGGCCGTTCGCCTCGCTGCTGCTGGCGGACATGGGCGCCCAAGTGTTGCGCGTGGAATCGCCCACACGCATGGACTTGGTACGCGTGCTGCCGCCGCACGTGGACGGCACCTCCGCCAGCCACGCCTACCTCAACCGCAACAAACGCTCCATCGGCCTGGACCTCAAGCAGCCGCAGGCGGTGGAGGTGGTGAAGCAGTTGGTGCAGGAGTACGACATCGTGCTGGAGCAGTTCCGCCCCGGCGTGATGGACAAGCTCGGCGTCGGCTACGAAGCGCTGAAGGCGATCAACCCGAGGCTGATCTACGTGTCGATCACTGGTTACGGCCAGACCGGACCGCTGCGCGACCGTGCCGGGCACGATATCAACTACCTGGCCCTGGCCGGCATCGCCAGCTACACCGGCCGCCGCGACACCGGCCCGTTGCCGCTGGGTGTGCAACTGGCGGACATCGGTGGCGGTTCGCTGCATGGCGTAATGGGGCTGCTGGCAGCGGTCATCCACCGGCAGCAGACGGGAGAGGGGCAGCAGGTCGATGTGAGCATGACCGACTGCGCCTTCAGCCTGCATGGTATGGCTGGCGCGGGCTATCTCGCTGCGGGCGTGGAGCCGGACATGGAGTCCCTCGCGCTCAACGGCGGTAGCTTCTACGACTACTACCGCACCCGTGATGGCCGCTGGTTCTCGGTGGGCAGCCTGGAGCCCCAGTTCATGCAGCAGTTCTGCGCCGCCATCGGCCGCCCGGAACTGGCCGCCCGCGGGCTCTCGCCCAAGCCGGAAGACCAGCAGGCGCTCAAGCGCGAGATCGCCATCGAGTTCGAGAGGCACGATTTCAGCGAATGGCAGGAGCGCTTTGTCGCGCTGGATGCCTGCGTCGAGCCCATGCTGTCGCTTTCCGAGGCGGTGGAGCACCCGCAACTGCGTGAGCGCGGTGTGGTCACTCAAGTGCCCAACGGCAAGGGCGGTGAGCAGCGGCAGATGGCCTGCCCGATCCGCTTCTCCGCCGGCCGGCCAGAGCCGCGTCATATTGGTGTCGCGTTAGGTGCACACACGGGCGAGGTGATGGCCGAACTGGGTTATTCGACCGAGCAGGTCGAGGTGCTGAAGGCGGCGAAGGTCATCGCCTGAGCGGCATCACTCGCGGCGGGTTTCGCCGGTGAAGATCAGTGTCGCGCGGCAGCGCCGGCAGTAGTAGCGACGGCCCTGGGCGACCAGGTTGTGGCGCTGGGCGGAGAAAGGGAATTCATTGCCCTCGCCGCAGTGGCAGCGGTACAGGTAGCGGGTGGCGCGGCGGCGCTTGATCTCGTAGGTGTGGCAGCGATCTGGTGGCAGGCCGTAGATGCCGCGCATGATCAGCTGCCACTCCTCGCCGTGGGGGCGGATGCGCGGGCCGAACATCTGGTGGGCGATCAGGTGGGCCACTTCATGGGCCACGGTCTGCTGCAGGAAGTGGTCGTAGTTTTCCCGATACAGCTGCGGGTTGAAGCGCAGCAGGTTTTCATCGAGGTGGGCGACGCCGGCCTTCTGGCCGCGTAGCCGGAAGCTCACTTCCGGGCGGGGAAAGCGCCGCTGGAAGAAGGCTTCGGCCTGCTGGTAGCAGGCTTCGACGCGAGCATTGAGCTGTTCAGGCATACAGTGGTTCTCCGGCGGGGGCAGATTATGCCGCAGTCGAAGCGCGGGTGGAGGATTTCTCTCGGCCGCTCGTCCGGGGTGCAGGTTCAGGCAAGCCAGAAGAGTTTCAGGCAAGAGAGGGCCATTGCAGGAGCGGGCCATGCCCGCGATCGTGGGCATGGCCCATTCCTACAGGAATCGTTGGCGCAAAAGAAAACCGGGCCAGATGGCCCGGTTTTTCATGCAAGGAAAAGAATCAGGTGTATTCCGGACCAACACCGCTGCCCCAGAGGATCACTGACAGCGCAATCATCGCCACCAGCACCACCAGTCCCACCGCCAGCACGGAGCTGGAGAACAGGAAACCTTCATCCTTGGGAATGTTCATGAAGGTCGGGATGCCGACGTAGAGCAGGTAGACGGTGTAGCAGATCGCGGCGGTGCCGATGACCATGCCCAGCCACAGGTGCGGGTAGAGCGCCGCCAGGCCGCCGATGAACAGAGGGGTGGCGGTGTACGCGGCGAATACGACGCATTGGGTCAACGATGGCGCGGCGTCATAGGTACGTGCCATCCAGTGGATGAAGGCGCCCATCACGGCGACGCCAGCGAGCATGGCGATATAGGTCATGATGGTCAGCTGCATCGCGCTGGCGGCTGTGAGCTTGACCGGTCCTGCGTTGCCCAATACCCAGCCGACCTGCGTGGTGCCGATGTAGGCGGAAATGACCGGGATGGCAGCGAGGATCAGGACGTGGGTCAGGTACATGTGGCTGATGGATTCTTCCTCGCCACGGATGTCCTGCCATTCCTGATCGGGATGGGTGAAGAGCCCCCACACATGATGGATCATGTCAGCATTCTCCTCTTCTTATAGAAGGCCGCCCCCCAGCAAGACGCCGGAGACGCGTAGCCAGCGTCATCCGGTGTCCGGCCGACCTTTGCGACCTTATGACGCAGTATAGGGAGGGCTGGAGACCACGTCGTCCGTGGGTTTAGAGCAAATGGAAGTTTCACGGGCGACTGTAATAGCGCTCCAGAATTTCCATCGCCTTGTTGATCGACTGCAGCCGCGTGGTGCTGCCGCCACGATCCGGATGATGCTGGCTGACCAGCTGACGGTAGCGCAGCTTGATCAGCGCATAGTCCACCGGGCCTTCTTCCAGCTCGAAGAGAGCCAGCGCGGCGGCCTTTTCCTCGTTGCCCTGCATGCGCGTCCAGAAACTTTCCAGCAGCTTCTCCACGTCGCGCTCGGTGGTTTCCTTCAGGTGTTTTTCGTCCAGGTAGTAGGCGCGCAGGGCGTCCTGCTCACCGAGCGCCTGCGCACCACTTATATAAGGAGAGAGGCGGATCTGCAGCGGTCCGATCTCCAGGTGCGCGGTGCGCTCTTCCCAGAGCCGGTCACGCAGGCGATAGAGCGCGTTGAACACCAGGAAGTGCGTGCGGAACAACACCAGCTTGTCGATCAGCGGAAGATTGGGCACGTGAGTGGAGTGCCGCGCCTTCAGTTGCTGGATCAGCTGGAATTCGGAGAGTCCTTCAGGCGCTTCGCGCAGCAGTTCAAGGAGCTGGTCGGCGAGGTCGAGGCTGTGGTCTAGGTCGAGAGTCATGCTGTCAGATTAGCAGCGAGCCGATCAGGGGGCTGGGGTATGGGCCGCTTTGCGCGTAAAATGACCGGCTTTTCGTCTTGCCTTTCGGATTCCAGAGCACCATGGCCAGCACCCTTTCGGTCAACCAGAACAAACTGCAGAAACGCCTGCGCCGCCAGGTTGGCGAAGCGGTCACCGACTTCAACATGATCGAGGACGGCGACAAGGTCATGGTCTGCCTGTCCGGCGGCAAGGACAGCTACACCCTGCTGGACATCCTGCTGTACCTGCAGAAGGTGGCGCCGATCCAGTTCGAGATCGTCGCGGTGAACATGGACCAGAAGCAGCCCGGCTTCCCCGAGCACGTGCTGCCGCAGTATCTGGAGTCCATCGGCGTGCAGTACCACATCATCGAGAAGGACACCTACTCGGTGGTGAAGGAGAAGATCCCGGAAGGCAAGACCACCTGCTCGCTGTGTTCGCGTCTGCGCCGTGGCACCCTCTACACCTACGCCGACGAAATCGGCGCGACCAAGATGGCGCTGGGGCACCACCGCGACGACATCCTGGAAACCTTCTTCCTTAATATGTTCTACGGCGGCACCCTCAAGGCCATGCCGCCCAAGCTGCTGTCCGACGACGGCCGCAACGTGGTGATCCGCCCACTGGCGTACTGCAACGAGAAGGACATCGAAGCCTACTCGGTGCTCAAGGAATTCCCGATCATCCCGTGCAACCTGTGCGGCTCCCAGGAGAACCTGCAGCGCCAGGTGGTCAAGGAGATGCTGCTGGACTGGGAGCGCAAGTCGCCGGGCCGCACCGAGATCATGTTCCGCGCCCTGCAGAACGTGGTGCCGTCGCAACTGGCCGACCGCAACCTGTTCGACTTCAACAGCCTGCGCATCGACGAGACCGCCACTCCGCGCTTCCTCGATGTGATGAATCTGTAAGCCCTTCGCAAGGACGCCCGATGCGCGATTACCAGTGGCTGTACGAGTACTGCCTGAACCGCTTCGGTTCGGTCGAGGCGCTGGAAGCTCGGCTGCCTCAGCCCCGGTCGCCGAACGAGCTGGCGGCGGTGGGCGATGACCGCTACCTGTCGCTGATCAGCCTGCGCATCTTCCGCGCGGGCCTCAAGCACAGCTTGGTGGATGCCAAGTGGCCGGCCTTCGAAGAGGTGTTCTTCGGTTTCGATCCGCAGAAGGTCGTGCTGATGGGGGGCGAGCGCCTGGAAAACCTGATGCAGGACGCCCGGTTGATCCGCCACCTGGGCAAGCTCAAGAGCGTGCCCCGTAATGCCCAGATGGTCCTCGATATTGCCCGTGAGCACGGCAGCTTCGGCAAGCTGCTGGCGGACTGGCCGGTGACTGATATCGTCGGCCTGTGGAAGCTCCTGGCCAAGCGCGGTAACCAGTTGGGCGGACTGTCGGCGCCGCGTTTCCTGCGGATGGCCGCCAAGGACACTTTCATTCCCACCGATGACATGGTCGCCGCGCTGAAGGCGCAGGAGATCATCGACAAGGCGCCCACCAGCCAGAAAGACCTGGCACTGGTGCAGGCGGCCTTCAACCAGTGGCACGCAGAAAGCGGCCGGCCTCTGTGCCAGCTCTCTGTCATGCTGGCGCACACGGTCAACCACTGACAGGCGGCCTGGCCGCGGAGGAGGGCGCATGGATTCGGCGATCGAACGTACCGGCGCGGCACTGGCCCGCGCCGAACGTATCCTGGTGATCACCGGCGCTGGCGTCTCCGCCGACTCCGGCATGCCCACCTATCGTGGCCTCGGCGGTCTCTACAACGGTCGTACGGAAGAAGGGCTGCCCATCGAGGCGGCGCTTTCCGGGCCGATGCTGCGCGATAACCCGGCGCTGTGCTGGAAGTACCTGGCCGAGCTGGGGCGAGCCTGCCTGAACGCACAGCCCAACGCCGGCCATGACGCCATTGCTGAATTGCAGCGGCGCAAGCCGGAGTGCTGGGTGCTGACGCAGAACATCGATGGCTTCCACCGCCGCGCGGGCTCGCCGCTGGAGCGGCTGATCGAGATCCATGGCGAGCTGGCCCCGCTGTACTGCCAATCTTGCGGTCAGGAAAGCGCCGGGCTGGTCGAGCACCTGGATGGTCCGCTGCCGCCGAAATGTGTGCGCTGCGGCGGCGTGTTGCGTCCGCCGGTGGTGCTGTTCGAGGAGATGCTGCCGGAAGCGGCGATCGACACGCTCTATGCGCAGCTGCGCAAGGGATTCGATGCCGTATTGCTGGTGGGGACTACCGCGAGCTTCCCCTACATCATCGAGCCGGTGATGCGTACCAGGGCCGCCGGAGGCTTTACCGCCGAGGTAAATCCGGGGCTGACTGACCTGAGTTCAGTGGTCGCAGAAAGAATGGTGGGTCGAGCCTTAGACATTATGCCGCGCCTGTTGAGTCACATTCCGCGATAAAAAACTTGCATTGAGCCGATTGAGCGGGCACATTAGCCCGCTATTAAATGGAACTAATGAGACACGGTCGTGCCCATGCTTAAACGCTTCGCACCCCTCGTGCCCATGAGTTTCGTTCTGTTGCTGGCCGCTTGTGCCAGCCATTCGCCGGAATCGCAGCAAAGCCAGGTAGCCGTAGCGCCGACCAGCCGAGCCGCAATTCAGATCGACCAGCATAAGGTCGCGCAGGCGGGTGAGTCGCAGGACGAGGGGGCCAAAAACTATAACGGCAGTTCGACCACGCACATTTCCGACATCCTGGATCGTGCGTTCTCGCTGATCGGTACTCCGTACCGTTTCGGTGGGAAATCGGAGCGGACTGGTTTCGATTGCAGCGGCTTCGTGGGCTATCTGTTCCGCGAAGAAGCAGGCATCAGTCTGCCACGCTCCACGCGCGAGATGATCACCATGGATGTCCCGCTGGTCTCGAAAGAAGACCTGCAGCCGGGCGACCTGATCTTCTTCAACAATCGTGGTCGTGGTCGGGTGAGCCATGCCGGCATCTATATCGGTGACGGTCAATTCATCCACTCCGCCAGCCGCCGTGGCGGTGGTGTGCGGGTGGACAGTCTGGACGAGAGCTACTGGCGCCTGAGCTACATGGAAGCCAAGCGCATTCTCGAGCCGGGTTACCAGCCAGAGACGGCTACACGCTAAACTTAAAGTTTTACTTTAAGTATTGCGTTCAAGTCACTGTGGGTGCAAAGTGATGGCATTCCTTCGCAGGGATGCCATCACATGTCCGTTCCACAGCGCATCATCCTCCTCGCGGTTCTCGCCTCCCTGGCCGCCTGCGCCAGTCGCACTCCGCCGTCACCGCCTCCCGTGGTGAGAGCACCTTCGCTCCCTGCCTACAACTCGCAAGCTGCCGATGATGTCCTGATCCGTGCCATTGGCCTGGTCGGTACGCCCTATCGCTGGGGTGGCAATACGCCCGATGGCGGTTTCGATTGCAGCGGCCTGATCGGCTATGTCTACCGTGATGCCACCGGCCTGCAACTGCCGCGCTCCACGCGCGAGATGATTTCCATGCGCGCGCCCAGCGTCGGCCGCGAATCACTGCAGAGTGGTGACCTGGTGTTCTTCGCCACCAACGGTGGACGTGGCGTCAGTCATGCGGGTATCTATGTCGGAGAAGGGCGCTTCGTGCATGCGCCCAGAACGGGCGGGACGGTACGCCTGGACAGCCTCGACAGCGCCTATTGGCAGAAGGCCTTCCTGGAAGCCAAGCGCGTCCTCGCCGTGCAGAGTCTCGCTCTACATCCCTGATCGTTTTCGGGAGGGGTCATGACCACGCGTACGCTGAACCTGGACGACACCCTCTACCAGTATCTGCTTGATGTTTCCTTGCGGGATTCACCCATCAAGGCCAATCTGCGCGCGGAGACTGCGGCGCTGCCGATGTCGCGCTGGCAGGTTGCGCCGGAGCAAGGGCAATTCCTTGCGCTGCTGGTGAAGCTGATTGGCGCCCGTCGCCTCCTCGAGGTGGGTACCTTCACCGGCTACAGCGCACTGTGCATGGCCGAAGCGCTTCCTGCCGACGGCCATCTCCTGTGCTGCGACCTGCCCGGCGACTATAACGAGATCGCGCGCGCCCACTGGCGCGAGGCGGGCGTCGATACCCGAATCGAATTGCGCCTGGGTCCGGCGCTGTCCACGCTGGAAAGCCTGATGGTCGGAGGCGAGGATGGCTGCTTCGATCTGGTCTTCATCGATGCCGACAAGGCGCGTTATTCCACCTATTTCGAGTACGCCCTGAGCCTGTTGCGCAGTGGCGGTCTGGTGGTCTTCGACAACGTGCTGTGGAGTGGAAGGGTGCTGGAAGTAGAGCCGGAGAGCGCCGATACGCGCGCCATCCAGCAGCTCAATCGGGCCTTGAAGGAAGACGCCAGGATCGACTACTCGCTGGTACCGATCGGCGACGGCATGAGTCTCTGCCGCAAGCGGTGAAATTGCCGGCCTGACAGTCCAGGGCTAGATTGCCTGGTATCGGGCCGATAGCTCAGCTGGGAGAGCGCCGTGTTCGCAATGCGGAGGTCGTGAGTTCGATCCTCATTCGGTCCACCAGATGCAAAAAGGCACGCCATTGGGCGTGCCTTTTTCGTTTCTACCGCGTTCCGTCAGGCGATGTCGACCAGGATGACTTCGCTGTCTTCCAGTGCCGTCACCTTGACCACGGCCTCCTGGGAGATGGCTGCGCCGTCACGGGCTTCCAACGTTACGCCGTTGACTTCGACCTTGCCGGTCGCCGGCACCAGGTAGGCGCGGCGGTCTGCGCCCAGTTCGTACTCGGCGCTCTCGCCAGCCTTGATGGTGGCGGCGACCAGGCGACCTTCTGCACGGATGCGCAGGGCGTCGGTGTCGTTCTCATAGCCACTGGCCAGGGTGACGAAGCGTCCGCTGCGGTCGCCCTTCGGGAAGGGTTTGGCGCCCCAGGACGGCGTGCCGCCGCGTACCGAGGGGATGATCCAGATCTGGAAGATCTTGGTGACTTCCTTCTCCAGGTTGTACTCGGAGTGCACGATGCCGGTCCCGGCGCTCATGACCTGCACGTCGCCCGCTTCGGTGCGGCCCTTGTTGCCCAGGCTGTCCTGGTGGGTGATCGCGCCCTGGCGGACATAGGTAATGATTTCCATCTCGCGGTGCGGGTGCGGCGGGAAGCCGGTGCCGGCGGCGATTTCGTCATCGTTCCAGACGCGGAGGTTGCCCCAGTCCATGCGCTCGGGGTCGTAGTACTCGGCGAAGGAGAAGTGGTGCTTGGCGTTGAGCCAGCCGTGGTTGGCACCGCCGAGTTGCTGGAAGGGTCTGCGTTCGATCATGGCGAAGTCCTCATGGGCAAGGCCGGCGGAGTCACCGGCTCGTGCAGTTCATGGGAGTTATCTTCTCTCGCATATGATCGATATAAAAGCGCAAATATCCGAGCAAACAAATCGATTTTGTCGATTTGTTTGTGATGGGTCAGGACCCGCCCTGGGTTAGGAATTTGCTCAGGAACTGCCGCGTGCGTTCCTCGCGGGGGTTGGTGAAGAGTGCCTTGGCGTCGCCCTGTTCGACGATCACGCCCTTGTCGATGAAGATCGCCCGATTGGCCACGTCGCGGGCGAAGCTCATCTCGTGGGTGACGATGACCATGGTGCGCTTTTCCTGCGCTAGCCCACGGATGGTCGACAGCACCTCGCCAACCAGTTCGGGGTCGAGTGCTGAAGTCGGCTCATCGAACAGGATCACGTCCGGCTGCATCGCCAGCGCCCGGG
Organism: Pseudomonas sp. SCB32; assembly: GCF_009189165.1. NCBI lineage: Bacteria > Pseudomonadati > Pseudomonadota > Gammaproteobacteria > Pseudomonadales > Pseudomonadaceae > Pseudomonas > Pseudomonas sp. SCB32. The sequence goes on from NZ_CP045118.1 coordinate 1,627,684, forward strand.
CGATGGCCACGCGCTGTTGCTGACCGCCGGAGAGGCGCTTGGGATAGGCGTCTTCCTTGCCGCTCAGGCCGACCTTGGCGAGCAGCGCGCGGGCGCGTTGCTCGGCCTGGGCGCGGGGTTCCTTCTTCACGATCACCGGGCCTTCGATCACGTTCTCCAGCGCGGTGCGATGCGGGAACAGATTGAAGTTCTGGAACACGAAGCCCACGTGCTGGCGCAGCTTGCGGATCAGCCCCTGCTGGCCGCTGAGCGGGCGCGAGGCGTCGATACGGATCTCACCGACCTGGATGGTGCCGCCGCTGGGCACTTCCAGCAGGTTCAGGCAGCGCAGCAGGGTGGTCTTGCCGGAGCCGCTGGGGCCGATGATCGCAACCACTTCGCCGGGTTCGACGGTCAAGTCGATGCCCTTGAGCACCTCCTGGCCGCGGAACTGCTTGGTCAGCTGGCGTACTTCGATCATGCCTCGTGCTCCTGGTCATGACGGTTGACCCGCTCTTCCAGGCGGTTCTGCAGGTGCGACAGGATGCTGGCGAGCACCCAGTAGAGGAGCGCGGCGGCGAGGTACATGGTGAATACCTCGAAGGTGCGCGCCGTGATGAGTTGGGCCTGGCGGAACAGCTCCGGCACCTGGATGGTGGCGGCCAGCGCGGTGTCCTTGACCAGTGAGATGAAGCTGTTGCCCAGCGGCGGCAGCGCGGTGCGCGCAGCCTGCGGGAGGATCACCCGGCGCAGGGTCTGTGCGCGGGTCATGCCGATGCTCGATGCCGCCTCCCACTGGCCACGGTCGATGGAGCCGATGGCGGCGCGCAGGATCTCGCAGACATAGGCGGCCATGTTCAGCGAGAAGCCGATCAGCGCCGCGGGCAGCGGGTCGAGCTCGATGCCCAGTTGCGGCAGGCCGTAGTAGATCATGAAGAGCTGGACCAGCAACGGCGTGCCGCGGAAGAACGACACGTAGATGCGGGCGAGCCAGCTCAGGGCGGTGAAACCGTACAGGCGCATCAGCGCCAGTCCGAAACCCAGCAGCAGTCCGAAGAACATGCCGCCTACGCTGAGGACTACCGTGAAGACCGCGCCCTTGAGCAGGAAGGGCGCGGAATCCAGCGCAAGCTGCAGGCTTGCGTCGATCATTGGGTCACGTCAGCCTTGAACCACTTTTCCGAGAGCTTCTTGAGGGTGCCGTCGGCACGCAGCTTCTCGATGGCCTTGTTCAGCGCCGCGAGCAGCTCCGGGTTGCCCTTGCGCAGGGCGATACCGGCTTCCTGGCGGGCGAAGGGCGCACCGGTCAGGGTCATGGCGCCATTGGTCTTGTTGACCATGTCGAAGGCGGCCAGGCGGTCCACCAGAATCACGTCGATGCGGCCGCTGCGCAGGTCCTGGAATTTGGTCGGATCGTCCTCGTAGGTGCGTACGTCAGCTTTTGGGACATGTTCCTTGAGCCACTGCTCGTAGTTGGTGCCCAGGCCGACGCCGACCTTCACCCCGGCGAGTTTCTCGGGGGTGTCGTACTTGCTTTCGTCACCCTTGCGCACCAGGGCCTGGATACCCGAAACGGTGTAGGGCTCGGAGAAGTCGTACTTCTTCTTGCGCTCTTCGGAGATGGTCACCTGGTTGATCACCAGGTCCAGGCGCTTGGACTCCAGGGCGGCGAGGATGCCATCCCACTTGGTCGGCTGGAGCTTGGCCTTGACGCCCAGTTCCTTGGCGATCAGGTCGGAGAAGTCCACTTCGAAACCGGCGAGCTTGCCGCTTTCGTCCTGGAAGCTGAAGGGCGGGTAGGTTCCCTCGAGGCCGACGCGGACTTCGCCCTTGGACTTGATCTGGGCAAGCTGGTCTTCGGCGGCCTGGGCCTGGCCGAACAGACCGGCGCCGAGGGAGAGAGTCAGGCTGGCAAGCAGGAAATGACGGCGCAGTGCAGAGAAGGTCATGGTGAGCCCCGTTTTTGGTGTTTTATGCAGGTTAGTCAACGTCGGGTGACTATAGGGTCGTAGTTGTTATGCAATAAAATAATAAAAAATTACATGCTTATTTCTTTGTTTGTTTTTCAGCTCGCCGGGTGATAGGCAAACAGCGCCGGTGAGCCTCCGGTGTGCAGGAACAGCAGCGGGCCCTGGTTGGCGAAACGCTGGCGGGCGACTCCATCGAGCAGGCCGGCCATGGCCTTGCCGGTGTAGACCGGGTCGAGCAGCAGCCCTTCATGGCTGGCCAGCAGGCGTATCGCATCCAGTGTGCCGGCGTTGGGTTCGCCATAGCGTGGGGCGAAGTACTCGTCCCAGAGTTCCACTTTCGGCGCCTTGGCAGTGTTCTGGCCGAGGAGTTCCAGTGTGCGCTGGATCAGCCCCTCCACTTTCGGTCGTTGCGCAGCATCGGTGCGCGAGACTGTCACGCCAATGACCGGCAGTCCCGGCATGGTATCGGCCAGCGCCACGGCCAGCCCGGCATGGGTGCCGGCGCTGCCGGAGGCCAGTATCACGGCGGCGAAGCGCTGCCCGCTGTGGCGAATCTGATCGGCAAGCTCCAGCCCGGCGCGCACATAGCCCAGCGCACCGAGGGCGTTGGAGCCGCCAATGGGCACCAGGTAGGGCTTGCGGCCTTCGCGCAGCAGACGCTCACCGGTCTGCTGCAGCAGTTCGTCGGCGTTGTCCAGGTTGGGCACCAGTTCGACCTCTGTGCCGAACAGGTCCAGCAGCAGGCGGTTACCGTTGCTCAGGTAATTGTGGTCGCCGGTGTCGATGGGATTTTCCAGCAGCGCAACGCAACGCAGGCCCAGCTTGGCGGCGACGGCGGCTGTCTGGCGCACGTGGTTGGACTGGATGGCCCCCGCCGTCACCAGGGTGTCGGCACCGGCGCGCAGCGCATCGGCGGCCAGGAATTCGAGCTTGCGTACCTTGTTGCCGCCCAGCGCAAAGGGCGTGGTGTCGTCGCGCTTTGCGTGGATATCGCGGCCCAGGTGGGCGGAGAGCCGCTCCAGCTTGTCCAGCGGCGTGGGGCCGCCGGCCAGTTCGAGACGAGGGAAACGGGCGAGCGATTCGCGCAGGGAGCTCATGGAGGCATCTCGGTTCGGCACGGTGAGACAGCCACGATAGAGCGCCAGGCGGCGCTCGGCAATGGACAGGCTGCCGCGTGGCAGGCGCTGCCGCGACAACAATTTCACAAGTTTCGTTATAAAGTTACAATTTATTCGTCGCCGGTTTCACGCAGCCTTAATTTTCTACGCTCAGGCTCGCCGGCGCGCCGCTTTCGGTCGAAGAAGGCGGACGATCCGTTCAATCGTTGGAGCATCCATGAGAGTCGACCTGGATATCGAGGACCGCAGCCTGGAAGGGTTGCCGCGTTTCCAGCGCTCGGCGTACCAGTCGCGTCGCTTGATGCTGCTGGCCTGGCTGTCGGGCAGCTTCGCCGCGCTGCTGTTCCTGGCGGCGATCCTGATTGGCCTGTTCGCGTCCGACTCGCTCTGGCTGCCCTTGCTGTGCAACAACGCCGCAGCCTTGCTGTTGCTGGCGGCGGTCAGCCAGTCGGCCTGGCGAGTGGCTCACTGGCGCGCTACCGCGATCGGCTCGATGGCGCCGGCAGTGGCTGCGGAGACGCCGGTCGACCTTGCCCAGCTCAGTGCCTACGACCGCCTGCTCGAACGCCTCAGCCGTTCCGGCCAGAGCCTGGCGCAGCGCATCGGCGTCGGTGCTCTCTGGTTGGCGGGTCTGGCGCTGGTGGCCCTGTTGGTCGTCAAGGCCGGCTGGAGCCTGGCAACCCCGGCTGCCGCGCTGGGCCAGGCCGGCTGGCTGGTCACAGGATTGCTGACCTTGGCGGCCTTCGGCCTGCTCGTGGTGGAGCGCCACCTGAGTACGGCCAGCGCGGAAGAATGGCCCGAAGCCTCCGCCCTGGCACTGATGGTGCGGGCGGTGATCGCCGTGCAATTGCTGTCGTTGCCCGGCCTGCTGTTCTCCAATGGCGAGAGCCTGTGGCCGAGCCGTTTCGTGGTGCTGGTGGGGCTGCTGCCGGCGCTGCTGGCGGTGGAGCTGATCCTGCGCGCGCTGCTCTCGGTCTTCAGCCCGCTACGGCCGCGCGAAGAACCCCGCCTGATCGGTGAAAGCCTGATTGCCGCGCAATTGCGCTGGCCGCCGCGTCCGCTGCAGTTCCTGCAGAGCGAACTGCAACAGCGTTTCGGCATCGATCTGCGTCAGGTCTGGGCCTTCGGCTTCATGCGCCGCGCGTTCCTGCCGGTGGCGGGGTTGATCCTGCTGGTGGGGTGGTTGCTTACCGGGGTCAGCGAGATTGCCATGAACGGCCGAGGCGTCTACGAGCGCTTCGGCAAACCGGTGGAGGTCTATCCGCCGGGGCTGCACGTCGGGCTGCCGTGGCCGTTCGGGCGCGTGTTGCCGGTGGAGAACGGGGTGATCCATGAGCTGGCGACCTCCGGCGATTCCGCCCGGGCGGACTTGCTGGTGGACGCCGAAGGCCCTGCGCCGGAAGCGGCCAACCGTCTGTGGGACGCCTCCCATGTCAGCGAGAACTCACAGGTGATCGCCAGCGAAGCGGGCGGCCAGCAGAGCTTCCAGATCGTCAACATGGATGTGCGCTTCGTCTACCGCATCGGCCTGAGCGACAAGGCCGCACTGGCGGCGACCTACAACAGTGCCGACGTGCCGACGCTGATCAGCAGCACCGCCAATCGCGTGCTGGTCCACGATTTCGCTGCCCGTACCCTCGACGGCGTGCTCGGGGCGGAGCGCGAGGCGCTGGCGCGGGACATCGGCAAGGCCGTGCAGGCCGACCTCGACCGCCTGGACAGCGGGGTGGAAATCCTTGCAACGGTGGTCGAGGCGATCCATCCGCCGGCCGGCGCAGCCAATGCCTACCATGGTGTACAGGCGGCGCAGATCACCGCACAGGCGCTGATCGCCCGCGAGCAGGGCAAGGCTGCCGAGCAGACCAATGCCGCACGCCAGGCCGCCAGTGCCGCGACCGACACGGCATCCGCCAGCGCGCGGGAAACCCTCGCCCAGGCCCAGGCCGCCGATCTGCGCTTCGGCGCCGAGCGCTCCGCCTGGCAACGTGCCGGGCAGGCCTTCCTGCTCGAACAGTATTTCAGCCAGCTGGGCCAGGGCCTGGCCGGAGCCCGCAGCCTGGTCATCGATCACCGCCTGAGTGCGGACCAGGCCCCGACCCTCGACCTGCGCAGCTTCGGCGCGCCGGTCGATCCGCAGCGCGGCAAGCCCGCCAACCGTACCCAGGAGATCGCACCTTGAGTCCGACCCACGTTCACGGCGATCACCACCACGACCACGACCACGACCACGACCACGACCACGACCACGGTCATGACCATGATCATGGTCATCATCACGCTCATCACCATGACGAAGGCCCGGCGGGGTTCCCCTGGCGCCGTACCGCCCTGGCCAGCCTGCTGGTGCTGTTCGCCGCCGCGACCGCCTGCCTGGTGCAGGTGCGCTCCGGCGAGGCGACGGTGATCACCCGTTTCGGCAATCCCGCCCGGGTACTGCTCGAACCCGGACTCGCCTGGCGCCTGCCGATACCGTTCGAGGCCGCCGTGCCGGTGGACCTGCGGCTGCGTACCACCTCCAGCGGCCTGCAGGACGTCGGCACCCGCGATGGCCTGCGGATCATCGTGCAAGCCTACGTCGCCTGGCAGGTTAAGCCCGAGTCGGACAACGTCCAGCGCTTCATGCGCGCCGTGCAGAACCAGCCGGACGAAGCGGCCCGGCAGATCCGCACCTTCGTCGGCTCCGCGCTGGAAACCACCGCCAGCGGCTTCGATCTCTCCGACCTGGTCAATACCGATGCCGGCAAGGTACGCATCGCCGACTTCGAGCAGCGCCTGCGCGAGCAGATCGAGCGCCAGCTACTCGATACCTACGGCGTGCGCGTGGTCCAGGTTGGCGTCGAGCGACTGACGTTGCCGAAAGTCACCCTGGGCGCCACGGTCGACCGCATGCGCGCCGAGCGCGAGACCATCGCCACCCAGCGGACCGCCGAAGGCAAGCGCAAGGCTGCGGAAATCCGCTCCGCCGCCGAGCGCGACGCGCGCATCCTGCAGGCCGACGCCACAGTGAAGGCCGCCGATATCGAAGCCCAGTCGCGGGTACAGGCCGCCGACATCTACGGCAAGGCCTATGCCGGCGCGCCCGAGCTGTACAACCTGCTGCGCTCGCTGGACACCCTCGGCACCGTGATCAACTCCGGCACCCGCCTGGTGCTGCGGACCGACGCCGCGCCGTTCCGGGTACTGGTGGATGGCCCGCCGCAGCAGCCCACCGCCAAACCGGGCAGTGCGCATGACTGAGTCGCGGGAGGAGGGCGCAAGCCCCTGGCTGCAGGCCGGGCGCCTGGCGTTCCTGGCGCTGTATGGCGTGACCCTGCTGGCGGCGCTCGGCTGGGCGCTGTCCAACGTCCGCCAGATCGGCCCGGAAAGCCGGGCCGTGGTCCTGCGCATGGGCGCGCTGGAGCGCATCCAGAACGCCGGACTGCTGCTGGCCTGGCCGCGTCCGTTCGAGCAAGTGGTGATCCTGCCGTCTGCCGACCGGGTGATCGAGCGCCGTGTGGAGACCCTGTTGCGCTCCCAACAGGCGCAGAAGTCCGACCTGGATGGCAGCCTGGCGAACGACGCCACCGCGGGCTCCGGTTATCTGCTCACTGGCGATGCCGGTGTGGTGCAGCTGGATGTGCGGGTGTTCTACAAGGTCACCGCCCCCTATGAATTCGTGCTCCAGGGCGACCATGTGCTGCCGGCGCTGGATCGCCTGGTGGCGCGCAACGCCGTGGCGGTCTGCGCATCACGCGACCTGGACACCATCCTGGTCGCCCGCCCCGAGCTGATCGGCGCCGACAGCAGCGTTGCCGAGCGCCGCGAGCGCTTGCGTGGCGACCTTCAGCAGGGCATCAATCGCAGCCTGGCCGCGCTGGTCTCGGCCGGCAACGGACTGGGCGTCGAAGTCGAGCGGGTGGACGTGCAGTCCTCCTTGCCGCGCGAGGCGGTGAGCGCCTTCAATGCCGTGCTGACCGCCAGCCAGCAGGCGGAGCAGGGCGTCGCCGCCGCGCAGAACGACGCCGCCCGCCAGCTCCAGGCGGCCAACCAGGCCGCCGATCGCACGTTGCAGGTCGCCCATGCCCAGGCCAGCGAGCGCCTGGCCCGTTCCCAGGCGGATACCGCCACCATCACCAGTCTCGCCCAGACCCAGCAACAGCACGCCGACCCCGGGCTGTTGCTGCGCCTGTACCGCGAGCGCGTGCCGGGCATCCTGTCCCGTGCCGGCTCGGTGACCACTGTCAACCCAAGTGATTCCGGACACCTGATCCTCGAGGGACCGCAGCCGTGAGCACGCTGATCGCCGGAGGCTGTGAATCAATGTGCGGACAGCGTCGTGGCGAACCGCTACGCTCGCAACACAAGCCCGGCAGCTTCGTCCGGGCGGATAACGACAATCAGGAACACCAGGGGCGGGACATCCAATGACATCAGCCGGACTTCACACCATCCAACACACCCGAGGGGCGCTGCGACGCCTGGCCCTGCAGTGCCTGGGCGCGCTGGCGCTGGTACTGGGATGCAGCCTTCCGGCGCATGCCGACCGGGTTCTGCCCTCGGGCATGATGCTGGCGTTCGTCGACTACGCGCAGTTCCCGTCGATCACGTTGAAACGCCCCAGACCCAGCCTGCTCAAGCAGATACTCACCCTTGGGCTGTACAGGAAGAACATCACCTATCCGGTGGCGGCGTCCGTGCGCATCCGTGACGAGGACAACCATTTCGTCGTGAATGGATTGATGCCGTTGCTCAAGGGCAAGGTCGTTGCCGTCAAGCCCGGCATCGATAAGCAGATCAACCAGATCTGGGTCCTGACCGAAGCGGAAGCGAACGAGTACGCCACCCGGCCGGGAACCCTGTTCCCACCCCTCAACTAAAGCAGGCACCTTCGCGGTATGAGCGTTCACCACCATCACGGCCATGCGCACCACGGCCACCACCATGGCCACCTCACCGGTGGAATGCTCACCCGCGACGAACAGCGCAGCGCCGCGCGCCAGCTCAGCCTGGCGATGATCGCCCTCGGTCTGCTCATGCTGGGCCTGCTCTGGCGCTGGTTCGCCCCGCAGCAGGAAGGCGTGGCGCAGATACTCCTGGGCGTCGCCTCGCTGCTGGTCGCGGTGCCCGTCCTGCGCTCGGGCTGGTACAGCCTGCGTCATCCCAGCCTGCACGGCATCACCGACCAGCTCATCGCCCTCGCCATGCTCGGCGCCTGGGCCACCGGCGACCTGATGACCGCCGCATTGCTGCCAATCATCATGATCTTCGGCCATGTGCTGGAAGAGCGCAGCGTGATCGGCTCGCAGGAAGCCATCGAGGCGCTGGGCCGGCTCACCCGCAGCCAGGCCCGGCTGATCGACGCCGATGGCAGCGTGCGCGAGGTGGATAACAGTGAGCTGCGGCCGGGCGACCAAGTGGAGGTCCGAGCCGGCGACCGCGTGCCCGCCGACGGCCGTGTACTGGAAGGCCAGGCCAGCCTGGATACCGCGCCGATCACCGGTGAGTCCGTACCGCTGGAGGCAAGCGCCGGCATGGAGGTCTACGGCGGCGCGATCAACCTCGACGGCCTGCTGTGCATCGAGGTGACCCGCACCGGCGATGCCTCCACCCTCGGCAAGGTCATCGCCCTGATGCAGCGCGCCGAACAGTCCAAGCCGCCCATCACGCGCCTGCTGGAGCGCTATGCCGGGCGCTACATGGTGCTGGTGCTGCTGATCGCCGCCGTCACCTGGTTCATCACCAACGACCCGCAGGCCATGCTGGCCGTGCTGGTGGCCGCCTGCCCCTGTGCCCTGGTGCTATCGGCGCCGGCTACCGCCATTGCCGGCATCGCCGTCGCCGCCCGCCACGGCATCCTGATTCGCAGCTCGGCGTTCCTCGAGGAACTGGCCGACCTGACCTCGCTGGTGATCGACAAGACCGGCACCCTGACCTACGGCGCGCTGCGCCTGCAGGCGGTACGCACGGAGCCCGGCGAAAACCGTGACGACATCGAGCGCCTGGCCGCCAGCCTGGGCGCCGCCAGCAGCCACCCGGTCAGCCGCGCCCTGGCGTCGCTGGCACCGCACGATGCGCACCATCCGCTGGCTGAGATCCAGGAACGCCAGGGCCTGGGCGTGGTCGCCCGGACCGGGCAGGGCGATGCCGCGCTCGGTCGTCCGGAATTGTTCACCCGCCTGGGGATTACCACGCCGGAAGTACCGGACCATGACGGCCCCATCGCCGGTCTCTCGCTGGGCGGACGTTTCCGCGCCTGGTTGCTGCTGGCCGACAGCGTCCGCCCGGAGGCCACTCACGCGGTGGCGGACCTGCGGGAGCTGGGGATTGGCCGGCAACTGCTGCTCACCGGCGACCGCCAGAGCGTGGCCGATGCGCTGGCGCGCGAGGTTGGCATCGACAGCGTGGTGGCCCAGGCACTGCCCGAAGACAAGCTGAAGCGGGTCAACGAGGAGATCCGCAAGGGCTTCCGGCCGTTGGTGGTGGGGGATGGCATCAACGATTCGCTGGCGCTCAAGGCTGGCGTGGTCGGCGTGGCGATGGGCGCCGGCGGGGCGGATATCGCCCTGGCTTCGGCGGATATCGTGCTGATCGGCAGCGATCTTCGCCGTCTGGGGACCTGCGTGCGTTTGAGCCGCCAGTGCCGCAGCACCCTGCAGGTCAACGTGCTGATCGGCCTGGCCTGGACCCTGGCCATCGTCGCTGCGGCCGCCTTTGGCCTGCTGGGGGCAGCTGGGGCGATGATCGCGGCGATCCTGCACAACCTCAGCACCTTGCTGGTGTTGGGCAACGCTGGCCGCCTGCTGCGCTTCGACGAAGCCCTCGGCCAGCCGGGCGCTCGTCTTGCCGACGCAGCGGCGTGAGCCGCAGGTCGGCGAGATCGGCTATCATGTGTGCCGTTCCAATCTCTTGCAGACCCCTAGAACCATGACTTCCTCTCAGCAGCCGCCCCGCGACGACAGCGCGGACAACGCTCAAGACTCCACCACCCTGTCCCTGACCGAACTCGCCAAGGCCGCCCTGGCGGCGCAGAAGCAGGCGAAATCGGCCTATCAGCACCGCAAGCCGCACGACAAGGCGGAGTTCCGTCCGCCACATCCGCGCGGCTCACGCCGCTCGATGGGCAAGCGCTGAGACAAGCTTCCACCGGTGAGCTCTCCAGGTAGTTCGACATGCCTGGCGGGTCCGGAGGCTGAACTGCGTCGCTGTGTTCGGGTCGAATTTCCACCGCCACCTTCAGGCGGTCGTTCGAATCATCAGCCCGCTTTCGCGAAACCGTCAGGGAACGACGGGCGCGCCACCCCTCGGCGCATCGCGTAGCAAGGAGAAGCCATGAAATATCTGCTCCCCGTACTCGCCCTGCTGGCCCTGGGTGGTTGCATCACCATGACCGGCAATTACGAAGTTAGCGCCCACGACGAAGCGGGCAACGCCCTGGGCAAGGGCAAGTTCCTCGCCCACGGCAGCGGCATCTACACCGTGCGCAACTCCCTCTGCTCCGTATACCCCAAGGCCATCGTGACCATCCGCGACGTGGGCAACGACCAGGAGTTGGAGGGCGAGAGCCCGTACCGCTGCCACAAGTGATGGGCGGTGATTGCCGCACCTGACTACCAGGCAAGCACCTTCGGCGACCTGCGCCCGGTAGGCGATACCTGCGAGGAAGGCCTCTGGATCAGCGTCCGGCTGTGGCCGGCTGCCCGATCTTCTGCGCCTGCCCCTGCTGCAGCGTCCACTCCACCACCTGCGCGGCGAGCTGGTCGCTGGCCTTGCCGAAGGCGCTGACCACTTCCGCGACCTGTTTGCCGTCCACCGCCTGGCGGATCTCGAAGCTGCGCGAGGCGACGATGCGCTGGCCAAGGGTGCGTACCAGGCGCGCTTCGTAGCGGATGTGCACGACCGGTTTGCCGCCCTGGTATTCGCTCTGGAAGGCGCGCAGGTCGCCGGTGAGGTCGAGGTCGGCCTGCAGGCTGGTTTCGTCGCTGCTCAGGGCGCGGATGCTGCCGTTGGCGGTGAAGGCGTCGAGCAGGCGGTCGCGCAGCAGCCCCGGCGCACGGTTGCTCCAGCGCGCGCCCTGGTAGCTGCTGATCTGGTTGCCCTGGGGGATCACGGCAATGCGGTTGCTGTCCAGCGCGAGGCTCGCGCTGGGAGTGCTGACCCGCAGCGACCAGTCCACCGTGGCGCTGCCGCGTGCCGGCTGCTGGGTGGCCGGCAACAGGTAGAAGTCCGGGGTTTCCGCTTCCGGGAGGATCGAGCAGGCGCCAAGCAGGCCGAGCAGCGCGGCGACACCGAGCAGGCGGGGAAGGGCGGTCATGGCTGGAACTCCTTGTTGCGCTCGCGGCCGAGCAGATAGCCGGTGGGGTTTTCCTGCAGGCGGCGGGTGACGCCGCGCAGGTCCTCCAGAGTGGAGCGCAGTTCGCGTACTGCCGGGCCGACTTCGCCCAGGCCGTTGAGGCCGCCGTTCACCGCGTCATAGTTGTTGTTGAGCAGCTGCTCGATCCGCTCGCTGCTGGCGCGCAGGGCGGCCAGGGTCTTCTGGGTGTCGTCGAGCATGGCCGGGCCGCGGCTGCCGAGGGTCTGGTTGGCGCGTTCGAGCAGCGCACTGGCGTTGGCCAGGGTGACGCGCGCCTGCTCGCTGGCGGCGGCCAGTTCCTTGACGGTCTGGCGGATGTCCTCGCGCTGTTCGGCGATCACGCTGGTGGCCTGGTCGATGTGATCGAGGGTGCGGCTGATGTGGTCGACGTTTTCCTGGGAGAACAGGTGGCTTGCGTTGGTGAGCAGGTTGTTGATGTTTTCGGCGATGTCTCCGCCATTGGCGAGGAATTTGGCCAGCGGCGAAGGAATGGTCTTGATCACCGGGATGCTGCCGTCCTTGCTCACCAGCGGTGGGCTGTCCTGGGCGGCGCTGGAGAGCTGGATGGTGGACTGGCCGGTGACGCCGGTCAGCGCCAGCTTGGCGCGGGTGTCTTCGCGGATAGGCGTGCTCTCGTAGACGCGGATGCGCGCACGGACCTTGCGCGGGTCGTTCGGGTCCAGGCGCAGGGACACCACGTCGCCCACGCGGATGCCGCTGTACTGCACGGTGCCGCCTTCGGAGAGGCCGGTTACCGACTCGTTGAAGATCACGTCATAGAACTTGAACTGCTGGTCGTTGGCCGACTGCGACAGCCATAGCGCGAAGAGCAGGGCGCCGATCGAGACCAGCAGGGTGAACAGGCCGATCAGCACGTGATGGGCACGGGTTTCCATTCAGCTTTCCTCCCGCAGGTGCTCAGTGGCCTGCAGCGCGGCACGGCCCCGCGGGCCGTGGAAGTAGTCCTGCACCCAGGCGTCGTTGGTCTTGGCGACCTGGTCCAGCGGCCCCACCACCAGCACCCGTTTCTGCGAGAGCACGGCGACGCGGTCGCAGATGGTGTAGAGGGTGTCCAGGTCGTGGGTGACCAGGAACACGGTGAGGCCGAAGGCGTCGCGCAGGGTCAGGATGAGTTGGTCGAAGGCCGCCGCGCCAATCGGATCGAGGCCGGCGGTGGGTTCGTCGAGGAACAGGATGTCCGGGTCCAGCGCCAGGGCGCGGGCCAGGGCCGCGCGCTTGACCATGCCGCCGGAGAGTTCGGCGGGGTACTTGGCGCCGGCATCCGGTGGCAGTCCGGCGAGGGAGATCTTCACCTTGGCGATGAACTCGGCGTCGGCGCGAGACAGCCTGGCGTGCTCGATCAGGGGCAGGCAGATGTTCTCGCTGACCGTCAGCGAGGAGAACAGCGCGCCGTTCTGGAACAGGACGCCGAAGCGCCGCTCCAGCTTCGAGCGCCGCGGCGGCGGCAGCTCCAGCAGGTTCTGGCCGAAGACCTGCACGCTGCCCTCGCTGGGCTGGCGCAGGCCGATGATGCTGCGCAGCAGCACGGATTTGCCGGTGCCCGAGCCGCCAACCACGCCGAGAATCTCGCCTTTCATCACGTCGAGGTCGAGGTGCTCGTGCACGGCATGGCTGTCGAAGCGGTTGGCGAGGTCGCGGACGACGATGATCGGCTCGCTCACCAGCCCATCTCCATGAAGAACAGGGCGAACACCGCATCCAGCAGGATCACCACGAAGATCGACTGGACCACGCTGGAGGTGGTGTGTTCGCCCACCGACTGCGCGCTGCCGCTGACGCGGAAGCCTTCCAGGCAGCCGATCACGGCAATGATGAAGGCGAAAACCGGGGCTTTGACGATGCCGACCAGGAAGTGCTGCACGGCGATGTCGTTCTGCAGCATGTAGAGGAACATGCGTGGCGAGATATCCAGTGCCAGGGCGCAGACCACGCCGCCGCCGAAGATGCCGGACATCATCGCCAGGAAGGTCAGCAGCGGCAAGGTCAACAGCAGCGCGAGCACGCGTGGCAGCACCAGCAGCTCCACCGGGTCCATGCCCTGGGCCTGGATAGCGTCGATCTCCTGGTTGGCCTTCATCGAACCGATCTGCGCGGTGAAGGCGCTGGCGGTGCGGCCGGCCAGGAGGATGGCGGTGAGCAGTACGCCGAACTCGCGGAGGAAGGCGAAGCCGACCAGGTCGACGGTGTAGATCGCCGCGCCGAACTTCCTCAGCACGGTGGCGCCGAGGAAGGCCACTACCGCACCGACCATGAAGGTGAGCAGGGCGACGATGGGCACGGCGTCCAGGCCGGTCTGCTCGATGTGCGCGGTCAGCGAGGTGAGGCGCCAGCGGCGTGGACGCACCAGCGTGCGCGCCAGGGTCTGCAGGGTCAGGCCGATGAAGCCGAGCCCGCCGACGACATGACCGCGGAAGGCCAGGGTGGCGATGCCGATGCGTTCGAGGACATCGATGATGGCATTGCCGGGTGGCGGTTTCTGTTCGTCCAGCCGGCACTGGGTGATGGCGCTGCCCACGGTGCGCAGCAGCGCCAGGCGCTCGGCGGGCAGGTTGCGGGTGATCTGTTCGAGCTGGCCCATGCGCGCGCCGCCGATGACGTCGGCGAGCAGCGCCGCGCCGGCGGTGTCGAGAGCGCCGAGGTTACTGAAGTCCAGTTCGGCGGGTTGGCCGCCAAGGCGTACGTCGGCGACCTGGGATTCCAGGGTGCTGAAATGCGCCAGCGTCCAGTCGCCGCTGACGTGCATCAGCGGAGGGCTGGCGCGGGGATCGAGCTGGAGCTGGCCGGGCTGTGCAGTCGTTGTCATGCCTCGCATTCTAGCGAGTTTCTGTGGTGCCTCCACTTGACTTGTATATATCGTTTTAGCCGCTCTGGGGCGGGCGTTGGCGCTGGATGCGACAGCCTGTTCAATTGACGCCCCAGGCCGCGAGCCACTAAGCTGCGCGCCTGCTTCAGGTGCCCCCGGCGCAAGTCGGGGGTGAAACAGGGAAGCCGGTGAATTCGGACCTCGTGGGTCCGACCATTCCGGCGCTGCCCCCGCAACGGTAAGCGAGCATCGAGCCGCATTTCGCCACTGTGCCATTGGCATGGGAAGGCGCGGTTTCAGGAGCCTTTCACGGCCCCACTCGCAAGCCCGGAGACCGGCCTGTTGCAAGCCATGGCACGCGGGAGGCGTTGTCGATCGCTCCGTCCGGCCTATGCTGCCGGGGCGTTCCCGTCCTCCGCCTGCCCTTTCGGGTCAGAGCCGCGCGGGTGAGAGCGGCGGAGTGAGTTCACGTGAAGCAGTTCTTCAATTGGCCGACGGCGCTGGCGCTGGGCGGCTTCTCCTGTTTGGGCCTGGCGGCCGACGAAACGCCGCTGGCGCTCGACGATCAAGTGGTGACCGCCACGCGCACCGAGCAGCGCGCCGGGCAGAGCCTTGCCTCGGTCAGTGTGCTGGATCGCGAAGACATCGAACGCGCCCAGGCGCAGTCGGTGCCCGACCTGTTGCGGCGTCTGCCGGGTATCTCCCTGAGCAGCAACGGCGGGCCCGGCAAGGCCACCAACCTTTATCTGCGCGGCAGCGAATCCGACCATGTGCTGGTGCTGATCGACGGCGTCAAGGCCGGCTCGGTGTCTTCCGGTGGCGCATCGTTGCAGGACCTGCCGGTGGAACTGATCGAGCGCATCGAGGTGGTGCGCGGGCCGCGCTCCAGCCTGTATGGCTCCGAGGCCATCGGCGGGGTGATCCAGATATTCACCCGCCAGGCCGTGGAGCAGGGCTTCAAGCCCTGGGCCTACGCCGGCGCGGGCAGCCAGAGCACCTATGAAGGCAGCGCCGGGGCCTCGGCCGGCAATGGGCGCGGCTGGTTCGCCCTGGGTGTGTCCAGCCTGGATACCGCCGGCATCGATGCCAAGGCCAACGGCGCCAGCGGCCATGAGCCGGACAGCGACGGTTACCGCAATCTCTCGGGCTCCCTGCGTGCCGGCTACCGTTTCGACAACGGCCTGGAGCTGGACGGCAGCCTGTTGCAGACCGATTCGCACAACGACTTCGATCAGGTGAACAGCCGTCGCACCCAGGGCTTCGACGCCTACAACGATGGCGTGCAGCGAGTGATCGGTGGCCGCGCGCGCTTCGCCCCGCTGGAGCCCTGGCGGGTGACCCTGTCCGCCGGGCGCAGCGAGGACAACTCCGACGCCTATCAGGACGGCGCCTTCTACTCGCGCTTCGACAGCCGTCGTGACACCGCGTCCTGGCAGAACGACCTGGACCTTGCCCCCGGCCAGACTCTGACCCTGGGCTACGACTGGCAGCAGGACGAGCTGGGCAGCTCCACCGACTACGCGGTGACCTCCCGCGACAACCGCGGCACCTTCGCCCAGTACCTGGGCAGTGCGGGTCGCCACGATTGGCAGCTGAGCCTGCGCCACGATGACAACCAGCAGTTCGGCAGCCGCAACACCGGCAACCTCGCCTGGGGCTATGCGCTGACCGACGCGGTGCGTACCTTCGCCAGCTACGGCACGGCCTTCAAGGCGCCGACCTTCAACGAACTCTATTACCCCGGCTACGGCAACCCCGACCTGGACGCGGAAACCTCGCGCAGTGTGGAGCTCGGCCTGGACGGCCATCACGGCTGGGGGCACTGGGCGGTGAACCTGTATCGCACGATGATCGACGACCTGATCGCCTACGACTCGGCATTACGCGCCCCGGGCAACATCGACCAGGCGCGCATCCGCGGCGTCGAGCTGCAACTGGGCAGTCAGTGGCAGGACTGGGTGTGGAACGCCAACGCCAGCCTGCTCGACCCGGAAAGCCGCGCCAGCGGCAGCCGTGGCAATGACCTGCCGCGCCGCGCCCGGCAACTGTTCAACCTGGACCTCGACCGGCGCTTCGACGCGCTGAGCCTGGGGGCCAGCCTGCACGCCGAGGGGCATCGCTACGATGACCTGGCCAACCGCAATCGTCTGGGCGGCTTCGCCACCCTGGACCTGCGCGGCGAATATGCGTTGAGCCCGGAGTGGCGCCTGCAAGCGCGCCTGAGCAACCTGTTCGACGCCGACTACCAGACCACCCTGGGCTATGAGCAGCCCGGCCGCGCCGTACTCTTCGGCGTGCGCTACCAGGCCCTTTGAGAGGAGAGAGACCGATGAGTGAATCCCTGGAAAAGGACGAACGCCACCGTTCGCGCATGCAGCGCAAGAAATCCGTGGTCGACGAGAAGATCGCCCAGGCCCAGGGTGAGCGTGGTGTATTCCTGGTTCACAGCGGCAACGGCAAGGGCAAGAGCAGCTCGGCCTTCGGCATGGTCGCCCGCGCACTGGGCCATGGCATGAAGGTCGGTGTGGTGCAGTTCATCAAGGGCGCCGCCACCACCGGCGAGGAAGCCTTCTTCCGCCGCTTCCCCGAGGAGGTCAGCTACCACGTGATGGGCGAGGGCTTCACCTGGGAGACCCAGGACCGCCAGCGTGACATCGCCAAGGCCCGTGAAGCCTGGGACATTGCCCGCCAGTTGCTGAGCGATCCGCAGGTCGGCCTGGTGGTGCTGGACGAGGTGAATATCGCCCTCAAGCACGGCTATCTGGAGCTGGACACCGTGCTTGCCGACATCGCCGCCCGCCCGCCGATGCAGCATGTGGTTGCCACCGGGCGCGGCGTGCAGCCGGCGATGGTCGAGGCGGCCGATACCGTGACCGAGATGGGCCTGGTGAAGCACGCCTTCAAGGCGGGCATCAAGGCGCAGAAAGGGGTGGAGTTCTGATGGATTCCCTTATGGCGGAGTGCGCCCGATGACCTCGCGCCAGTGCCCCGCACTGCTGATCGCCGCTCCCGCTTCCGGCCAGGGCAAGACCACCGTCACCGCCGCCCTGGCGCGCCTGCACACGCGCCTCGGGCGCAAAGTGCGGGTGTTCAAGTGCGGCCCGGATTTTCTCGACCCGATGATCCTCGCCCGCGCCAGCAATGCAGCGGTCTACCAGCTGGACCTGTGGATGGTCGGCGAGGACGAGAGCCGCCGGCTGCTCTGGGAGGCCGCCGACGAGGCCGACCTGATCCTCATCGAAGGCGTGATGGGCCTGTTCGACGGTTCGCCCTCGGCCGCCGATCTCGCGCGGTGTTTCGGCGTGCCGGTAATGGCTGTGATCAATGGCCAGTCCATGGCCCAGACCTTCGGCGCGCTGGCGGTCGGCATGGCCACCTACCAGAGCGACCTGCCATTCTCGGGCGTACTCGCCAACCGCATCGGCAGCCAGCGCCACCGTGATCTGGTACGTGACAGCCTGCCGGAGTGGATTCGCTGGTACGGTGCGCTGCCACGCGACACCGAAGTGGAACTGCCCAGCCGGCATCTGGGGTTGGTGCAGGCCGACGAGCTGGCCGACCTCGATGCTCGCCTGGACGCCGCCGCCGATGCCCTGGCCGCCAGCGCCAGTACCGAACTGCCGGCGCCGGTGCGCTTCGCCGCGCCGCAGCCGCGCGCCGTGCAAGGTCGCCTCGACGGCGTGCGCATTGGCGTGGCGCGGGACAATGCGTTCGCCTTCCTCTACCAGGCCAACCTCGACCTGCTGCGTGAACTGGGCGCCGAGCTGGTGTTCTTTTCGCCGCTGCGCGATGCGGCGCTGCCGGAGGTGGACAGCCTCTACCTGCCCGGTGGCTACCCGGAACTGCACCTGCGCGCTCTGGCGGAAAACCAGGCCATGGCCCAGGCGATCCGTGCGCATCATGAGGCCGGAAAGCCGATCCTCGCCGAGTGCGGCGGGATGCTCTATCTGCTCGACGGATTGACCGATGTGGCGGGCGAGCGCGCCGAACTGCTTGGCCTGCTGCCCGGTGAGGCGCGCATGCAGAAGCGCTTGGCGGCACTGGCGCTGCAGGCGGTGACGCTGCCTGAAGGCACCTTGCGTGGCCACACCTTTCACCATTCGCTGCTCGACAGTGCCGAAGCACCACTGGCCCGTGGCGTCTGCCCGAACGACAAACCGGTGGCCGAGGCGGTGTTCCGCCGTGGCCGGCTCACCGCGTCCTACATCCACTTCTACCTGTCGTCCGATCCGGACGCCGCAGCGGCGCTGTTCCGACCATGACCGACCACGCATACAGCCTTGAGGAGCGCGCCGCGCTCTACCGCGCCATCGCCGAGCGCCGCGACATGCGTCACTTCAGTGGAGGCGAGGTGGCACCGGAGCTGCTCGCCCGCCTGCTGGAAGCCGCGCACCAGGCGCCCAGCGTCGGCCTGATGCAGCCGTGGCGCTTCATTCGCATCACCCAGCCGCCGCTGCGCCAGGCGATCCATCGCCTGGTGGAAGAGGAGCGCGTGCGCACCGCCGAGGCGTTGGGCGAGCGTTCCAGCGAGTTCATGCGGCTGAAGGTGGAGGGCGTGCTCGACTGCGCCGAGTTGCTGGTCGCCACGCTGATGGATGGCCGCGAGGCCCATGTGTTCGGCCGCCGCACCTTGCCGCAGATGGACCTGGCCTCACTGTCCTGCGCGATCCAGAACCTCTGGCTGGCGTCCCGCGCGGAAGGCCTGGGCATGGGCTGGGTGTCGCTGTTCGACCCGGTCGCGCTGGGCGAACTGCTCGGCTTGCCCGCTGGCGCCGAGGCGGTTGCGGTGATCTGTCTCGGACCGGTCACCGAGTTCTATCCGGCGCCCATGCTGGCCCTGGAAGGCTGGCGCCAGCCGCGTCCGATCAGCGAGCTGGTATTCGAAAATCATTGGGGAGAACAACCATGAGCCCGGCCCTGCTGGCTCTGCTCGGGGTGGCGCTGGACGCGCTGCTGGGCGAGCCAAAACGCTGGCACCCGCTGGTGGCCTTCGGGCGCTTCGCTGACCGCCTGGAGCGCCGCTTCAACCGCTCGCGCACGGACACCGCGACCGACACCCCCGGCCTCGGCTGGCGTAGCCACGGCGTCACGGCCTGGATTCTCGCGGTGATCCCGCTGACATTGATCGCGCTGTTGCTAAGCCTGCTGCCCTACGTCGGCTGGCTGGTGCAGGCCCTTGCACTCTATGCCGCGCTGGGCCTGCGCAGCCTGGGTGAACACGCCGAGCCGGTGGCGCTGGCATTGCGCGCTGGCGACCTGAATGAAGCGCGCCTGCGCGTAGGCTACGTGGTCAGCCGCGAGACCTCCGCGCTGGATGAAACCGCCGTGGCCCGCGCCGCCACCGAGTCGGTGCTTGAGAACGGCAGTGACGCGGTGTTCGCCGCGCTGTTCTGGTTCGCCGTCGCCGGCGCGCCGGGCGTGGTGCTGTATCGCCTGAGCAATACCCTCGATGCGATGTGGGGCTACCGCAACGCCCGCTTCGAGCGTTTCGGCTGGGCGGCGGCGAAGATCGACGACCTGCTCAACTACATTCCCGCACGGCTGGTGGCGCTGACCTACGCGCTGCTCGGGCAGACCCGCCTGGCCCTGCGCTGCTGGCGCACCCAGGCGCCCCAGTGGGACAGCCCCAACGCCGGCCCGGTGATGGCCGCTGGCGCCGGCGCCCTGGGCGTTTCGCTGGGGGGTGCGGCGCGCTACCACGGCGAGCTGCATGAACGTCCGCAACTGGGCGAAGGCCCGGCGCCGACCGCTGCGGACATCTGGCGAGCGCTGGCCCTGGTTCGCCAGGGTGTGCTGCTGTGGCTGGCGGTAATCCTGATTCTCGGAGTGCTCTGAATGCTCGAACATGGTGGCCGGTTGCGCCGGGCGGCGCAGCAATACGGTATCCCACTGGCGGAGTGGCTGGACCTGTCCACCGGCATCTCGCCCTGGCCGTGGAACCTGCCGACTATCCCGACCAATGCCTGGATGCGCCTGCCCGAAGACAGCGACGGCCTGGAGGCCTCCGCGTGTCGCTACTACGGCGCCGAGCAACTGTTGCCGCTGCCCGGCAGCCAGGCGGCCATCCAGTTGCTTCCGAAACTGCGCCGGCCGGGCAAGGTCGGCGTGGTTTCGCCCTGTTATGCCGAGCACGCCGAAGCCTGGCGCAGTGCCGGGCACATCCTGCGCGAGGTCGGCGACCACGAGGTGGCGCATCACCTGGAGCGCTTCGACGTGCTGGTGGTGGTCAACCCGAACAACCCCACCGGTCGGCGCATCGAGCCCGGCGTGCTGCTGGAGTGGCACGCGCAGTTGCAGGCGCGTGGCGGCTGGCTGGTGGTGGATGAAGCCTTCATGGACTGCACCCCGGAGCAGAGCCTGGTACCCAGCTGCACCAGCCGTCCCGGTCTGATCGTGCTGCGTTCCTTCGGCAAGTTCTTTGGCCTGGCCGGCGCGCGCCTGGGCTTTGCCTTCGCAGAGCCGCGTTTGCTGGCGAGCCTGGCGCAACTGGTCGGCCCCTGGGCGGTGAACGGCCCCACCCGCTGGGTCGCCCAGGCGGTGCTGGGGGATTACCACGAGCATGTTCAGCGGCGCCGTGATCTGGCCGACGCCAGCCGGCGACTGGCGGGGCTGCTGGGTGAGCACGGTTTCGCGCCCCAGGGCGGCACGTCGCTGTTCCAGTGGACGGTGTCGATGCAGAGTCGTGCGCTGCGCGATCACCTGGCGCGCCAGGGGGTTCTGGTGCGCCTGTTCGAGTCGCCCGCCAGCCTGCGCTTCGGCCTGCCGCCGGACGAGGAGGGCTGGCGGCGGCTGGAGCATGGCCTGCGTACTTTCAACCAGATGGAGAGCCTGCGATGACCACTCGCATGGCGCAGGGCGCGACGTTGATGGTGCAGGGGACTACGTCGGACGCCGGCAAGAGCACCCTGGTGACCGCCCTGTGCCGCTGGTTGCGCCGCCAGGGCGTGGCGGTGGCGCCGTTCAAGCCGCAGAACATGGCGCTCAACAGCGCGGTGACCGCCGACGGTGGTGAGATCGGCCGCGCCCAGGCGGTTCAAGCCCAGGCCTGCGGACTGCCGCCGCACACCGACATGAACCCGGTGCTGCTCAAGCCCAACAGCGACGTTGGCGCTCAGGTGATCATCCATGGCCGCGCGGTGACCAGCATGAACGCCGCCGCCTACCACGACTACAAGCGGGTGGCGATGCAGGCGGTGCTGGAGTCCCACCAGCGGCTAGCAGCGAAGTACCCGGTGGTGATGGTCGAGGGGGCTGGCTCGCCGGCGGAGATCAACCTGCGCGCCAACGACATCGCCAACATGGGCTTCGCCGAGGCGGTAGACTGCCCGGTGATCCTGGTGGCGGACATCGACCGGGGCGGCGTGTTCGCCCACCTGGTCGGCACCCTGGAGCTGCTGTCCGAGTCCGAGCGGGCGCGGGTGAAGGGCTTTGTGATCAATCGCTTCCGCGGCGATATCGCGCTGCTGCAAGGCGGGCTCGACTGGCTGGAAGAGCGCACCGGGGTGCCGGTGCTCGGCGTGCTGCCGTACCTGATGGACTTCCACCTGGAAGCCGAGGACGCCATCGACATCCGCCAGGCTGCCAAGACCGGCGAGCGCCTGCGGGTGTCGGTGCCGGTGCTGCCGCGCATCAGCAACCACACCGATTTCGATCCGCTGCGCCTGCACCCGCAGGTGGAACTGACCTTTGTCGGGCCGGGGCAGCCGCTGCCGCCGACCGACCTGATCATCCTGCCGGGCTCCAAGAGCGTGCGCGCCGATCTGGCCTTCCTCCGCGAGCAGGGCTGGGGGGCGGCGATCCAGCGTCACCTGCGTTATGGCGGCAAGCTCCTGGGCATCTGCGGTGGTTTGCAGATGCTCGGCCGCATCCTGGCCGATCCTCATGGACTGGAAGGTGCGGCGGGGGAGAGTGACGGTCTCGGCCTGCTGGATTTGCGTACTGTGCTGGAGCCGGAGAAGCAACTGCGCAACGTCACTGGCCGGCTGGCGCTGGAGGATGCCGAAGTGGCCGGGTACGAGATTCATGCCGGCGTCACCGAGGGGCCGGCGCTGGAGAGCCCCGCCGTGCGTCTTGGTGATGGCCGCGTCGAAGGTGCGCTGAGCGCGGATGGCCAGGTGATGGGGACCTATCTGCACGGCCTGTTCGAGTCGCCGGCCGCCTGCTCGGCACTGCTGCGCTGGGCGGGGCTGCGCGAGGTGCGGAGCATCGATTACCACGCGTTGCGTGAGCGCGACATCGAGCGCCTGGCCGATCAGGTCGAGGCACATCTGGATACTGAAAAATTGAGGGCGCTGTGCGGACTGAAGAACGCATGACCGTTCGCGGTTATCTGCCGTATCGCCGCGCCATGATTTCGGCGGATAACGCCGGGGGCGTTATGCGCCCTACGAGACTGTGCGGACCTTTCTGGTTCCCCGCGTTCGCGGGGATGACGCCTGATTCACCCTCGTCGTTCCCGCGAATGTGGGAAACCAGCAACAGTGGAGACTTGCCATGCTTGAACTGATCCTCGGCGGTGCCCGTTCCGGCAAGAGCCGCCTGGCCGAGCGGCTGGCGCTGGAAAGTGGCCTGCCGGTCACCTACGTCGCCACGGCCCAGGCCGGCGATGGTGAGATGTCCGCGCGCATTCTCCAGCACCGCGCGCGCCGTCCCGCGCAGTGGGGCCTGGTGGAAGAGCCGCTGGCGCTGGCCGATGCGCTGGAGCGTCTGGCTGGGCCTGAGCGCTGCGTGCTGGTGGACTGCCTGACCTTGTGGGTCACCAATCTGCTGATCTTTGAGGACGGCTGGCGCCTGCGCGGCGAGATCGATGCGCTGCTGGAAGTCCTGCCGCGCCTGCCGGGGCGGATCATCCTGGTGAGCAATGAAACCGGTTTGGGGGTGGTGCCGCTGGGCGAGCTCAGCCGCCGTTATGTCGATGAGGCCGGCTGGTTGCACCAGTCGCTGGCCGAGGTCAGCGAGCGTGTGGTGTTCACCGTCGCCGGCCTGCCTATGGTGCTGAAGGGGGATGCGTTATGAGTTTGCAATGGTGGTTGCAGGGTACCCAGCCGATCGACCGCGTGGCGCAGGACAAGGCCGCCGCGCGCCAGGACCAGCTGACCAAGCCGCGTGGCGCGCTGGGCCGGCTGGAAGAAGAAACTATCCGCCTGGCCGGCCTGCAGGGCCGCGAGCGGCCAACGCTGGAGCACATCTGGATCGCCCTGTTCGCGGGCGATCACGGTGTGGTGGCGGAAGGCGTGTCGGCCTACCCGCAGGCGGTCACCGTCGAGATGCTGCGCAACTTCGTGCACGGTGGCGCGGCGATCAGCGTGCTGGCCCGCGACCTCGATGCGCGTCTTGAGGTCATCGACCTCGGCACGGCGACTCCGCTGGAGCCGCTGCCGGGCGTGCTGCATGTGATGGTCGGCGCCGGCACCGCGAACTTCACCCAAGAGCCGGCCATGACGGCCGCGCAGTGCCTGATCGCCTTGGAGACCGGACGCGAGGCGGTGCGACGCGCGCAGCAGGCGGGCACGGAGCTGTTCATCGGTGGCGAGATGGGTATCGGCAACACCAGCGCCGCCGCCGCACTCGCCTGTGCGCTGCTGGATGAGCCGGCGCAGGTGCTGGTCGGCCCCGGCACCGGGCTGGATGCCCAGGGCGTGGCGCGTAAGGTCGAGGTGATCGACCGTGCGCTGGCGCTGCACCGTCCCCACTGCGACGACCCCTTCGAGGCGCTGTGCCGCCTGGGCGGCTTCGAGATCGCCGCGCTGGTCGGCGCCTACCTGGCCTGCGCGCAGAAGGGCATTCCGGCGTTGGTGGATGGTTTCATCTGCAGCACCGCCGCGCTGTGCGCGACCCACCTGAATCCCGATTGCCGTGACTGGCTGTTGTTCGCCCATGCTGGTGCGGAGCCTGGGCACAAACGCGTGCTCGGCGCGCTGAATGCGCAGCCGCTGCTGGACCTCGGCCTGCGCCTGGGCGAGGGCAGCGGCGCGGCGCTGGCGGTACCGCTGCTGCGTCAGGCCTGCCGGCTGCACAACGACATGGCCACCTTCGCCGAGGCGGCGGTGTCGGATCGCCCGGCATGACGCTGCGCCTGGACCTGCTGCGCCACGGCGAGACGGAACAGGGCGGCGGATTTCGCGGGCGCCTTGACGATGTGCTGACCGACACCGGTTGGGCGCAGATGCGGGCGACGGCGGGCGAGGCGTGTCGCTGGTCGGCGGTGGTCAGTTCGCCGTTGCGCCGGTGCGCTGCCTTCGCCGAGCAGCTGGCGGGCCGCCATGGGCTGCCGCTCTCTTTCGACGTGGACCTGCGCGAGCTGGACTTCGGCCAGTGGGAAGGCCTTTCGCCCGCTAAGCTGATGGAAAGCGATTCGCAGGCGCTGGGACGCTTCTGGTCCGATCCCTACGCCTTCCCGCCACCGGGAGGCGAGCCGATGGGCGACTTCGAGTCGCGCGTGTTCCGCGCGCTGGAACGGTTGTATTGCAGTCACGCCGGAGCGACCGTGCTGGTGGTGACCCACGGAGGGGTGATGCGCCTGCTGGGGGCGTTGGCTGGCGGCTTGCCGGCCCGGCGTTTGCTGGAGGTGGTGGTCGAGCACGGCCAGTGCCTGTCGCTGGCGGTGACGCGTGAAGGCGATGGCTGGCGAATCCAGCAGGTGGATCAGCGATGAGCGAACAACCCGAACAAGAGGAGCCCGTGCCGCCGCCAGGCGACGCATACGCTTCCTCGCCGGCCGGTCAGCTCAGTGACTGGTGCCTGCCTTTGGTCGCGCTGCAATTCCTCACCCGCCTGCCGGTGCACTTCAGGCGGATGCCGACGTCCGTGCAATTCGGCCGGGCGACGCTGTTCTATCCGCTGGTGGGGTTGTTGATCGGTGGGCTGCTGATGGGCGTGGGCGCGCTGCTGGGCAACGTGCACCTGCTGCTCCAGGCAGCGCTGCTGCTGGCGCTGTGGGTCGTGATCAGTGGCGGCCTGCACCTGGACGGGCTGGCCGATACGGCGGATGCCTGGGTTGGCGGCCTGGGTGATCGAGAACGCACCCTGGCGATCATGAAGGATCCGCGCTGCGGACCGGTGGCGGTGGTGACCCTGGTCGTGGTGCTTCTGCTGAAGTTCGCCGCGCTCACGGCGGTGCTTGGCAATCACCAGTACTGGGCTCTGCTGCTGGCGCCCTGGCTCGGGCGTTGCGCCTTGCCCTTGCTGTTTTTCACCACCGCATACGCCCGCCGCGGCGGTCTGGGACAGGCGCTGGCGGACCATCTGCCACGCAAGGCGATGCCCTGGATGCTGGCGGGCAATGCCGTGCTGATGGTGCTGGTGGGCCTGCCTGGAATGCTCGCGGTGGCGGTTGCACTGGTGGTCTTCGTCTGGCTGCGCAGACGCTTCATCGCGCGCCTGGGCGGCACCACCGGGGACACCGCCGGGGCGATGCTGGAACTGATCGAGTGTGCGGTGCTGCTGGCGCTGGCGGTCTAGGTTTCCCCCCTGTAGGAGCGGGCCATGCCCGCGATCAGCGCGCATGACGCGCTCCTGCCCATCAATCGAAGGCGAAATGCTCCGTCTTCAGCCCCATGATTGACCGCACCGGCTTCGCCATCGCCGCCGCATGCCCCTTGGCGCGAGGCAGCAGGCGGGCGAAGTAGAAGTCACTGGTGGCGATCTTGGCCTTGTAGAAGTCGCTCGACTCGCTGCCGCCCTGGCGCAGGCGCTTGCGTGCGGCGGCTTCCTGCAGCGCCCAGGAGTACGCCAGCGCGGCGTAGCCGGAGAACATCAGGTAGTCGTGGCTGGCGGTGCTCACAAGATCGCGCTGCTTGCGGGCGGTGAGGGCGATGCGCATCGTCAGCAGGTTCCACTGCGCGCAGAGCTTGAGCAGGGTGAGCGCGCGGCCGCGCATGGCCGGTTCCTGCTTGAGCAGCTCCATGGCGAGCTTCGCCACTTGCTTAGTGAAGTCACGTACGGCCTTGCCCTGGGTCATCAGCAGCACCTTGCGACCGAGCAGGTCCAGCGCCTGGATGCCGGTGGTGCCCTCGTACAGCGTGGCGATCCGCGCGTCGCGGACGATCTGCTCCATGCCGTGTTCCTTGATATAGCCGTGACCACCGAACACCTGCATTCCGAGGTTGGCGCTTTCCAGGCCCAGCTCGGTCAGGCAACCCTTGAGGATCGGGGTGAGGAAGCCGAGCTTGTCGTCCCAGCGGTCGTACTCGGCGTTGTCCTTGGTCAGCAGGCCCTGGATCATCTTGTCGGCGTACTGGGTGGCCAGGTAGATCAGCGCGCGGCCGCCCTCGGCCACTGCCTTCTGGGTCAGCAGCATGCGGCGTACGTCGCCGTGGTGCATGAGGCTGTCGGCGATCTGTTCAGGTTCCTTGGTGCCGGAGAGGGCGCGCATCGAGCGGCGCTCACGGGCATACGCGAGCGCGCCCTGATAGGCCAGCTCGGCGGTGGCCACACCCTGGATGGCGGTGCCGATGCGCGCGCTGTTCATGAAGGTGAACATGCACTCCAGGCCCTTGTTCGGTTCGCCGATCAGATAGCCGGTGGCGCCGTCGAAGTTCATCACGCAGGTGGCCGAGGCCTTGATGCCCATCTTCTTTTCCAGCGCGCCGCAGGTCACGCCGTTGCGCGGGCCGAGTGCGCAGGCTGACCCGCTGCTTTGGGATGGTAGAAACTTCGGCACGATGAACAGGGAGATACCCCGTGTGCCTTTCGGCGCATCCGGCAGGCGCGCGAGGACGATGTGCACGATGTTCTCGGTGAGGTCGTGCTCGCCGGAAGAAATGAAGATCTTGGTACCGGTGATTGCATAGCTGCCGTCGGCGTTGGTTTCCGCGCGAGTCTTCACCTGGCCCAGGTCAGTGCCGCACTGCG
The DNA here is from genome assembly GCF_009189165.1 of Pseudomonas sp. SCB32. Taxonomy (NCBI): domain Bacteria; kingdom Pseudomonadati; phylum Pseudomonadota; class Gammaproteobacteria; order Pseudomonadales; family Pseudomonadaceae; genus Pseudomonas; species Pseudomonas sp. SCB32. The sequence goes on from NZ_CP045118.1 coordinate 1,654,756, forward strand.
GCTCGGTCAGGCACATGGTGCCGCCCCAACGGCCTTCGGTGAGCGGGGTGAGGTAGGTCTGTTTCTGTTCCTCGGTGCCGTGCTGCATGACGGTGTTCATCGCGCCCAGCGACAGGCCCGGGTACATCGAGAACGGCCAGTTGGCGGTGCCCATCATCTCCTGCTTGAGCGCGCCCAGGCTCATCGGCAGGCCCTGGCCGCCGTATTCCACCGGGTGCGAAAGGCCTTGCCAGCCACCGGCGACGTAGGCGTCATAGGCCTCCTTGAAGCCCTTGGGCGTGCGTACTTCGCCGTTCTCCAGGTGGCAGCCTTCTTCGTCGCCGCTGTGGTAGAGCGGGGCGATCACTTCCTCGCAGAGCCTGGCGCATTCGCCAAGGATGGCGTCGACCATGTCCGGCGTGGCTTCGCCGCCGTTGACCAGGTTCTGGTAGTGAGTGGGGAAATCGAAGACTTCGTTGAGCAGGAAGCGGGTGTCGCGCAGCGGAGCTTTGTAGACGGGCATCGGGAACCTCGGACCGTGATGCGCCCCGTCGAATGCGCGGGGCTGGATGGCCGCAGTTATACGACCGGCTCCCCGCGATGCCCTTGGCTGCGCCAACGCGGCGATCTGGCAGATGGGACAATCAGTCGCGGCGGTCATTGACGGCTCGCTGATTGCGGGTATATACACGCATCTATGCTGACGACCCAATGCCTCTGTACCAAACTGCGCCGCTCCGCCCGCGCGGTCACCCGTGTCTACGATGACGCCCTGAAGGGTGTCGGGCTGACCACGCCGCAATTTTCCCTGTTGCGGCACCTGTCGCGGTTGGAGCAGCCGAGCATTTCCGACCTGGCCGATGCCATGGGACTGGACCGCAGTACCCTCGGGCGTAACCTCAAGCCGCTGGAAGGCGAGGGGCTGGTGCGCCTGGCCGAGGGTGAGGATCAGCGCAACCGCATCGTGGTGCTGACTCCGGAAGGACTGGCGCGCATCGAACTGGGCCGCGAAGCCTGGGATGCGGCGCAACGGGATGTGGCGGCGCACCTGGGCGAGGACAAGCGCCGTCAGCTGGAAGACTTGCTGGATGAACTGGCTGAGCTGGAGAGCTAGCGGCGGTCTGCGTGCACTGCGGAGTTCTTCAATTTAGAAGACGAATTAAAAGCGGGTATATACCCGTGTGGGAGAAATGATGTCGAAGCTATCGCGTACGGGGTTCTGGATACTCCTGTCCGGCGCCCTGATCCTGGCCCTGTCCCTGGGCATCCGCCATGGCTTCGGCCTCTTCCTGGCGCCGATGAGCGCCCAGTTCGGCTGGGGGCGCGAGACCTTCGCCTTCGCCATCGCCCTGCAGAACCTCATCTGGGGCATCGCCCAGCCCTTCACCGGAGCCATCGCCGACCGCTTCGGCGCCATGCGCACGGTGCTGGTGGGCGGAATTCTCTACGCCATCGGCCTGGTACTGATGGGCTTTTCCGATTCGGCTTTCAGCCTGTCGCTGAGCGCCGGTCTGCTGATCGGTATCGGTCTGTCCGGTACCTCCTTCTCGGTGATCCTCGGCGCCGTGGGGCGCGCGGTCCCGCTGGAGCGACGCAGCATGGCCATGGGCATTTCGGCGGCTGCCGGTTCGTTCGGTCAGTTCATCATGCTGCCAGGTACCCTCGGGCTGATCGGCTGGCTGGGCTGGTCCGCCGCGCTGCTGGCGCTGGGGCTGCTGGTGGCCTTCATCGTGCCGCTGGCGGCGCTGATGCGCGACAAGCCGCTGCCCATGCAAGGCCATGAACAGACCCTCGGCGAGGCGCTGCGCGAGGCGGCCGGGCATTCCGGTTTCTGGCTGCTGTCTCTGGGCTTCTTCGTCTGCGGCTTCCAGGTGGTGTTCATCGGTGTGCACCTGCCGGCCTACCTGGTGGACCGCCACCTGCCGGCTACCGTCGGCACCACGGTGCTGGCGCTGGTAGGGCTGTTCAACGTATTCGGCACCTATATCGCCGGCTGGCTCGGCGGGCGGATGAGCAAGCCCAGGCTGCTCACCGGCCTGTACCTGCTGCGCGCAGTGGTGATCCTTGCCTTCCTCTGGGCGCCGCTTTCGGTGTGGACGGCCTACGCCTTCGGCATCGCCATGGGGTTGCTATGGCTTTCCACGGTGCCGCTTACCAACGGCACCGTGGCCACGCTGTTCGGCGTACGCAACCTGTCGATGCTGGGCGGTATCACCTTCCTGTTCCACCAGATCGGCGCCTTCCTCGGTGGCTGGCTGGGTGGTTATGTGTATGACCACACCGGCAACTACGACCTGGTCTGGCGGATTTCCATCCTCCTCAGTCTGCTCGCTGGCCTGCTTAACTGGCCTGTGCGCGAACGCCCGGTCGAGCGGCCGGTGCTGGAGGCTGCGTGAAACGTACGCTGGTGATCGCGCTGGCGCTAGGCATCAGCCTGGCGCTGGCCGGCCTCGCCTGGTGGGGCTGGCAGCGTGGTGGGCTGGCGCTGATGCAGCTGGGCATGGGCAGTTGCTGAGGGTGGCCGCGCAGCGTAGCGTGGCGGGATAATTCGAGGATCACCACCATGCCTGCACGCCTTTCCCTGCTTGCCTTGTCCCTGTTGCTGCCGCTGGCGGCCCAAGCCGCCGATTGCCCGGCACTGCTCAAGACCCAGGGCGAGCTGCCCAAGCTGCGCTCCAAGGACAATCTCGACCTCTGCGAGCTCTACGCCGGCAAGCCGCTGGTGGTGGTGAACACCGCCAGCCACTGCGGCTTCACCCCGCAGTTCAAGGGGCTGGAAGCGCTGTACCAGAAGTACAAGGGCCAGGGCCTGGAAGTGCTCGGCGTACCTTCCGACGACTTCAAGCAGGAAGATGCCGACGCCGCCGAGACCGCCAAGGTCTGCTACGGCAACTACGGCGTGACGTTCAACATGACCTCGGTGCAGCACGTCCGGGGCGACCAGGCCATCCCGCTGTTCCAGGACCTTTCCGCTCAGGCCGACCAGGTGCCGCGCTGGAATTTCTTCAAGTACGTGGTGGATCGAAAGGGCAAGGTCGTGGCGGAGTTTTCCAGCCTGACCAAGCCGGATGATCCCGAATTGCAGGCGGCCATCGAGAAGGCTATCGCCAGCCAGCCTTGACGTGGCAGGGGCGTCAGAAGGCCGGGCCGATGCCCGGCTTTTTTGTGTCCGCGCCGCCGGGAGGACATTTTCTGTTACACACGCGTCGCTGGAATGCGACAATCCTCGGTCCGGAACCGCGCCAGGCGGTTGCCGGGTCATGGACTGATTCAGGAGATTCAACCCTATGGATGGCAAAGCCCTCTTCCTTGTCGCATTGCTTGCCCAGGCTGTCGCCGCGCCGGCATTCGCAGCCACTGCCAACCCGAGCGAGGCGCCCGCAGCTGCTGCCGCACAGGCCGCCGAGTCGGACGAGGAGATGTCCCCCGAGACCTTCGTCGCCAGCTTGCACTTCCAGAAGGGCAAGGTAGTGGTCGGCGACAACCTCGCCACCTTCGACCTGCCTGGCAACTTCGTCTTCCTCGACGGCAAGGATTCCGAGCGCGTGCTCGAGGCCTGGGGCAACCCGCCGAGCGAGGAGCCGCCGCTGGGCATGCTGATGCCCGCTGGTGTATCGCCCTTCGAGCCCGCCGCCTGGGCAGTAACTGTGGAGTACGAGGAGAGCGGCTACGTCTCCGACGAGGACGCGGGGAAGATCGATTACGCCCAGATGCTCAAGGACATGCAGGGCGATCTGAGCGAAGCCAATCCGGCGCGCGAGAAGCAGGGCTTCGAGCCGATCCAGCTGATTGGCTGGGCGGCGCCGCCGCACTATGACGCGGCGGAGAAGAAGCTGTACTGGGCCAAGGAGCTGAAGTTCGGCGACAGCAAGGAGCACACGCTGAACTACAACATCCGCGTGCTGGGCCGCAAAGGCGTGCTGGTGCTGAACTTCGTCGCCGGCATGGAGCAACTGCCGGAGATCGAGCAGAACGTCGGCAAGGTACTGGCGATGACCGAGTTCAATCCGGGCAGCCGCTACATGGACTTCAACCCTAGCGTCGACAAGGTTGCCGCCTATGGCCTGGGCGCGTTGATCGCCGGCAAGGTGGCGGCAAAGGTCGGCCTGTTCGCCACGCTGCTGGTCCTGCTGAAGAAACTGTGGATCGTCCCGGCGCTGGCCATTGGCTGGATCGCCCGTCGCTTCAAGCGCAAGCCGTCCGCCGAGGGCTGATTCGCAGCCAAAGAAAAGCCGGGCAATGCCCGGCTTTTTCGTGATGCTGCAAGGATCAGCCTTTCTCGCCCTGGACGGTCTTGCCGTTCACGGTGCCGTCCTTGAGCATGATCTGGTACTCCTTGCCATCGGACTCCTGCTGATACAGGCGGACGAGCAGGAAGTCCCAGTCCTTGGCGAACCAGAGGATGGTCTTGCGGTTGCTCTTGGTGGGGTCGCGCACGCGCTCCACCTTGATGGCGGTGATCAGGCCGGCCTGGGTGCGGACCTTTTCCTCGCCGAGCACGCGGAAGTCGTAGGTATCGGTGTCAGTACCTTCGATCACCTGGTAGCTCATGGCCTTCTTGCCGACGGCGACGTCATGCTGCAGCGCGAGCTGGTAGGTGGATTTGTCCAGTTGGCCCTTGTTCAGCGGCTGGCGCACCTGGTCGCCACGGTCGCTGCCCAGTACCTGCTTTTCAGCCCAGTCGAAATCGAGTTCGGTCTGCTTGTTCTTGCCCAGACCTTCACGCGCCCACCGATAGGTCAGCGGCATGTAGACATCGTTCTCGACTTTGAAGGTGCTGCTCTCGGTGAGGCTGGCAAGCAGCATGGATGCCTTGAAATCCAGTTCCCAGCGGCCGCCGGCGCCTTTCTTGAGGCTACGGGAGGCGGTCCCACTGATCGGCATCTGTTTCCAGTCGGCGGTATAGCTGGCCTCGAACGGTTGCAGGTCGAATGCCTGCGCCGGCAAGGTCAGTACAGCCATCAGGAACAGCAGGGCTCTACGCATTGCGAATCTCCTAGGTTCGGTACGAATAGCCGGAGGCGGGGAGAGCCTCCCCATCCAGCATGGCGCCATGCTCGCCAAGGCGCAAACGGCCTTCGGCGAACCAGTGCATGGCCAGCGGGTAGATCACATGCTCCTGCAGGTGAACGCGCTGGGCCAGCGTCTCCGGCGTGTCCTCAGACTGTACCGGGATTGCCGCCTGTACGACCAGAGGACCACCGTCAAGTTCCTCAGTGACGAAGTGCACACTACAGCCATGTTCGGCATCGCCGGCTTCCAGCGCGCGCTGGTGGGTGTGCAGCCCCTTGTACTTGGGCAACAGGGACGGATGGATGTTCAGCAGGCGGCCGTGGTAGTGGCGCACGAAGCCAGGGCTGAGGATGCGCATGAAGCCGGCCAGCAGCACCAGGTCGGGACTGAAACCGTCGATGGCCTGGATCAGCGCGGCATCGAAGCCTTCGCGGTCGGCATAGGCCTTGTGGTCGAGGAAGCAGGTCTCGATGCCGGCCTTGCGCGCACGCTCAAGGCCGTAGGCGTCCGCGCGGTTGGCGATCACCGCGCGGATCACCGCCGACGACGGGGCGTCGGCGAGACTGTCGATCAACGCTTGCAGATTGCTGCCGGAGCCGGAAATCAGCACCACGACATTGCAAGTAGCGGACATCAGTGGCCTTTCAGGTTGTTCAGGACCACGCGCTCGGCGTCGGCGGCGCAGGCGTCGATGCGGCCGATGACCCAGGGCTGTTCGCCAGCGTCACGCAGGGCCTTCAGGGAGGCGTCGACCTGATCCTCGGCGACGCAGATGACCATGCCCACGCCGCAGTTCAGCACGCGGTGCATCTCGGTCTCGTCGACGTTGCCTTTCTCCTGCAGCCAGTCGAAGACCGCCGGGCGCTGCCAGCTGGCCACGTCGACCACGGCCTGGGCGTTGTCCGGCAGGACGCGCGGGATGTTGTCCAGCAGGCCGCCGCCGGTGATGTGGGCCATGGCCTTGACCGCGCCGGTCTGCTTGATCAGCTGCAGCAGCGGCTTCACGTAGATGCGGGTCGGAGCCATCAGCAGGTCGGCCAGGGGCTTGCCGGCCAGTTGGGTGGATTCGATGTCGGCGCCGGAGACTTCGATGATCTTGCGGATCAGCGAGTAGCCGTTGGAGTGCGGGCCGGAGGAGGGCAGGGCGATCAGGGCGTCGCCAGCGATTACTTTCGAGCCGTCGATGATTTCCGATTTTTCCACCACGCCGACGCAGAAGCCGGCCAGGTCGTAGTCTTCGCCTTCGTACATGCCCGGCATCTCGGCGGTTTCACCACCGACCAGGGAGCAGCCGGCCAGCTCGCAGCCGGCGCCGATGCCGGTGACCACGGTGGCGGCCACGTCGACATTCAGCTTGCCGGTGGCGTAGTAGTCGAGAAAGAACAGCGGCTCGGCGCCGCACACGACCAGGTCGTTCACGCACATGGCGACCAGGTCCTGGCCGATGCTGTCGTGCTTGTTCAGGTTCAGCGCCAGGCGCAGCTTGGTGCCGACGCCGTCGGTGCCGGAGACCAGCACCGGCTGCTTGTAACCGGCCGGGATTTCGCACAGAGCGCCAAAGCCACCCAGGCCGCCCATCACTTCCGGACGCGCGGTGCGCTTGGCGACGCCTTTGATGCGTTCGACCAGGGCTTCGCCGGCGTCGATGTCCACACCGGCGTCCTTGTAGCTCAACGAGGGTTGCTTGTTGCTCATAAATCCAGGCCTATAGAGGGATGATTCGTCTTGCGGCCCGAGTGCGCCATCGGCGCGCTCAGTCTGCGCGGGAGGCGCGGGATTTTATCAGGCTTGCCCGGCAGCGGCCATCTCGCGCTGTTGCCGCTGGCTGGACGGCTGTTTAAGGTATAGGTCTCCCGAGGCGCCTCCGTGAGGCCGCCATGCCGATTTCCCCCCGCGAGAGCCCGCCATGCGTCTGACTGTCCGCCTGTTGATCCTCTGCCTGTCGCTGCTCAGCCTGCCCACCTTCGCTGAAACGCTGGGCAACCTCTACCAGGTACACGAGCCGGTCGCCTCCCAGCAGCCGGATGAGCGCAATGCCGGCCTGACCCGTGCCCTGCAGACCCTGGTACAGCGCCTGACCGGCGACAGCCGTGGTCTGCAGAGCCCCGCGCTGGCCGGCTACTTCAAGGACCCGCAGCAACTGATCAGCAAGTACGGCTACGAGAACGGCCCGCCCATGGCGCTGGTGGTCGATTTCGACCCGACTGCCACCGACAAGGCGCTGCGCCAGGCCGGCCTGCAGGTATGGGGCGCCAGTCGTCCGTCCGTGCTGGCCTGGTGGTTGAACGAAGGTGCCAGCGGTAGCAGCCTGGTGGGCGACAGCCAGGAGGCCGCTGCGCCGCTGAACCGCGCCGCCCAGCGCCGTGGTCTGCCGCTGCGCCTGCCGATCGCTGACCTGAGCGAGCAGCAGGTCGGCACTGCGGCGAACCTGAATGCTGCCCAGCCCGACGCACTGAAGTCCGCTTCCGAGCGCTACGGCGCGGACGCACTGCTGGCGGTGGACGCCAAGGAAGCCGGCGGCAAGTGGACCGCCACCTGGCACATGTGGATGGGCGACAGCCGCGAACAGGGCCAGGCCCAGGGCGACACCCCCGATGCGCTGGCCGATGCGGTCATGCTGGGCGTTTCGCAGCGCCTGTCGCAACGCTTCGTCGGCGGCAGTACCGGCGCCGACACCGCACAGGTCCTGCAGATCGAGGGGGCCGACCTCGCCCGCTACGCCGAAGTGTCGCGCCTGCTGGAGCCGATGGGCGCCAAGCTGGTACTGGTGCAGGGCGGCAAGCTGGTCTACAACGTGACCGCCAGCCCCGAGCAACTGCGCGCACAACTGGCTCTGGCCCGTCTGCAGGAAGCGCCCGCCGAGCCGGCCCAGCCAGCGGTGGATGCCAATGGCCAACCGGTGCCGAATCCCGCCGTACCGCGCGCGAACGTCCTGCGCTTCCACTGGTAACAGTTGCCGTTAAGACGGGGCCTGGGCGTGGACAAAGTCCCGTTCCCAGGCCCCGGCCGCTCTGATCCGCACTGAATAGCTGCGTTATCCTTCTGATTTGGATAAACTTTCAGTCACCACGGCCCACCACAAGCGATTGAAGAAACGCCCGGCCCGCATGACTCCTATGCAGCTCCCCTTAAGCGTACGCCTGCGTGATGACGCAACGTTCGCCAACTACTATCCCGGCGCCAATGCTGCGGCGCTGGGCTATGTCGAGCGTCTGTGCGAACCGGAGGCGGGTTGGACGGAAAGCCTGATCTATCTCTGGGGCGCCGAAGGCGTGGGCCGCAGCCATCTGTTGCAGGCGGCCTGCATCCGTTCCGAACAGCTGGGCGAGCCGTCCGTCTACCTGCCGATGGCGGACCTGGTGCCCTACGGTCCGGAAATCTTCGACAACCTCGAACAGCGCGAGCTGGTGTGCCTCGATGATCTCGATGCGCTGGCCGGCAAGCGCGAGTGGGAAGAGGGGTTGTTCCACCTGTTCAACCGCCTGCGCGATTCCGGTCGCAAGCTGTTGCTCTCGGCCTCGGTGTCACCGCGCGAGTTGCCGGTGAAGCTGCCGGACCTGAAGTCCCGCCTGACCCTCTCGCTGATTTTCCAGCTGCACCCGCTGACCGACGACGAGAAGCTCCGTGCCCTGCAACTGCGCGCCTCGCGCCGTGGCCTGCACCTGACCGACGAGGTGGGGCGCTTCATCCTCACCCGCGGTGCGCGCAGCATGCAGTTCCTCTTCGACCTGCTCGACGAGCTGGACAAGGCCTCGCTGCAGGCCCAGCGCAAGCTGACCATTCCCTTCCTCAAGGAAACCATGGGCTGGTAAGGCCCAGGCTTCCTTCGCGGTACTTCAGGCGTTTGTCGCTTCCTGCTTCGGCTCATCGCCTTCGCCAGCGCGCTTGCGGTCGTACTGGAAGCGCCAGCGCGTGTAGATCAGCGCCGAACAGAACAGCGACACGCTGAGGATGATCTCCGCCCAGCCGAAGATGGCGTGGTTGGGATCGAAGGCGTTGAGCACGCCGAGGATGAAGTACAGGTTGATTACGTAGCACGCCCAGGCATGGCCGCGTGCGCTGCCGATCAGGATGCCAGGCGCCACCACCAGCAGCGGCAGCAGCTTGAACGCCAGCACGGCCCAAGGTACCCAGTGCGCGGCGCCATGGGCGTCGGCGAACAGCAGATCCCAGATGACTATGAGCAGAATCAGCCCGATGAAGCTGCCGAGGGCAACGGCCCGGCTGGCGGCCAGCCGGGGCTTGAGCCAGTCCATCGACGGCAGCGGTTTGTTCTTGCGGGCCATTCAGCTCTCCAGTTTGCGGGCAACTTCGGCCAGGCGCTTGCCCAGCGCGCGGCACAGGGTGATTTCGTGGTCATCGAGGCTGCGCTTGCCATCCGCGCCGGCGAAGTGGCTGGCGCCATAGGGCGTGCCGCCGCCGCGGGTCTCCAGCAGCGCAGGCTCGCTGTAGGGGATGCCGGTGACGATCATGCCGTGGTGCAGCAGTGGCAGCAGCATCGACAGCTGGGTCGTTTCCTGGCCACCGTGCAAGCTGGCGGTGGAAGTGAAGACCGCCGCCGGCTTGCCCACCAGGCCGCCGGTCAGCCAGAGGCTGCTGGTGCCGTCGAGGAAGTACTTGAGCGGCGCGGCCATGTTGCCGAAGCGCGTCGGGCTGCCCAGGGCCAGGCCAGCGCAGCCTTTCAGGTCGTCCAGGGTGGCGTAGAGCGCACCTTCGGCGGGGATGTCCGGGGCCACGGCCTCGCATTCGGTGGAGACCGCCGGTACGGTACGCACGCGTGCCTCCAGGCCGCCCTGTTCCACGCCGCGGGCGATCTGTCGCGCCATCTCGGCGGTGGCGCCGTGGCGGCTGTAGTACAGGACCAGGATGTAGGGTGTGCTCAAGGCAGGATCTCCAGCACCTTCTCCGGCGGACGACCGATCACGGCCTTGTCGCCGACGATCAGGATCGGCCGTTCGATCAGCTTGGGATGGCTGGCCATGGCTGCGATCAGTTGTTCGTCGCTGAGCGCCGGGTTGGCGAGGTCGAGCGTCTTGTACTCGTCCTCGCCGGTACGCAGCAGTTGGCGCGCGCCGATGCCCAGCTTGCCGAGCAGCGCCTTGAGTTCGCCTGCGCTGGGCGGGGTTTCCAGATAACGGATGATCTCCGCCTGGATGCCGCGTTCTTCCAGCAGTTCGAGGGCGCCGCGGGATTTCGAGCAGCGGGGATTGTGAAACAGTGAAATCTGGCTCATGTGCCGGGACTCGCAAGGCCGATGAAGTGGCGGCTATTCTAACCGCCTCCTCGGATCGGACTGAACCGCTGTCGTGCGCCGAGATCTACGTGGACGGATTTTCTGTACAGCCAAAGGACAATTCATGCGTGAACGCTTGCAGGGCCTGGTCGAGTTCGGCCGCTATCTGGTCCAGCGCTTCCTCGCCGACAAAGCGCCGAACAGTGCGGCGGCCCTGACCTACACCACGTTGTTCGCCGTCGTCCCGATGATGACGGTGACCTTCGCCATGTTGTCGGCGGTGCCGGCCTTCGAGGGCATGGGGGAACGCATCCAACTGTTCGTGTTCCGCAACTTCGTGCCGTCCACCGGCGAGGCGGTGGAGGCCTACCTGCGCAACTTCATCGTGCAGGCACGGCACCTGACTTGGCTGGGCGTGGCTTTCCTGGCGGTCACCGCCTTCACCATGCTGGTGACCATCGAGAAGGCCTTCAACGCCATCTGGCGCGTGCGCCAGCCGCGCCGGGGCGTCGCTCGCTTCCTGCTGTACTGGGCGATCCTCAGCCTGGGGCCACTGCTGCTGGGCACCGGCTTCGCGGTGTCGACCTACATCACCTCGCTGTCGCTGCTGTCCGGCCCGCATGCCCTGCCGGGCGCGGCGACGCTGCTGAAGTTCATGCCGCTGCTGTTCAGCGTGGCGGCCTTCACCCTGATCTACGCGGCGGTGCCCAATGCGCGGGTGCCTTTCCTGCATGCCCTGGCCGGCGGCGTGTTCACCGCCATCCTGTTCGAAGCGGCCAAGTCGTTGTTCGGTCTCTACGTCAGCCTGTTCCCCGGTTACAAGCTGATCTACGGCGCCTTCGCCACGGTGCCGCTGTTCCTCCTGTGGATCTACCTGTCCTGGCTGATCGTGCTGTTCGGCGCGGAACTGGTCTGCAACCTGTCCTCGACGCGCCTGTGGCGGCGCCGCGCACTGCCACGCCTGCTGGTGATCCTCGGGGTGTTGAGGGTGTTCTTCGACCGCCAGCGGCATGGTGTGCCGACCCGGCTGGAGCACCTGCACCGTGCGGGCTGGTTGCTGCCGGAAGACGAGTGGGAGGAGATCCTCGATTTCCTGGAGGGTGAGCAACTGGTGTGTCGCGTTGGCGCGACCAGTGCGTCCTGGGTGTTGTGCCGCGACCTGGGCAGCTACCGCCTGCATCACCTGCTCAACCGAAGCCCCTGGCCGTTGCCGTGCCTCGACGCCTTGCCGGCCGAGCTGGACGAGCCCTGGTACCCTGCATTGCGGCAAACCCTGGAGCGCTACCAGGCGGAGCGGCAGGCGCTGTTCGGTGCTAGCCTCGCAGAATGGTTGAAGCCGTCACATTCTGAGTGACGTAAAACGTCAGTTTCGGGCGATTCTGATGCTTCGGAAATTTCGTGTTTGGTGTGCGGCGCGCCAAACATGGCTCTTTGTGGATTGGCACGCTTCTGGCTAAAGACCTGCCAGGACAATGATGTCCTGCAGAAGTTCCTTCAAGGCCAGTGAATCCATGAATAACGACCAGAAGAACGTAGTACACCTGCATCAGCGTGACCCCCAGAGCGCCCTGGAGCGGCTGAATAGAATCACTGGTCTACAGTTCAGCAGTTGGCCGGAGTCCCTGCTGCCCACCGTGCAGGGCGAGTTGAAAGGCTCGTCGGCGCAGGTCGAGGCTGAGCTCGAGTCCTTCGCGCAGGCGCGCCAGCTGGGTTGATCAGAGGCTGGTGGCCATCGGGCGGGCGGGGCTTTCCTGCGGCTCCACGGCCTGAATGAACAGCTCTTCGACCACCAGGCGCGACAAGCCGATGGCTGTCCGCAGCCTGACCTGCATGTCCTCGATTCGCTGGCGGAACGGCAGGCGGGCGATGCCCGACAGCAGGATGCGGCTTTGCGCATTCACCGTGCCGTGATCGACGGCCACTTCCCGAGCCTGTTCGCCATCCCGGTAGGTGATTACCAGCGTCACCGGCAGCTCCGCCACGCCAGGCAAGTGCAGCCAGGCGGCGACGTTGTAGTCGGTCAGACGGCCGCCGCTGGCGGAGCTTGCGGAGCGCGCACTACTGACGATGTGACTGGGAACCTTGCTGACGAGCTGGTCGGTGGGCTGCATCTGGCGATCCTGTCGAGAGTGGGCGGCGTACGTGGCGCCTGCCGCATACTGAGTGCTACCGAGAGGCGGCTGGATGAATGACTTCTAGTCGGCTCGGACGAACGTTCCGAATTATAAGTAGGCAATATCCGACAAACCGGGCGTACTGCCGATCTTGGCTGTGACCTGTCTCGCAATTCAGCTTTCAGGCGAGGCGCAGCGGATGCCGGGAGACGAGCGGGGTGCTCAGGTTGGTGGTCGGCAGCGGCAGGATGGTCTGGTTATCGAAGCTGGCCAGTTGCAGCCAGAGGTTTTCACCCTCCACGAAGTGCCCCTGGGGCAGCCAAAGCCCGTGATACCAACCATTGCCGGGCTCGGGGGTGCTCTGCAGTACTCCGGGGTGACGCTGGGCGTCAGGTGCCCGGCGTAGCCAGACGGGCCGGGGAAGCCCTTTCAAATAGCGCAGGCCCAGGTGCAGCCCGTCAGTGTTCAGGTGCCGCCAGCGCACGATGGCCAGGGTTGGCGTGCCGTTGCTGTTGAGGATCAGCAGTAGCTGGCCGACCGGGAACTGATTGGCGCGATTACCGGCGCACTGGATGCGGGCGCCTCCGGCGCTCACGTCGAGTATCCCGGCGTCGCAGCTGCCCTGGTCGCCGGGGGTGAGAAGATGTTGCTGGATAGCGCCAAGTCCAATGACCAGCCGACAGGTGCCGGTCTGCTCCATGCGCTCGTGCCGGCGAGGGTGGTGTCCCAGCCAGTGGTGACGGACGCGTTCAAGCAGGACTCCCTGGTCGGCTTTGCGCAAGGGCGCGGGGTCGTCCAGGGCGATCAGCAGCGCTCCCAGCTCCAGGCGCCGCAGTTGCTCGGCAGGTGTGTCGCCGATCTGCTCGTGATTGATGCAGGGCAGGTCGGCCCCCAAGTCGACCAGGTAGCCCTCCTGGTCCTCCTCATCCCAGGCCTGTAACCGTCCGAGAGCGGCGAGGGGGGCTAGCGCGCCGAACAGCCGCGGGGCTTCTCCCTCGGTCAGGTGGAAGGGGTTGCTCAGGGCGAGCAGCAGGATCTGCTGGTAAAGGCCGCGCAGGGTGCCGGCGGGTACGGGGTCGAAGGCCGCAGCCACTGGTTCGTCGAGACACTCCTGAAACTCGCCGATCCAGTACAGCAGATGGCTGTCACGCCAGAGTGCGCCGGGCGGCTGCTGGTACTGCTGGTAGTGGCGCAGCAGCGCCTGGGCGAGGAAGTGCTGGGCCATGTACAGGCACCAGGCCATGTGCGGCAGCGACGGCTTGCGGCCCTGCAGGATCTGCAGCAGCAAGCGCTTGAAGCCCGCCGCCAGCTCGGTGCAGAAATGCACGATGAGCGCCGGCAGAGCCTTTTCGTGGCGAATCAGCTGCGAATAGTGGCGATATTCTTCGGTCAGGCTTTGCAGGGCGCGTTGCCTTTCCAGTAAGGTCAGCGCACATCGGTTGAGGCGAAACAGTGTGCCCAGGGCCTTCTGCAGTCCTTCCAGCGCAGGAAGGCGCCGGGACTCCTGAAGCCCAGCCGCCAGATTGCTCATTGCATCGGAATCCTCCTCGAGGATATCCGGCACCGCCAGACGCAAGGCATCGAGCGTCATGAACACCCCGCATACACGAGGACTGAAGGCATGGGAGTGCGGCTCCATATTGTGATGGGACTGGTCGCCGGCCTGCTCCTGGCCGGTTGTTCGGCGGACTATGGCACCGATCAGCACGGACAGAAAGTAACCGCTGCGAGCATAGATGGCCAGTGGCTAGTTATTAATTATTGGGCCGAATGGTGCGCACCGTGCCGCAAGGAAATTCCCGAGCTGAACCGGCTCGCTGAGGAGGGCAAGGCAAAGGGCTTCCGCGTGCTGGGCGTGAACTACGACGGCTTGCGCGATGCCGATCTGGCGAAGGCCGCACAGGCGCTGGCGGTGCAGTACACCGTGCTGGCGGATGATCCTGCTCCGCGCTATAGCCTGCCGCGCAGCGAAGCGCTGCCTGTCACCTATATCGTCGACCCTGAGGGCAAGTTGCGCGAGCAGTTGCTTGGCGAGCAGACTGCCGCCGGCCTGCAGGCGCGCCTGACCGCGCTGCGGGAGGAGAAGCACTGATGGCCAGAATCTGTCTGCACGGTTATGTGAGTGGCAAGGTGCAGGGCGTGTACTTCCGCCAGGGCACGCAGGAACAGGCCGAGCGCCTGGACATCGACGGCTGGGCGCGCAATCTGGATGACGGTCGGGTGGAGGTGTTGCTCGAGGGGGAGGAGGACGCCGTGCGCGAGCTGGAGAAGTGGCTGGCCCGTGGGCCGGTCAAGGCGAAAGTGGTGGCGGTGGAGCTGGAGCCGATGACGCCTCAGGGGATCACCGGCTTCATCGTGCGCCGCTAAGTCAGTTGCTCGCTGCGCCGGGGTCGGCGGCCAGGCGACCGGCATCGGTCATCAGGCTGTGGAGGAACTCCTTCTGCAGCTCCGGATCGTTGCGTGTCAGTTCGATCAGGCTCTGTTCCAGCTCGCTGGCTTCCTCTTCCATGCCGAGCTCGGACAGGCGCTTCACGCGGTGCACCCAGTGGTGCACGTCATCCGCTTCCAGGTCGTCGTAGATCAGCCTGTGAGCTTCCTGCAGCTTGCCGCGCAGTGAGCGGCTGACCTGCAGGCTGGCATCGGCACGGGTGTCATCCGTCGGGTCCTGCACACTGAACTGCAGACGGCCGATTCGGCTCACCTCTTCGTCACTGAAGGGACCTTCCAGCAGGTTCAGGCGCAGCACGCCATGACGGTCAGTCAGCAGCTCCTGGGAGTTCTTGCCGGCGGTGATGGTCACCGGACGTTCCGACCAGGGCAGGCTCGAATACTCCGTGCGCTTGTCGCGCTGGTGCTCTTCGATGGCGGCCAGGTTCTGTTCGGCGCGGCCGTTGGACTGCATGTTCATGAACGGATTCATGCCGTCGATGCCATAGCGGATCCAGCCGCGGGTAACGCTTTCCGGCAGGTTGCCGAGGGCGAACACGTTGACCACGTTGGCGCCGATACCGCCAACGAAGGCCACGATGCCCAGCGGCATTTCGTAGACCTTGCGCCAGCCCTGGTAAGGCGTATAGCGGTCGTAACGGCGGGTGACCTCGAACTCGGTGACCTCGAAGGTCTTCTGCTCCTGCACGCGAATGCGTCGCTGCGGCAGCTCCAGGGTGCCTGGCGTGCCCACGTCGATCTGCAGGTTGTGATCGAGCAGTTTGCGCTCGACACGTTCTTCATGCTCGCTGCGTTGCGACAGCTGGTTGGCGCAGCCGCTCAGCAGGAGGCTGCCGCACAAGGCGGCAGCCGCGAGGCTGGAGGTACTTCGGGGGAACATCGCTCTGCTCAGTTGCGGATCTTGGCCGTGATGAAGGCTTGCAGGTCGGACAGGGCGACGCTTTGCGATTCGGCGTCACGACGGCCCTTGTACTCCAGGGCGCCTTCGTCCAGACCGCGCTCGCTGACCACGATGCGGTGCGGGATGCCGATCAGCTCCATGTCGGCGAATTTCACGCCGGGGCTGGTCTTCTTGTCGCGGTCGTCCAGCAGCACCTCGAAGCCGGCAGCGGTGAGGTCCGCGTAGAGCTTGTCGGCGGCGGCGCGCACGGCCTCGTTCTCGTACTTCATCGGCACGATGGCGATCTGGAAGGGGGCCAGGGCGGCCGGCCAGAGGATGCCGCGCTCGTCGTAGTTCTGCTCGATGGCGGCGGCGACTACGCGGGATACGCCAATGCCGTAGCAGCCCATGATCAAGGTGACCGGCTTGCCGTTCTCGCCCAGTACGGAAAGCTTCATGGCTTCGCTGTACTTGGTGCCGAGCTGGAAAATGTGGCCGACTTCGATGCCGCGACGGATCACCAGGGTGCCCTGACCGTCCGGGCTCGGGTCGCCTTCGACGACGTTACGCAGGTCAGCGACTTCCGGTACCGGCAGATCGCGTTCCCAGTTCACGCCGAAGTAGTGCTTGTCGTCGACGTTGGCGCCGGCGACGAAGTCGCTCATCAGGGCCACAGAGCGGTCGATGATGCAGGGCAGCGCCAGGTTCAGCGGGCCGAGGGAGCCGGGGGCGGCGCCGATGGCGGCCTTGATGTCCGCTTCGCTGGCCATCTGCAGGGGGCTGGCCACCAGCGGGTGGTTGCCGGCCTTGATCTCGTTGAGTTCGTGGTCACCGCGAACGACCAGGGCGATCAGCTTGCCTTCCTCGGCAGCGTGCACCACCAGGGTCTTGATGGTCTTCTCGATCGGTGCGCCGAACTTCTCGACCAGATCGGCGATAGTCTTGGTCTCGGGGGTGTCGATCAGGCGCAGCTCTTCGCTCGCCGCGCCGCGAGCGGTTTCGCGAGGCAGGGCCTCGGCCTTCTCGATGTTGGCGGCGTAGTTGGTGGATTCGCCGAAGACGATGTCGTCCTCACCGGAGCCGGCCAGCACGTGGAATTCGTGGGAACCGCTGCCGCCGATGGAGCCGTTGTCCGCCTGCACGGCGCGGAAATCCAGGCCCAGGCGAGTGAAGATCTTGCTGTAGGCCGCGTACATGATGTCGTAGGTCTGCTGCAGCGAGTCCTGGCTGGCATGGAAGGAGTAGGCGTCCTTCATGATGAACTCGCGGCCGCGCATCAGGCCGAAGCGCGGACGGATCTCGTCACGGAACTTGGTCTGGATCTGGTACATGTTGATCGGCAGCTGCTTGTAGCTGTTCAGTTCGTTGCGTGCCAGGTCGGTGATCACTTCCTCGTGGGTCGGGCCGACGCAGAAGTCGCGGTCATGGCGATCCTTCAGGCGCAGCAGCTCGGGGCCGTACTGCTGCCAGCGGCCGGACTCCTGCCACAGCTCGGCGGGCTGGATGGCGGGCATCAGCACTTCCAGGGCGCCGGCGGCGTTCATCTCTTCGCGAACGATGGCTTCGACCTTGCGCAGTACCCGCAGACCCATTGGCAGCCAGGTATAGAGTCCGGACGCCAGCTTGCGGATCATGCCGGCGCGCAGCATCAGCTGGTGGCTGATGACGACCGCATCGGAGGGGGTTTCTTTCAGGGTGGACAGCAGGTACTGACTGGTACGCATCTTTGGCCGTTATGTCGGTTGCGAAGAGGGATATAGGCTGGGCATTGTACGGTGCAGGTCCGGCTGCGTACAGGGCGCGGCGGGCAGAGAGGGAGGAGTAAGGTGAGTCGACTGAATGCAGCGCAGGTACAGGCGTTCATCCGGGCTGGATTGCCCATGGCGGACGAAATGGATTTTCGTATCGATGCACTGGAGGGGCGTAGCGCGTTCGCGCGGATACCGTTCCACGGCAAGCTGGTTCGTCCTGGCGGAACAGTGTCCGGACCGACCATCATGGCGCTGGCAGATGCAGCGATGTATGCGGTGATTCTGGCTCAGCTGGATAACGTCGAGATGGCCGTTACTTCCAACCTCAATATCAATTTTCTCAGCAAGCCGAAGCCGGAAGATCTTTTGGCAGAGGCGAAGATATTAAAGTTGGGGCGTCGTCAAGTGGTATGTGAGGTGTCTGTCTATTCCGTGAGCAATCAAGAAGAGTTGGTTGCCCATGTAACCGGCACCTATGTGTTGCCGATGTAACAAGTTCGTTCGAAGTTGTTTGCAAAATGCATGAAAAAGCCCGGCCGAAGCCGGGCTTTTCATTACCTGCAGTTTGTTCTGTATTACAGAACAGACAGCGGGTAGTCCACGATCAGGCGGAACTCGTCGGCGTTGCCATCGATCTGAGTGGAGTTGGCGCGGTGCCAAGCCTGACGGACGCGGAAGGACAGGTCTTTGGCCGGGCCTTCCTGGATCACGTACTTGGCTTCCACGTTGGTTTCGTGGTGGCGGTCGTCATCACCCCAGAGGCCGGCGTAGGCGGTGCCTTCAGCCTTGCTGCCGTCGATGTGGTCGCCATGGACGTAACGGGTCATGAAGGTCAGGCCAGGTACGCCGTATTCCTTCATGTTCAGGTCGTAACGAGCCTGCCAGGATTGTTCGCCCGGGCCGTTGAAGTCGGAGTACTGCACGGAGTTGGCGAGGAAGATCGAGTCAGCGCCCTTGTTGCTGTTGCGCTCGCCCGGTTCGCCGCCGACGCCCAGGTAGTCGAACGGAGTGTTGCCGTTCACTTTCTGGAAGGCCACGGTGAAGGTATGCGCGCTCAGGGTGTAAGCGGCTGCCAGGGAGAAGGTGTTGTTGTTGATTTCGCCAAGCTTGGCGGTGCCTTCGTCCTTGGTGTTGTAGTAGTTGAAGTCCAGGCCCAGGGACTGGTTGTCGGCGATCGGCAGGGTGTAGTTCAGGTTGAGGTAGTACTGGTTCCACAGGTCTTCCAGCTTGGAACCGTACACGGACGCGCTGAGCTCTTTGTTGAACGCGTACTTGCCGCCGACGAAGTCCGCAGTCTTGGTGGTTTCGCCACCGTACTGGGAGAACAGTTCGCCGTCGCGGTTGGTGGTAACCTGGTTGGTGGAGGAGTAGAAGTGGCCGGCTTCAACGTCCAGGCCATCGATCTCGCTGCTCATCAGGTTCAGACCGCTGGCGGTCTGTGGGATCAGGCGGGTGCCGCCCACTGCGAATACCGGGTTCTGCGGCTGCATGTCGCCCGCTTTCAGCTCGGTCTTCGATACGCGGACTTTAACGGCGGCGCCTGCCTTGCCATAGTCCTTGGCCGGCTCGCCGTCGCTGCCTACCGGCAGGTTGCCGGTGCCGGAGGTGCCTTTGCCGCCATCCAGCTTCAGGCCCAGGTAACCGAAGGCATCAACGCCGAAACCGACGGTGCCTTGGGTGAAGCCGGAGTTGTAGTTTGCCCAGAAGCCCTGAGTCCAGTCTTTGGAGTCATGGGCGCCGTTGACGTTGTTACGATTGAAGTAGTAGTTGCGAACCAGGAAGTTCAGGCTGCTGTCTTCGACAAAGCCTTTAGCGTCAGCCTGGTTGCCTACGAAGGGTTCGGCCATTGCCAGTTGCGTGGTGCCTGCAGATACCGCCAGGGCGATGGCGCTCCACTTCATCACTTTCATTGTGATTGCTCCTTTGGTTTTGAAATTATCTGCCATCACAGTGCCGCGGTGACGGCTCATTCTTTTTGTCGGCGCTAACTTATAGCACGCGTGTTCTCTTGGCGATAGTTGCTTAAATAATCACGCGAAAACTTTACTGGGCTGTCGCAAACCTGCATGAAGCGTGTCGCATTCAGGCAGACCTGATGTTGCAAAAGAGATTTTCCCCCGGTTTGCAGCATGTCGTGCGTTGCGTCAGCCAATGTGGTTCGTTCTCCATTGACCACTTTCGGGTCCTTTCGTCGCGCTGCCTGCGGCTGGCGCGGCATCAATGTCCTTGCCCTTCGTCCCGCGTCTAGCAACAAGCGTGCACAATTGCTCCGTTGTTGTCTCGCGTCGTCGGGCCCGCGGCGCGATGACACATTTCACGGCTTCCTTGGCGGTTTTGCAATAAAGAGCATGCGTCGATGTCGTTTTCAGAATTGTGTCGTGTTAGCTGATTTGGCTATTTTTCGATGCTTTTCGGGTTTCTTTGCGGTGGATTCGCTTCCGGCGGCCTGTTGTCGGAATCTGTAGCGAGCACAATCTGTGCGTCTTTGTGGTGCGCCGCGTGGTGTCATGCCCGGGGGAGTGCATGGTTCGGCGTATTCGCTGGCGGGGCGCTCTAGTATCCTTCGCGCCCTTGGGCCCCTGGCGGGGCTAGTCTTATCAATGCGTTCGTCGAACAGGAGATGTGGTTATGTTCGCCCTGGATTCCCGCCTGAAGCAGGACACTGTCCCGGTGGGGGATTTTCCATTGAGCAGTCTGCTGCTGATGAATGACTCGCAGTACCCGTGGTTCATCCTGGTGCCCCGGCGTGAGGATGTCAGTGAGCTGTTCCAGCTGGATCCCGAGGATCAGCAGCAGCTCTGGAAGGAGGCTACGCAGTTAGCCGAAACCCTCAAGGACACCTTCTGTGCCGACAAGATGAATGTTGCCAATCTCGGTAACGTCGTCAGCCAGCTGCATGTGCATGTGATCGTCCGCCGCCGTAGTGACGTGGCCTGGCCGGGCCCGGTCTGGGGTCGCCATCCGGCAGTGCCGTACAGTGCCGAGGAACTTGCCAGCTTGCGCGAGAAACTGCGCATGGTGCTGGGTGACGATTTCCGTTTCGCACAGGAGTGAGTGATGGAGCTGGAAGATCGGGTTGCCGACCTGGAGAGCCGATTGGCATTTCAGGATGATGCATTGCAGACCCTGAGTGATGTGGTCTACGACCAGGAGCGGGTGATCGAGCGTCTGCGGCTGCAGATGCAGGCGCTGATCAAGCGTCTTGAGGACCTGCAGGGGCAGGTGGGCGTCGCGGATGATGAGGCGCCGCCGCCGCATTACTGAATGCGTGGACTCGAGCCAATAAAAAAGCCCGCCAATCGGCGGGCTTTTTTATTGGGGTGTTCAGCGGCGGTTGGGCAGGGCCGCGATCACGTCCTCGGCCTGCAGTCCCTTGTCGCGCTGGACGACGGAGAACTCCACTCGCTGGCCTTCGATCAGGATGCGGTGGCCTTCGCCGCGGATGGCGCGGAAGTGCACGAAGATGTCTTCCCCGGAATCGCGGGAGATGAAGCCGAAGCCCTTGGAGGTGTTGAACCACTTCACGGTGCCGGTTTCGCGGCTTTCGTCGGTCATTGGTGTCGTGGTTGTGGGGCGGGCTTGGGTCTTGTTCAGGCTCGCCGCCCATTGCAGGGTGACGGCTGCGGCGAGGCTCAGCAGTGGCAGCAGAACGGCCGGTTGTTCGCCGATGAAAGGCAGGGGTGCGAGCAGGATCAGCACTTGCAGTACGACGGCCAGGACTACCAGGGCGGTCGACAGGCTCTGCAGCGCGGCAGGTTGCTTGAGGCCGCTGCTGGGAGCGAGCAGCAGGCTGGTCAGGCCGAGCAGGGCAAGGTAGATGGCATCGTTTTGCTGCAGGTAGGGCAGGGCATCGTTGCGCAAACTGGGGACGAACGACAGCAAGAGTGCTGCGACGCCCGTCAGGAGATGGACGACTTTCAACATGGCTACGGATTCACCTTGAGCGGGTAACGAAGAAGTAGCCGGCCCTCGATGCGACGCCAAATATGGAAATGAAAGCGTGCTGGGCGGCCTATGCGAGAAACGCACGGCGGTTATTTAACAGCAAACCACTTGCCTTCACAAATCAACCGCTTAGGCCATTCGTGGGGGGAAGAAATGCCCGCCTCGTGGCGGGCTTCCTCTTATTAATGAAGAGCTTCAGTCTTCGAGCAGGCTGCGGAGCATCCAGGCGGTCTTTTCATGAACCTGCATGCGCTGGGTGAGCAGGTCTGCGGTGGGTTCGTCGTTGACCTTGCCCAGCAAGGGGAAAAGATTTCGGGCGGTACGCACTACGGCCTCCTGCCCTTGCAGTAGCGCGCGGATCATGTCCCTGGCTTCCGGTACGCCTTCCTCTTCCTTGATCGAGGAGAGGCGCGCGTAGGTGGCATAGGTCCCCGGTGCGGGGAAGCCCAGCGCGCGAATGCGCTCGGCGATGCTGTCCACGGCCAGTGCCAGTTCGGTGTATTGCCCCTCGAACATCAGGTGCAGGGTGTTGAACATCGGCCCGGTAACGTTCCAGTGGAAGTTGTGGGTCTTCAAATAAAGGGTGTAAGTGTCGGCCAGCAGTCGGGACAGGCCTTCGGCGATGGCGGCGCGATCCTGTTCGGCGATTCCGATGTTGATTTCCATGGTGATCTCCTCATCGTTTGGCATGGGCGATTCAAGGGTGTGGAATCGAGGCTAACACCAGGGTGTATGCGAAGCTCTTGGTCTGTATCAACGCAATCGATTGGGTTTTTCTATTAAAGGGTTGTGCGCTCGCCGGACTTTCCGGTCGCCGGTACCCGGCTGCAACCTGTGGATTTTTCAGGCTATAATCCGCGTCTTTGCCCCGGGATGCGGGCCCGTGGCAGCGTATTTAGCCAAGGTGTCCCATGCCGATTTACGAGTACCAGTGCCAGTCCTGCGCGCGTCAGCTGGAATCCCTCCAGAAGCTCAGCGATGCGCCGTTGGTCGATTGTCCGGCCTGCAAGGCTCCCGAATTGAAGAAGATGTTGTCGGCTCCGGGCTTCCGCCTGGGCGGCAGCGGTTGGTACGAGACCGACTTCAAGACCGGAGCGAAGAAGAACCTGGCCTCCGGCGATGCCACAGCGGCCTGTCCGGCCACCGGTTGCGGTGGTGGCGGCTGCTCCGCCAGCGAATGAGCGGTTCCCTAGAATTCAAGACTTTCGAGAAGCGAAACACACCATGATGCGCAGCCACTATTGCGGCCAATTGAACGAGAGCCTGGACGGCCAGGTAGTCACTCTTTGCGGTTGGGTACACCGTCGCCGCGACCACGGCGGGGTGATCTTCCTCGACGTGCGTGATCGTGAGGGTCTGGCCCAGGTGGTGTTCGACCCGGATCGCGTCGAGACCTTCGCCAAGGCCGACCGCGTGCGCAGCGAGTACGTGGTGAAGATCACCGGCAAGGTGCGCCTGCGCCCCGAAGGCGCGCGCAACGCCAACATGGCTTCCGGTGCCATCGAAGTGCTGGGCCATGAACTGGAAGTGCTGAACCAGGCTGAGACCCCGCCGTTCCCGCTGGACGAATACTCCGACGTGGGCGAGGAAACCCGCCTGCGCTACCGCTTCATCGACCTGCGTCGCCCGGAGATGGCCGCCAAGCTGAAGCTGCGCGCGCGCATCACCAGCAGCATCCGCCGCTACCTGGACGACAACGGCTTCCTCGACGTGGAAACCCCGATCCTCGGTCGCCCGACTCCGGAAGGCGCGCGTGACTACCTGGTGCCGAGCCGCACCTACCCGGGCCATTTCTTCGCCCTGCCGCAGTCGCCCCAGCTGTTCAAGCAGCTGCTGATGGTGGCCGGCTTCGACCGCTACTACCAGATCGCCAAATGCTTCCGCGACGAAGACCTGCGTGCCGACCGCCAGCCGGAATTCACCCAGATCGACATCGAGACCAGCTTCCTCGAAGAAAGCGACATCATCGAGATCACCGAGAAGATGGTTCGCCAGTTGTTCAAGGAAGTGCTGAACGTCGAGTTCGACGAATTCCCGCACATGCCGTTCGAAGAAGCCATGCGCCGCTACGGTTCGGACAAGCCTGACCTGCGTATCCCGCTGGAACTGGTCGACGTGGCCGATCAGCTCAAAGACGTCGAGTTCAAGGTCTTCTCCGGCCCGGCCAACGATCCGAAGGGCCGCGTTGCCGCCCTGCGCGTTCCGGGTGGTGCGAGCATGCCGCGCAAGCAGATCGACGACTACACCAAGTTCGTCGGCATCTACGGCGCCAAGGGCCTGGCCTACATCAAGGTCAACGAACGCGCCAAGGGCGTGGAAGGCCTGCAGTCTCCGATCGTGAAGAACATCGCCGAACCGAACCTGAACGTGATCCTGGATCGCGTCGGTGCGGTCGATGGTGACATCGTGTTCTTCGGCGCCGACAAGGCCAAGGTCGTGTGCGACGCTCTGGGCGCGCTGCGTATCAAGGTCGGCCATGACCTCAACCTGCTCACCAAGGAGTGGGCGCCGATGTGGGTCGTGGACTTCCCGATGTTCGAAGAGAACGACGACGGCAGCCTGACTTCGCTGCACCACCCGTTCACCGCTCCCAAGTGCACCCCGGAAGAACTCGAGGCCAACCCGGCCGACAAGCTGTCCCGTGCCTACGACATGGTGCTCAACGGCACCGAGCTGGGCGGCGGCTCCATCCGTATCCACGACAAGGCCATGCAGCAGGCGGTATTCCGCGTGCTGGGCATCAATGACGAAGAGCAGGAAGAGAAGTTCGGCTTCCTGCTCGACGCCCTGAAGTACGGCGCGCCGCCGCACGGTGGCCTGGCCTTCGGCCTGGACCGTCTGGTGATGCTGATGACCGGCGCGGCCTCGATCCGCGAAGTCATCGCCTTCCCGAAAACCCAGAGCGCCGGCGACGTCATGACCCAGGCTCCGGGCACCGTGGATGCCAAGGCCTTGCGCGAGCTGAACATCCGTCTGCGCGAGCAGCAGAAGGCCGCCGAGTAAGTCGATTCGGATTGCAGCGGCGCCCGCACAACGGGCGCCGCCAGCGAAGCAAACAAGCGATACGGAGTGAGTTATGGCTGGTCATTCCAAATGGGCCAACATCAAGCACCGCAAGGAACGTCAGGACGCCAAGAAGGGCAAGATCTTCACCAAGCTCATTCGTGAGCTGACCGTCGCTGCCAAGCAGGGCGGGGGGATCCCGGCGGACAACCCGCGTCTGCGCCTGGCCGTGGACAAGGCACTGACCGCCAACATGACCCGCGACACCATCGATCGCGCCATCCAGCGCGGGGCGGGCTCCAGCGAAGCGGACAACATGGCTGAGCTGACCTACGAAGGTTACGCGCCCAGTGGCGTGGCGATCATCGTCGAAGCCATGACCGACAACCGCAACCGCACCGCAGCCGAAGTGCGTCATGCCTTCAGCAAGTGCGGCGGCAACCTGGGCACTGACGGTTCCGTTGCCTACATGTTCGAGCGCAAGGGCCAGATCAGCTACACGCCGGGCGTGAACGAGGAAGCGTTGATGGATGCCGCGCTGGAAGCCGGCGCCGACGACGTGGTGGTCAACGATGACGGTTCTATCGACGTGTTCACCACCTTCGCCGACTTCATCTCGGTCAACGAAGCGCTGACCAAATCCGGTTTCAAGGGCGACGAAGCGGAGATCACCATGATCCCGTCGACCGTGGCGACCCTGGACCTGGACACCGCGCAGAAGGTCCTCAAGCTGATCGACATGCTCGAAGACCTGGACGACGTGCAGAACGTCTACTCCAATGCGGACATCCCGGACGAGGTGATGGCCCAGCTGGGCTGATCCCACCACCGGCGATGTGCTGAAGCCGGAAGCGGGAGTGGTCGTAAGCGGCGCCTCCCGCTTCCGGTTTTTGTTATTTGAAGTGCGTGTCGCAGACAAGGTTTGATCGGACGGACATGACCCTGATTCTCGGTATTGACCCAGGCTCACGGATTACCGGCTTCGGCGTGGTGCGCGACACCGGCCGTGGCTGCGAATACGTCGCCTCGGGCTGCATCCGTACCGGCAACGGCGAGCTGTTCGAGCGACTGCAGATCGTCTTTCGTGGTGTGCGCGAAGTCATACAGACCTACAAGCCGACCATGATGGGCATCGAGCAGGTATTCATGGCGCGCAACGCCGACTCGGCGCTGAAGCTGGGGCAGGCGCGCGGCGCGGCCATAGTGGCGGCAGCGGAAGAGGGGCTGCAGATCGCCGAGTACACCGCCAGCCAGGTCAAGCAGGCCATCGCCGGCACCGGCGGCGCGGACAAGCAGCAGGTGCAGATGATGGTCATGCATCTGCTCAAGCTGGTGCAGAAGCCGCAGATCGATGCCTCCGATGCCCTGGCCATTGCCCTGTGCCACGCGCATACCCGGCAGAGTCTGGTGCCGCATGGCCTGGTAGGCGCCCGCCGGCGTGGCGGTCGCCTGCGCCTGTGATCCCGAATCTAGCAATTAAGGACACCTACCTGTGATTGGACGCCTGCGTGGCAATCTGGCGGAAAAACAACCGCCGCACCTGATCGTCGATGTGAATGGCGTGGGTTACGAGCTCGAAGTGCCAATGACCACGCTCTACCGACTGCCCAGCGTTGGTGAGCCGGTGACTTTGCATACGCACCTGGTGGTGCGTGAGGACGCTCAACTGCTCTATGGCTTCGCCGAGAAGCGTGAGCGTGAGCTGTTCCGCGAGCTGATCCGCCTGAACGGCGTGGGGCCGAAACTTGCCCTTGCACTGATGTCGGGTCTGGAAGTCGACGAACTGGTACGCTGTGTCCAGGCGCAGGATACATCCACCCTGGTGAAGATTCCGGGGGTGGGCAAGAAGACCGCCGAGCGCCTGTTGGTTGAGCTCAAGGATCGTTTCAAGGCCTGGGAGAACATTCCGTCGATTGCGCCGCTGGTGGTGGAACCCAAGCTGGTTGGCGCAGTCTCAAGCGCCGAATCCGATGCCGTCAGCGCGCTGATTGCGCTGGGCTTCAAACCCCAGGAGGCGAGCCGTGCCGTGGCCGCCGTACAGGAAGAAGGCTTGTCCAGCGAAGAACTCATCCGCCGCGCCCTCAAGGGCATGGTCTAGGTAGCCATAGATGATCGAAGCCGATCGCCTGATCTCCTCTGTAACCGGTCGTGACCGCGAAGAGCAGTACGACCGCGCCATCCGCCCGCTCAAGCTGGCCGACTACGTTGGGCAGCCGGTGGTGCGCGAGCAGATGGAACTGTTCATCCAGGCGGCCCGTGGGCGTCAGGAAGCCCTCGATCACACGCTGATCTTCGGCCCGCCCGGCCTGGGCAAGACCACCCTGGCGAACATCATTGCCCAGGAAATGGGTGTTTCGATCAAGAGCACCTCCGGCCCGGTGCTGGAGCGGCCCGGCGATCTGGCGGCGCTGCTGACCAATCTCGAACCCAACGACGTACTGTTCGTCGACGAGATCCATCGCCTGTCGCCCATCGTCGAAGAAGTGCTGTACCCGGCCATGGAAGACTTCCAACTGGACATCATGATCGGTGAGGGGCCGGCGGCGCGCTCCATCAAGCTGGACCTGCCACCCTTCACCCTGGTGGGGGCGACGACTCGCGCCGGCATGCTGACCAATCCGCTGCGTGACCGCTTCGGCATCGTCCAGCGTCTTGAGTTCTACGGTGTGGACGACCTGTCCAGTATCGTCGCCCGCTCGGCGGGCATCCTCGGTCTTGAGATCGAGCCGGCGGGCGCCTACGAGATCGCCCGTCGGGCGCGCGGTACGCCGCGGATCGCCAACCGCCTGTTGCGGCGGGTGCGGGATTTTGCCGAGGTGCGCGGCACCGGGCATATCAGCAGCGACATCGCCGACAAGGCGCTGAACCTTCTGGACGTTGACGAGCGCGGCTTCGATCATCAGGATCGCCGCCTGCTGTTGACCATGATCGACAAGTTCGACGGTGGCCCGGTGGGCATCGACAACCTGGCGGCAGCCATCAGCGAAGAAAGACACACGATTGAAGACGTGCTGGAGCCCTATCTGATCCAGCAAGGCTATATCATGCGCACTCCCCGGGGGCGTGTAGTGACCCGGCATGCGTACCTGCATTTCGGCCTGAACGTGCCGAAGCGGATGGGGGAGGGGGCGACGACGGATATGTTCGCCCCTGAAGATGGTAATTAATTGCATTTGTGGGCGATTGCTGATTGGCAAAGCCTTTACTTGGTTCTAGAGTATGCGCGCGCAACACGGGGATCAGCCGTTCCAGCAGCGGTTTCGGGTCTATTACGAAGACACCGATGCCGGCGGCATCGTCTACTACGTCAACTACCTCAAGTTCATGGAGCGGGCTCGTACCGAGCGGCTGCGTGATCTGGGCTTTGCCCAGTCGCAGCTGGCGGGAGAGAACCTGCTTTTCGTCGTTCATTCGGCCGAAGCGCGCTATCACGCGCCGGCCCGCCTGGATGACGAGCTGCTTGTCAGCGCCGAGGTGGAGGAGTTGAACCGCGCGAGCCTGAAGTTTCGTCAACAGGTTCGGCGGGCATCGGATTCGACCTTGCTCTGCGAGGGGCGATTCCTGGTGGCGTGCGTGCGGGCGGACAACCTGAAGCCCCGCGCTATTCCAGATGTGTTGCGCGCGGCATTTGCCGGCAGTCCGGACACCCTTTCAGCAGGAGATTAACGTGGAACCGAACGTCGTCGACCATACTTCCATGTGGAGCTTGATCAGTAACGCCAGCCTCGTGGTACAGCTGGTCATGCTGACCCTGGTGGCCGCCTCGGTCACTTCGTGGATCATGATTTTCCAGCGCAGCAACATGATGCGCTCGGCCAAGAAGGCTCTGGAAACCTTCGAAGAACGCTTCTGGTCGGGAATCGACCTGTCCAAGCTCTATCGCCAGGCCGGCAGCAACCCGGACCCGGACTCGGGCGTCGAGCAGATCTTCCGTGCCGGCTTCAAGGAGTTCTCCCGTCTGCGCCAGCAGGCTGGCGTAGACCCGGATGCGGTGATGGAAGGTGTCGCCCGCGCCATGCGTGTCGCCATCTCCCGTGAGGAAGAGAAGCTGGAAACCAGCCTGCCGTTCCTTGCCACCGTCGGCTCCACCAGCCCGTACATCGGTCTGTTCGGCACCGTGTGGGGCATCATGAACTCCTTCCGCGGCCTGGCCGCCGTGCAGCAGGCCACCCTCGCCACCGTGGCGCCGGGTATTGCCGAAGCACTGATCGCCACCGCCATCGGCCTGTTCGCCGCGATCCCCGCGGTCATCGCCTACAACCGCTTCGCCGCTCGCTCGGAAACCCTGATCGGCCGTTACTACACCTTCGCCGACGAGTTCCAGGCCATCCTGCACCGCAAAGTGCACACCAGCGACGATTGACGACGACGTAAGAGGTAAGCCGATATGGCAAGGGTTCGTCACAAGCGCAAGCCGGTCGCCGAAATGAACGTGGTGCCCTACATCGACGTGATGTTGGTACTGCTGGTCATTTTCATGGTGACCGCGCCGATGCTCAACCAGGGGGTCAAGGTCGACCTGCCCAAGGTTTCCAGCGAAGCGCTGCCGCAGGACAACGATTCGCGTGTCCTCACTATCTCCATCAAGGCCGACAAGACCTACTACTGGAACATGGGTTCCGAGGTCAATCCGGACCAGGGCAAGGGCAGCCAGACTGCCGTGTCCCTCAACCAACTGGTCAGTGCCGCCACCGG
Organism: Pseudomonas sp. SCB32; assembly: GCF_009189165.1. Classification (NCBI taxonomy): domain Bacteria; kingdom Pseudomonadati; phylum Pseudomonadota; class Gammaproteobacteria; order Pseudomonadales; family Pseudomonadaceae; genus Pseudomonas; species Pseudomonas sp. SCB32. The sequence goes on from NZ_CP045118.1 coordinate 1,683,817, forward strand.
CATCCTCGCCGAGAATGGTCGCCAGGGTAAGAAGGTCCAGGTCTTCGTCCGGGGTGACAAGGCAGTCGACTACGGTTCGGTCATGGCCGTCATGGGCGGCCTGCAGAAAGCCGGTGTCGGTAACGTCGGTCTGATTACCGAGGCGCCGGGGACTTGATGCACCAGCTCGAGCGCTCTCCTTCGGAAAGCTACTTCTGGCCGATCGTTCTGGCCGTAGCCCTGCACGTCCTGATCTTCGCCATGCTCTTCGTCAGCTGGGCCATGACGCCTGAACTGCCGCCCTCGCGGCCGATCGTTCAGGCGACCCTGTACCAACTGAAGTCCAAGAGTCAGGCGACCCAGCAGACCAACCAGAAGATTGCCGGCGAAGCCAAGAAAACCTCGTCGAAGCAATACGAGCAGGAGCAGCTCGAGCAGAAGAAAGCCGAGCAGCAGGCCATCGCCGAGGCCAAGGCCGAGGAACAAAAGAAGGCCGATGCGGCTCAAAAGGCGGCCGAAGCCAAGAAAGAGGCCAAAGAGGCCAAAGAGGCTGACGCCAAGAAAGAGGCCGAAGCCAAGAAGGCGGATGAGGCCAAGAAGGCCGCCGAGGCCGCCGTGGCCAAGAAAGAGGCCGAGGCGAAGGCGGCTGCCGAGAAGCAGCAGGCCGATATCGCCAAGAAGAAGGCCGAGGAAGAGGCCAAGAAGGAGGCCGCCGAGGAGGCCAAGAAAAAGGCAGCCGAAGAGGCCAAGAAGAAGGCGACCGAAGAAGCCAAGCAGAAGGCTGAGGACGCGAAGAAGAAAGCCGCTGCCGAGGAGGCCAAGAAAAAGGCCGCTGCGGTGGCGGAAGCCAGGAAAAAGGCGGCTGCGGCTGCGGCCCGCAAGGCACAGGAAGACAAGAAGGCCCAGGCACTGGCTGAGTTGCTGTCGGACGATACGCAGCGGCAACAGGCCTTGGCTGACGAGCAAGGTAACGAGGTGGCGGGTAACTACGATGACCTGATCGTGAGTCTGGTCAGTCAGCAGTGGAACCGCCCACCCTCAGCTCGTAACGGAATGAGCGTAGAAGTGCTGATTCAGATGTTGCCGGACGGGACCATCACCAACGTGAGCGTGACCCGCTCCAGCGGTGATAAACCTTTCGATGACTCGGCGGTGGCCGCGGTCCGAAATGTAGGGCGAGTTCCCGATCTGCAAAAACTGGATCGTGCCACTTTCGATAGCCTGTATCGTCAGCGTCGTATGGTCTTCAAACCGGAGGATTTAAGTCTGTGAGTACCTTGATTCGCTTCGCGCTGTTCGCCCTGGCCCTGGTGGCCGGCGCGGCGCAGGCCGCCGACCCGCTGGTGATTTCCAGCGGTCGCGACTCGGCCGTCCCGATTGCGGTGGTTCCGTTCGGCTGGCAAGGCGGCAACGTCCTGCCCGAGGATATGTCCAATATCATCGGCAACGACCTGCGCAACTCCGGTTACTTCGAGCCGATCCCGCGTCAGAACATGATCAGCCAGCCGGCCCAGGCCAGCGAAGTGATCTACCGCGACTGGCAGGCTCTCGGTGCGCAGTACGTCCTGGTCGGCAGTATCGTCCCCAGCGGTGGCCGCCTGCAGATCCAGTACGCCCTGCTCAACGTGGCGACCCAGCAGCAGGTCCTGACCGGCAGCGTGGGCGGCACCACCGACCAGCTGCGTGACATGTCGCACTACATTGCCGACCAGTCGTTCGAGAAGCTCACCGGCATCAAGGGCGCGTTCGCCACCAAGCTGCTCTACGTGACCGCCGAGCGCTTCTCCGTGGACAACACCCGCTACACCCTGCAGCGCTCCGACTATGACGGTGCGCGTCCGGTGACCCTGCTGCAGTCCCGCGAGCCGATCCTGTCGCCGCGCTTCTCGCCCGATGGCCGCCGTATCGCCTATGTCTCCTTCGAGCAGAAGCGTCCGCGCATCTTCATGCAGTACGTCGATACCGGCCGCCGCGAGCAGATCTCCAACTTCGAAGGTCTCAACGGTGCGCCGGCCTTCTCGCCGGACGGCAACCGCCTGGCCTTCGTGCTGTCGCGCGACGGCAACCCGGAGATCTACGTGATGGACCTGGGCAGCCGCCAGCTGCGTCGCCTGACCAACAACCCGGCGATTGACACCGAACCCTTCTGGGGCAAGGACGGCTCGACCCTGTACTTCACTTCGGACCGTGGCGGCAAACCGCAGATCTACAAGATGAACGTGAATTCGGGCGCCACCGACCGCGTGACTTTCATTGGCAACTACAACGCCAACCCGAAACTTTCCGCGGATGAGAAGACGCTGGTAATGGTTCACCGCCAGGATGGTTTCACCAACTTCCAGATCGCGGCCCAGGACCTTCAGCGCGGCAATCTCCGGGTACTTTCCAATACCACTCTGGACGACTCGCCCACTGTTGCGCCCAATGGCACGATGCTAATATACGCCACCCGCCAGCAGGACCGGGGCGTGCTGATGCTCGTCAGCATCAATGGACGCGTTCGGTTGCCAATTCCCACCGCTCAAGGCGATGTTCGCGAGCCTTCCTGGTCCCCTTACCTGAACTGACGGTTGCCAACTTTTTCAAATTTATACACTGGGGTTCATTAGGAGTTACATGATGGAAATGCTGAAATTCGGCAAATTTGCCGTTATCGCCCTCGCCATGGCTGTAGCCGTAGGCTGTTCGTCCAAGAAAGGCGATGCTACTGGTGAAGGCGCCAATGGCGGCGTTGACCCGAACGCTGGCTACGGCGCCAACAGCGGTGCCGTTGACGGCTCCCTGAGCGACGAAGCCGCTCTGCGCGCTATCACCACCTTCTACTTCGAGTACGACAGCTCCGACCTGAAGCCGGAAGCCATGCGCGCTCTGGACGTACACGCCAAGGACCTGAAAGGTTCCGGCCAGCGCGTTGTCCTGGAAGGCCACACTGACGAGCGCGGTACCCGCGAATACAACATGGCTCTGGGCGAGCGTCGTGCCAAGGCCGTTCAGCGCTACCTGGTACTGCAGGGCGTTTCCCCGGCTCAGCTGGAACTGGTTTCCTACGGTAAAGAGCGTCCGGTTGCCACTGGCCACGACGAGCAGTCCTGGGCCCAGAACCGTCGCGTTGAGCTGAAGAAGTAAGACGTGATGCCGATGCGCCTGCGTTTTCTGACCTTGATCGCATGCGGCCTGCCCCTGATGGCGGCGGCCGCGGTTCCGGTACAGGACGGCAATGGTGGCGGTTACGCCAGCCAGCCGCCCTCGGGTTATGGCACCGCAGGCGCTGAGGGCGCCTATGCCGGAGGCGGGGTGACCAATCAGCCCGTCTCCGGACAGGCACAGCTGTTCCTGCAGCTGCAGCAGATGCAGGACGAAATGTCCCGTCTGCGCGGCATGCTCGAAGAACAGCAGAACCAGATTCAGCAGTTGAAGCAGGAAAACCTGGAGCGTTACCAGGAACTCGACAGCCGTATTTCCGGCGGCGCGGGTTCTGGCTCGGCCGGTGCTGCTCAACAGAGCTCCCCCGCTGCCGGTGTTGGTGCCGGAGCTGCCGCGGGTGCTGGCGCAGCCGCCGCTGCACAGCAACAGCAGCCCGCTGCTGCCGCCAGCAGCGAGCCGGGCGACCCGGCAAAAGAAAAGCTCTACTACGATGCCGCCTTCGACCTGATCAAGGCCAAGGACTTCGACAAGGCCAGCCAGGCTTTCAGCGCCTTCCTGCGCAAGTACCCGAGCAGCCAGTACGCCGGTAACGCGCAGTACTGGTTGGGTGAGGTGAACCTCGCCAAGGGTGACCTGCAGGGCGCCGGCCAGGCCTTCGCCCGTGTCAGCCAGGCTTACCCGACCAGCGCCAAGGTGCCGGACTCGCTGTACAAGTTGGCCGACGTCGAGCGTCGCCTGGGCAATACCGACAAGGCTCGCGGCATCCTGCAGCAGGTGATCGCCCAGTATCCGGGCAGCTCCGCCGCGCAGCTGTCCCAGCGCGACCTGAAGAACCTCAAGTAAGGTCCTGTCGGTCAGTCTTGAAAACCCGCGCTTGCCGCGGGTTTTTTCGTTAGAATTCCAGCCCCTCGGGACGCGCCAGTGGTTTCAGCTCGGCTGATGTCTGCAGTGCCCCGTGTATGCCGAGTGCGCTCGTCGCGCTCCTGACTCCAACGCAACGGAGGCGGATGGCCTGTATTGCCGTCACGCCCGTGGCTGATATGCAACAGACCCTGCGAATCACCGAGATTTTCTACTCGTTGCAGGGGGAAACGCGCACCGCCGGCTTGCCGACCGTGTTCGTACGCCTGACCGGCTGTCCCCTGCGCTGCCAGTACTGCGATACCGCCTATGCCTTCAGTGGCGGTGAAATCCAGACTCTGGACGCCATCCTCGAGCGCGTCGCCGCCTACCAGCCGCGCTATGTCTGCGTCACCGGCGGCGAACCACTGGCCCAGCCCAACTGCATCCCGCTGCTGCAGCGCCTCTGCGATGCCGGCTACGACGTGTCGCTGGAAACCAGCGGCGCGCTGGATATCTCCGCCACCGACCGCCGTGTCAGCCGCGTCCTCGATCTCAAGACACCCGGCTCCGATGAAGTGGCTCGTAACCGCTACGAGAACATCGGGGAGCTGACGTCCAACGATCAGGTGAAGTTCGTCATCTGCTCGCGCGAGGACTATGACTGGGCAGTATCCAAACTCATCGAGTACCGCTTGGAGCAGCGCGCCGGCGAGGTGCTGTTCTCACCCAGCCATCGCCAGGTGGATGCCCGTGCGCTGGCCGACTGGATCGTCGGTGACAACCTGCCGGTGCGCTTGCAGCTGCAATTGCACAAGATTCTCTGGAACGACGAGCCGGGCCACTGAGCACGGAGGAGACCTTCTTCATGAACGACAAGAAAGCCGTGATCCTGCTCTCCGGTGGTCTGGACTCCGCGACCGTGGTCGCCATGGCCAAGGCCGAGGGCTACGGCTGCTATACCATGAGCTTCGACTACGGCCAGCGCCACCGCTCCGAGCTGCAGGCAGCCGAGCGCGTTGCACGCCAGCTGGGTGTCATCGAGCACAAGGTGATTGGCCTGAACCTGAACGGCATCGGCGGCTCGGCCCTGACCGACAGCAGCATCGACGTGCCGGAAGCACCGAGCGAAGGCATTCCGGTGACCTACGTGCCGGCGCGCAATACCGTATTCCTTTCGCTGGCCCTGGGGTGGGCGGAAGTGCTGGGTGCGCGGGACATCTTCATCGGTGTGAATGCGGTCGATTATTCCGGCTACCCGGATTGCCGTCCCGAGTTCGTCGAGGCCTTCGAGCGCATGGCCAACCTGGCCACCAAGGCCGGTGTAGAGGGCGAGGGCTTCCGCATCCAGGCGCCGCTGCAGTTCCTCTCCAAGGCGCAGATCGTGCAGGCCGGCATGGCCCAGGGCGTGGACTACAGCCTTACGGTTTCCTGCTATCAGGCAGACGATGACGGGCGTGCGTGCGGCAAGTGCGACAGTTGCAGGCTGCGGGCTGACGGCTTCCGCGCAGCCGGAATTTCCGACCCGACGCGATATTTCTGAAAAAAGTTTTCGTGGGGTGTTGTTTTTGCGTTAGAAATCAGTATTATACGCCCCACGTTGGGTCGTTAGCTCAGTCGGTAGAGCAGTTGGCTTTTAACCAATTGGTCGTAGGTTCGAATCCCACACGACCCACCAACATGTAAGACAAAAGCCCCGTGGTCGAAAGATTACGGGGCTTTTGCTATGCGCTGGAAAAAGTCCGCCGTGCGGCCGCCGACAGCGCGTCGCCCGTAGGGCGGTGATGATAAAATCGTCAGCATAATCAGAACCGCGCCTGTAGAGGTTTCCACACGATGTCCCAGATTTCCGAACGCCTGCTGGTTCAGGCTCACCTGGCGGCCAAGCAGCCGCGGGTGCTGAGCGCGCAGGAAGAGGCCGATTACCGTGCGGCCATCGCCGCCGAGCTGAAAGCGCAGAACGCTGTGCTGGTCGCGCACTACTACTGCGATCCGGTGATCCAGGCGCTGGCTGAGGAGACCGGTGGCTGCGTGTCCGACTCGCTGGAAATGGCCCGCTTCGGCAACCAGCATCCGGCGCAGACCGTGGTTGTCGCTGGCGTTCGCTTCATGGGCGAGACCGCGAAGATCCTCAACCCGGAAAAGCGCGTGCTGATGCCGACCCTGGAAGCGACCTGCTCGCTGGACCTGGGTTGCCCGGTGGACGAATTCTCGGCGTTCTGCGACCAGCATCCGGAGCGCACCGTGGTGGTCTACGCGAACACCTCGGCTGCGGTGAAGGCGCGTGCCGACTGGGTGGTGACCTCCAGCTGCGCGGTGGAGATCGTCGAGCACCTGATGGACAACGGTGAGCCGATCCTCTGGGCGCCGGACCAGCACCTGGGGCGCTACATCCAGCGCGAGACCGGCGCGGACATGCTGCTCTGGGACGGCGCCTGCATCGTCCACGAAGAGTTCAAGGCCAAGCAGCTGGAAGACCTCAAGGCGGTCTATCCGGACGCCGCGATCCTGGTGCACCCGGAGTCGCCGGAGGCCGTGGTCGAGCTGGCCGACGCCGTGGGCTCCACCAGCCAGTTGATCAAGGCGGCGCAGACGATGCCGAACAAGCGCTTCATCGTCGCCACCGACCGCGGCATCTTCTACAAGATGCAGCAGCTGTGTCCGGACAAGGAGTTCATCGAGGCGCCCACCGCCGGTAACGGCGCGGCGTGCCGCAGCTGCGCGCATTGCCCGTGGATGGCCATGAACACCCTGGAGCGCACTCTGGCATGTCTGAAGGAGGGGAGTGGCGAGATCTTCGTCGATCCGGCGCTGATTCCCAAGGCGATCAAGCCGCTCAAGCGCATGCTCGACTTCACCCAGGCCGCCCGGCTGAAAGTGGCGGGCAACGCCTGATCGAATGCGCTGAAATGAAAAAGGCCCGGCTTAACGCCGGGCCTTTCTGTTTCTACCGAAGCGATCTTCCTGAGATTTAGCGGCCCATCATCTGCTTCAGCAGCTGCTCCTGGTCGCGGAACTCCTGCTGGCGAGCATCCAGGCGCGCAGCCAGGGTGAAGTTGCCGCCGGCGCGACGCTTGGCGAAGTCCAGCTGCTCGATGGCGTGCTTGTAGTCGCCGGTCAGCGCGTAGAACTCCGCACGCGCCTGGTACACGCCGATGGCGTTGCCGCTGAGTGTGCAGGCGTCGGCCAGGCGGCTCCAGACATCCGGGTCCAGCGGGCGCTTCTGCGACAGCTTGAAGAGCGTCTTCTCGGCGTCTGCGGCATGGTTGGTCTTCATCATCAGGTCAGCCTGGGCCTGGATCAGCGGATAGCTGTCCGGGTACTGGCCGAGCATTTTCTGTACCCGCGCCTGGGCATCGGGCAGCTTGTTGGCGGTGATGTCCACATCGACCATTGCCAGGTTGTAGCTGATGTCGTTGGGCGCTTTCGCCAGCAGTTGCTGGAGATTGCTGCGGGCCTCGTTGAGCTGGCCGATCTTGGTCTGCGACAGGGCCAGGCCATAGCGCGCGGCATCGTTCTTCGGGTCTTCGTCGAGCTGGGCGCGGAACTGCTTGCTGGCCATGCCCGGGGTGTCCTCGAACATCTGCTGCACGCGCGCGCGCATCAGCTCGTAGCGCGGGGTGTCTTCCTTGCCGCCCTTAGGGTACTGCTCGGCGCGGTTGCGGGTATCGGCGATACGCGAGTCGGTCACCGGGTGAGTCAGCAGGAATTCTGGCGGTTTGCCCTCGTAGCGGTACTGACGGGCGAGGCGCTCGAACATGTTGGGCATGGAGCGCGGGTCGTAGCCGGCGCGCACCATGGTGGCAACGCCGACGCGGTCGGCTTCCTGTTCGTTCTGCCGGGAGAAGCGCAGCTGGTTCTGGATCGCCGCCGCCTGGGTCGAGGCGATCGCGGCGATACCGGCATCACCGGCGCCGGCCGCGGCGGCGACGATGCCGGCGAGCATGGCCGCCATCACTGGCACCTGCATACGCTGCTGGGCCTCGATGCCGCGGGCGAAGTGGCGCTGGCTGAGGTGGCCGAGTTCGTGGGCCAGTACGGCGATGTATTCGCCTTCGCTCTGGGCGTAGAGGAACAGGCCGCCGTTGACACCGACGACACCGCCGGGGGCGGCGAAGGCGTTGATCTGCTTGTCGCGGATCAGGATGAACGCCAGGCGGTGGTCCTGCAGTTCGCTGGATTCGGCCAGGCGGTAGACGGTGGACTCGACGTAGTCCTTGAGCTGTGGGTCATTGAGCGTATCGACCTGACTGCGCAGCATGCTCAGCCAGGCGCGACCGAGCTGGAATTCCTGCTCCGGGGATACGATGGACGAGCTGGCATCGCCCAGGGATGGCAGGTCGTCCGACATCGCGGGCAGTGCGAAGGCGCAGGCGATGGAGAGCAGGGCAGGGCGCAGTACTTTCATGTACAAGAGGCTCGTTCCGAGAAAGCCTCTACTTTAGCCGTACGTTATTGCCAATGCCTAGGTTGCAAGGTGCGACTGCTGCGCAAATCGAAGTCGGCATTTTCCGCTCTACTTGCGTCTCAAACCTCGGTGCTGACAGCTTCCCAGGGGGAGCGTGCCTTGCGGCCACTGGTTAATTTTCCAATGCTTTCGGTATTCTTGAACGCCATTGCCGGAGTTCGTTTCGATGTCAGATTCCACACCGCCCATCCCTGCCTGTGACGCGGAGCTGGATGCCAGCGGTCTCAATTGTCCGCTTCCCCTGCTCAAGGCCAAGCTCGAGCTGAACCGCCTTCCTAGCGGAGCGGTGCTCAAGGTGATCGCCACCGATGCAGGGTCGCAGCGGGATTTTCGCGCCTTCGCCGACCTCGCCGGGCACTCGCTGCTGCATGAAGAGGTCGAAGCAGGCGTCTATCGCTACTGGCTGCGCAAGAAGTAGCCCCCGTTTCCGGATAACCGGGACGTTACCCCATTCGTTTCGCAGGTCTGTTCATGCTCAAGGTTTTGCAGGACTGGATGCAGCGCTATTTCTCCGACGAGGAGGCGATAGTGCTCGCGGTCATTCTGGTGCTGGGTTTCAGTGTCATCCTGACCTTTGGCGGCATGCTCGCGCCAGTGCTGGCGGCGATGGTGATCGCCTTCCTGATCCAGGGCATGGTGGGGGTGCTGGAGCGCCTGCGCGTACCGCACCTGTTCTCCGTCTGGCTGGTCTATTCGCTGTTCCTCGGGCTGCTCGCGGTGTTCCTGCTGGTGCTGGTGCCGCTGCTCTGGAAGCAGCTGTTCACCCTGCTCAACGAACTGCCGAGAATGCTCGGTGAGTGGCAGGCCACGATGCTTATGCTGCCCGAACGCTACCCGGACATGATCAGCGAGGAGCAGGTTCTGCGGACCGTAGAGGCCGCGCGCAGCGAACTGGGCCAGCTTGGACAGTGGGCGCTGACCTTCTCGCTCTCCGGGTTGCCGGTGGTGGTCAACATCATGATCTACCTGGTGCTGGTGCCGATCCTGGTGTTCTTCTTCCTCAAGGACCGCCGCCGCTTCTACCACTGGTTCCGCCGCTACCTGCCGCGCGAGCGGGGGCTGATGAAGCAGGTGTGGAACGAGATGAACCAGCAGATCGCCAACTACATTCGTGGCAAGGTCATCGAGATCTTCATCACCGGGGTGGCGACCTACATTGCATTTGCAGTGCTGGGGCTGAACTATGCGGCGCTGCTTGCCCTGCTGGTCGGCCTGTCGGTGGTCGTGCCCTACATCGGCGCGGTCGTCGTGACCGTGCCGGTGGCGCTGATCGCCCTGTTCCAGTGGGGTTGGGGAGACCAGTTCATCTACCTGATGGCCGCCCACGCGATCATCCAGGCGCTGGATGGCAACGTGCTGGTGCCGCTGCTGTTCTCCGAGGCGGTGAACCTGCATCCGGTGGCGATCATCTGCGCCGTGCTGCTGTTCGGCGGCCTGTGGGGCTTCTGGGGTGTGTTCTTCGCCATTCCCCTGGCGACCCTGGTGAAGGCGGTGCTGGATGCCTGGCCACGCCAGCCGGCGCAGGAGCCGCAAGTCAGCCCGCTGATGTGACCTTGCTCTGGAAGGGGCGGGGAAAAGAAAAAGGCCGCTGATCAGCGGCCTTTTTCGTGGCAGCCCGTGGCTCAGCCCTTGCTCAGTTGCTGGGCTGCGGCGAGCACGGCATCGACGTGGCCAGGGACTTTCACGCCGCGCCATTCCTGGCGAAGCACACCCTGGGCGTCGATCAGGAAGGTGCTGCGGTCCACACCCATGTATTCCTTGCCGTAGAGCTTCTTCAGCTTGATCACGTCGAACAGCTGGCAGACGGCCTCGTCCTTGTCGCTGATCAGCTCGAAGGGGAAGCACTGCTTGGCCTTGAAGTTCTCATGGGACTTGATGCCATCGCGGGACACGCCGAAGACCAGGGTGTTGGCCTTGGCGAAGTCCTCGATCTTGTCGCGGAAGCCCTGGCCCTCGGTGGTGCAGCCGGGAGTGCTGTCCTTGGGGTAGAAGTACAGGACGACCTGCTTGCCCTTGAGTTCCGACAGACGGAACTCGACACCGCTGGTGGCGGGCGCTTGGAAGTCGGCGACGGCTTTGTTCAGTTCAACGGCCATGGGCCTCTCTCCTCAGGGATGCTGCGGGCGCCAGGGTTCGATCAGCGCGTCCAGGTTCAGGGCGTCGGCGAAATCCAGGAACTGGTCGCGTAGCCAGCTGATCTGGGTGCCGGCCGGCAGGGTCACGGTGATGGTGGCGTTGAGCATGCTGGTGTTGGTGTGCGGCGCCTGGTAGGTGTCGCAGGTGAGGTTCTCCAGCTCGATGTTGTGATCGATGAAGAACTGGCACAGCTCGTTGAGGATGTCCGGCCGATACACGGCGCTGACGTAGGCCACGTAGGGCAGGGCCTGGGCGCGGGTGACGTGGACATTGCTGCGGGTGACGCTGAGGGTGAAGCCGTGGCGCTTGGCCAGCGCCGGCAGGCCGCCCTCCAGGCGGGCCAGGGCGTCCCAGCTGCCGGCAACCTGCAGGACCAGTGCGCTGAACTCGCCATGGCGGGTCAGGCGGCTGCTGATGACCGAGCAACGGTTATCGATGCAGGTGCGGCACAGCACGCTGGTCAGCTCCATCGGGTTCGGGCCCAGCGCACTGATCAGAAGAAATTGTTCACGAGGGTGGGAGGTGGACATGCAGCTTTCCTGGGAATGGCGGCCAAGCGGGCCGCACCGACAAAGGGGAAAGGGTAGCGAAAAGAGCCGATGAGGGGAATGTCTGACCGCTCGCGGGACGCTGCTGTCACCTTGTGCGTGGCCGGTGGCGACAGTACCATTACGGCTTTCTTTTTCCGGCAGGAGCGGTTGCATGATTGCGGGCAGTATGGTGGCGCTGGTCACCCCCTTCGATGCTCAGGGTCGACTGGATTGGGACAGCCTCGCGAAGCTGGTGGACTTCCACCTGCAGGAAGGCACCAACGCCATCGTTGCGGTCGGCACTACGGGTGAGTCCGCCACGCTGGACGTGAGCGAGCACCTGGAAGTGATCCGACGCGTGGTCGATCAGGTCAATGGCCGCATTCCGGTGATCGCCGGTACCGGCGCCAACTCCACCCGCGAAGCGGTCGAGCTGACCGAGGCTGCCAAGAGCGGCGGCGCCGACGCTTGCCTGCTGGTGACCCCGTACTACAACAAGCCGACCCAGGAAGGCCTGTACCAGCACTTCCGCCACATCGCCGAAGCCGTGGCCATCCCGCAGATCCTCTACAACGTGCCGGGCCGCACCGCCTGCGACATGCTGCCGGAGACCGTCGAGCGCCTGTCCAAGGTGCCGAACATCGTCGGCATCAAGGAAGCCACCGGTGACCTGCAGCGCGGCAAGGAAGTACTGGACCGCGTCGGCAAGGATTTCCTGGTCTATTCCGGCGACGACGCCACCGCTGTCGAACTGATGCTGATGGGCGGCAAGGGCAACATCTCCGTGACCGCCAACGTCGCCCCGCGCGCCATGAGCAACCTGTGCGCCGCCGCCATGCGTGGCGATGCCGGTGAAGCCCGCGCCATCAATGACCGCCTGATGCCGCTGCACAAGGCCCTGTTCATCGAATCCAACCCGATTCCGGTGAAATTCGCCCTGCACGAAATGGGGCTGATCCCCGAAGGTATCCGCCTGCCCCTGACCTGGCTCAGCCCGCGTTGCCACGAACCGCTGCGTCAGGCCATGCGCCAGACCGGCGTGCTGGCATAAGGAGCTTTCTCGCATGAAGCGACTGGCAGGACTGACTGCGCTCGCCCTGGTCATCGGCAACACCTCCGGCTGCGGCTGGCTGTGGGGCCCGGATGGTTATTTCCGCGACCGCGGCGACGATTACCTCAATGCCCGCGAAACGGCGCCGATGAAGGTGCCCGAAGGCCTGCAGAGCAAGCCGCTCGACCCGCTGCTGCCGGTGCCGATGAACGTCGCCGACACCCATGAGAAGGAAGGCGAGTTCGAAGTACCGCGTCCGCAGCCCCTGGCCAGCGCTGGCGAAGTCAGCGACTTCAGCCTGCAGAAGAGCGGCGATTCGCGCTGGCTGATCGCCCAGCGTCCGCCAGCGGAAGTGTGGCCTGTGGCCCACCAATTCTTCCAGGACAACGGCTTCTCCATCACCAACGAACGTCCGCAGACCGGCGAGTTCAGCACCAACTGGCAGCCGCTCTCGCAGCTCTCCGCGCCCCTGGCGCGCCGCCTGAGCAGCCGTGTCTCCGGCGTCGAGCCCGACAGCGAGGCGCGCGTGCGCGTGCGCATCGAGCCGGGAGTGGAAACCAACACCAGTGAAGTCTACGTGCTGAGCGAAACCCGCCCGGCCGGTAGCACCGCCAGTCCGGACTGGCCGTCCAAGCCGGCGGTGCCGAGCCTCGACGCCGCGCTGCTCGACGAAATGCTGGCCAGCATGGCGACCAGCGCCGAGAAGGGCGGCTCCGTCTCCCTGCTCGCCGCGCACTCGGCCTACGACACTCCCGGCACCGCCGAGCTGAGCAAGGACGGCAGCGGCAACCCGGTACTTACCGTGGATTCCGACTTCGACCGCGCCTGGGTCAGCGTTGGCCGCGCGCTGGATCGCGCCGACATCCGCGTGGACGACCTCAACCGCAGCCTGGGCGTGTACTACGTCAACATCGCCGAAGGCGCGAAGAAGAAGGACGAAGACAAGCCTGGCTTCTTCCGCAGCCTGTTCGGCGGCGGCGAGAAGACCAAGGAAGAGGAAGACGCCAAGGCCAAGCGTTACCAGCTTCGCCTGACCAGCGTGAACAACACGGTGCAGATCACCGTCGACAAAGACATCAACACTTCCGCGCCGGCTGACGTGGCGCAGGGCGTGCTGGAAAAACTCCAGGAGAGTATGCGGAATGCACTTCGCGGTCCTGGGGAGCGGAAGCCGGGGCAATTCGGCCTTGGTGAGCAGCTCTGACACCCGGATACTGATCGATTGCGGCTTTCCGCTGCGTGAAACCATCCGTCGTCTGGCGCGCCTGGGCGTAGAGCCCGGGCAGCTGGACGCGATCCTCGTCACGCACGAGCACTCCGATCACATCAACGGCGTCGAACTGCTGGCCCGGCACCATCGAATACCCGTGTACCTCAGTGCCGGCACCCTGCAGGGAATGCGCAAGCCGGTGACACCGGCGGGGCTGCTCAAATGCGGCGACCGCCTGGTACTGAAAGACCTGGAAGTCACTGCGGTGAGCGTCTCGCACGATGCGCGGGAGCCCTTGCAGTACGTGTTTTCCGATGGCCGGAAGCGCTTTGGCCAGCTCACCGATCTGGGGGCCGCCACGGCGCAGGTGCTGGAGTGCTATCGTGGCCTCGATGCATTGATCATCGAGGCAAACCACGATACCGACATGCTGGCCCGCGGTCCGTATCCCTACCCACTCAAAGCCCGCGTTGGCGGCCAGTGGGGGCATTTGAACAACCGGCAGGCCGCCGAATTGGTGGCGCAGCTGGGCTGGGAAAGCTTGCAGCACCTGGTGCTGGCGCATCTCAGCGAAAAGAACAACTCGCCGCAGCTGGCCCGGCAAAGCTTCGTCGACACCCTAGGGTGCGACCCGGGCTGGCTGCAGGTGGCCGATCAGCATTCGGGACTCGACTGGCGCACCATCGCCTGAGCCCATCCATTCAAGCAAGCGGAGCCCATCATGGAAAAACGCGAAGAACTGTATCGCGGCAAGGCCAAGTCGGTTTACACCACCGATGACGCCGACCGCCTCGTCCTGCTGTTCCGCAACGACACCTCGGCGTTCGACGGCAAGCGCATCGAACAGCTCGACCGCAAAGGCATGGTGAACAACAAGTTCAACGCCTTCATCATGCAGAAGCTCGAAGCCGCCGGCATCCCGACCCAGTTCGACGCCCTGCTGTCGGACAACGAAGTGCTGGTCAAGAAGCTCGCCATGATCCCGGTCGAGTGCGTCGTGCGTAACTACGCCGCCGGCAGCCTGGTGCGTCGCCTGGGTGTGGAAGAGGGCGTGCAGCTCACTCCGCCGACCTTCGAACTGTTCCTGAAGAACGACGCCCTGGGTGACCCCTTCATCAATGAATCCCACGTCCAGGCCTTCGGCTGGGCGACCCTGGAGCAGCTGGCCGAAATGAAGGCCTACTCCTTCAAGGTCAACGAAGTGCTGAACAAGCTGTTCGACGACGCCGGCCTGCTGCTGGTGGACTTCAAGCTGGAGTTCGGCGTGTTCCACGGCAAGATCGTCCTGGGCGACGAATTCAGCCCGGACGGTTGCCGTCTGTGGGACAAGGAAACCCGCAAGAAGATGGACAAGGACCGCTTCCGCCAGGGCCTGGGCGACGTGATCGAGGCCTACGAGGAAGTCGCTCACCGACTCGGCGTGCCGCTGTAAAACGGCGAAATCACGCAAGCGCCTGATACCACGCAAAAAAATCCAAAACAGGGCTTCGCCTTCGGACTTCAAGCTGGTATCATGCGCGCCGCACGGAGAGATGCCGGAGTGGTCGAACGGGACGGATTCGAAATCCGTTGAGTCAGCAATGGCTCCTAGGGTTCAAATCCCTATCTCTCCGCCATTACAGATGGCCGAAACCCCTGAAATGCCTAGCGTTTCAGGGGTTTTGTCTTTTCTGCGTCCGGCGTTTGTCGAAGAAGTGTCGAAGATCGCTTTCATGACCGCCCGCGATCCTGGATTACTCCACTCCTCTTGCTGGACAGCCTGACCTCCAGCCGTTAGCGTCCTGCCTTTCCTACAGCCATTTCCTACATGGCTGCGACTTTCTGGATAGGGCATTCGATGGACGTTGTGAAAGAGCTACAGGCAGAGCTGTGCCGCTTTGCCAAAGAGCGGGACTGGGATCAGTTCCACACCCCCAAAAATCTCGCTATGGCGCTCTCCGGAGAGGCTGGTGAGCTGCTCGAGCTCTTTCAATGGCTGACGCCCGAGCAGAGTCAGCGCGACGCACTCTCCGAGAAAATGCTCCTCGAGATAGAAGGGGAGATGGCAGACGTCCTGCTCTACCTCCTGCGCCTGGCCGACAAGCTCGGTATCGACGTCCTTCAGGCAGCGCGTTCAAAGATCCAGCTGAATGCTGAGAAGTACCCGGTTGATAAAGCCAAAGGGAATGCCGTCAAGTACTCCAGGAGGGACGATTGATGGCTCATTTGGTCTACCAGCCATGCTCCGATGACGATGCGGGCGAGAACCTCCAGAAAACGATCCTCAATCCCGTGCCTTTGTCGAGGATAAGGGCGTGGTTGCCGGAGGCGTTGTACGCGAAGCTTTTGATTGAGAATCCTGACGGAAAGGTCTTCGTATGGGGCGTTGTACCAAGCAGCAATACCAATTCGTCATACGCCAAGTTGTCTCCGGACGATGTGGTGATCTTCAACCGCAAAACGATAATCACCGTCGCTGCAACGGTTACGTACAAGCTTACTTCCAAGAGTCTAGCGATTGAGCTGTGGGGCTATAAAAGCCGGGAAGAGCAGACTACTTGGGAGAACATCTATTTCCTGACCGACGTCCGCCATCTGTCCATCCCCTTCAGGGCGATTCAGCAACATGTGAAGAGCCAGCAGCGGCAGTGCTTCTATCGTTTCAACGAATCGGATAGCGAGTCAGCCTTTGCTGCGTTCGACCAGCTGCAGAGTATGTCTCTTGGTCTGGTTCCGACATTGGCTGACGTGAAAGCTGAAATTCTGGCCAACCTGACTGTTGATGGCGTCGGCTCTGCCCCCACCCGAGGGGAGCACCGTTATATCGTCGATCACCTGTTTGGGAAGAATGCTGAAGGTAGCTGTTCAATTTGCGGTGGTGCTTTCCCTCGGTCCATGTTGGTGGCCTCGCACATCAAGAAGCGCTCAGCCTGCAGCAGAGATGAGAAGCTCGACGTTCAAAACGTCGCGACTGCGATGTGCCGGCTCGGCTGCGATCCTCTGTTTGAACTGGGCTTCATATCGGTTCTTGAAGGCAAAGTCGTTCGACACCCATCTCGAACTGGTTCCGAGCTGATCAGCAGCTACATCGACAAATTGGTGGGGCGTCCCGTAAATGCGTGGACAAAGAAGACTCAAAAGTACTTCCAGTGGCACGCAACGGCTCACGGCTACGGCGTCACGCCCTCAAAGCCCTAGGCCTCGCATCGGATTGAGCCTCACCGCATCCTGCAGATGATCTGGCGATAGATGGGCATAGCGCATCGTCATCGTCAGCGAGCCGTGGCCCAGGATCTTCTGCAGGGTGAGGATATTCCCGCCGTTCATCATGAAGTACGACGCGAAGGTGTGCCGCAGCACGTGGGACGCTTGGCCAGCGGGGAGGGCGATGCAGGTTTTGATGGTCTGGTCGAAGCTGTTCCGGCAGTTGGAGAACAGGCCATGTTCCAGGAAGTGCTGCTGCAACGCGGTTTCCAGCTCGCCATCGATGGGGACTGAGCGCGTCCGCTTTGACTTGGTGTTCGCGAAGGTCACGCATCCAGCTCGTACACGTGCAGGCACCAGCGATTCGGCCTCACCCAGCGTGCACCAGTGGACAGGCATATCCGGGCCACCATCTCGACGTGCGGGGTCTTGCAGCGGTTCCTGATGGCTTCGAACAGGGTTCTGATCTGGCCCTCGTTCAGCCAGGTCAGCTCGCGTTCCTGAAGCTTGAGCGGTTTGACGCGCTGGAGAGGGTTGGCGAAGTCGATGTCGCCCAGTTGCAGCAGCGCGTTGAACACCGCACGCAGGTAGCCCAGCCGGTTGTTGAGCGTCTTCCCGTTCGAGCCGGCCTCGAGCTGTCGGGAGCGATACTCGGCATAGTGGTGCGCCGTCAGTTGGCTGCCCACCGGGTCACCCAGTTCCTTTGCCAGCATGTGCAGCAGGCGTTTGCGGTTCTCTCCGTCCGCGAGCGTATGGCCGTGCAGCACCGCCCAGCGATCAACCAGCTCAGATAGGCGCCGCCGGTCCTTGGGCTTGGCTGTCCATGCAGGGTTCTCGATGCACTTCTGCCGCACCGTGGCTTCGAAGCGCTGGGCCTCCCCCTTGGTCTTGAACCGCTTGCGGAAGCGCTTGCCCTTGATGGGTTCGACGTCGACGAACCAGAGGCCGTCCGGGAGTTTTGTGATGCTCATCAGACGGCATAGCCTCGCCTGAGGTAGCGGTCCGAGATCAGGTCCTTGATGTGCTGCTCGAGGTCGCGACGAGTCCAACCCTTGGCCAGATAGTGGTCTTCGATGACGTGCCAGAATTCCAGTCGGTAGGCGGACTCAATAGCCTTTTTTGCGGGTATGCGCTCCCGTGCAATCAGGCTGATGAACTGGCCCAGGAACATCTCGCAGTTCTTGCCGGAGAAGCCCTGAGCGGTCTTGTAGTAGCGCCGGTATTCGACGCGGTCGATCAGCGGATCACACTCCACCTGCACCTTCACGTCCTGCATGATCAGCGACCAGAACGGGTCGTACACGGCATCCCGGGCGAGCAACTTGAACGCCTCGCAGGCATAGCCGAAAAGGCCTTGCAGGTGCGGACAGATACCGGTGTAGGTCTGCGTGGCGATCACCGCGCCAGAGGGCAGGCAGGTGCCTTGGGCGAACTGTTCGACGATGGAGTGGTGGAAACGGAACTCGATGCGCCACACCGTTTCCTTCGGGTCGTAGGCGGCTTCACCCTCGTCGAACGGATCGCCGTTGAGACCGGACCACACCGCATTCCAGTAATCCAGCTTGTCGCTCGCTCGGGCCTGTAGCGTCTTGTTGTAGATGCACAGCTGAAGGCCGTTGGCCGAGCCGAACATGAAGGTCTCGCCGCGTCCGTACACCGAGGCGTTGCCGTCGAACTCGATGCGGTCGATGCCGCTGATCTGGCGGACCCGGTTCGACCGGCAGTGCATGCGATCCACGATGTCAGCGGGTGGCTTCCAGCCTTGAACATCCAGGGCGATATGCACCGCGCATTGGTTCGTTTCGCAGTGGGTGAGCACCGCGGCGGCGAGATCGTCGAGCACTGTCTGAAGGGCCGCAGGATCGGTGCCGTCGATAGCGTGCGGAGACGCCTCGATCTTCAAGTGCGAGCCGATGGTGTCGAGCTTGATGTTGTGGTTCTTGATCAACAGGATCAGGCCGAGGTCCGCGTTCTGCAGGCGGAACTGGTAGCCGGAGTCGCGGCCGATACGCCCCTTGGACCACTGGCGCCCGGCGAATTCGGCGGTGGCCTCCTTGTCATCGAACAGCGCCATAACCTCGGGGCGGATCATGCCGTTGTACAGCTGCCGGACCGTATCGACGCCGCACCGCAGCACCCGCACGCCGGAGAGGTCGGTGAAGCTGCCGGGCCGCGCATCGACAAACAAACGGCCGCGCGGGGAATCAACGATCTGGCCGTCAGGCTGAACGATCAGGCGGTGCTGGTGGGTCACTTTTCTCATGGGGAATCACCTAACAATGTCCAATAACCAACGAATAGGAAATGGGTTGTCCGACGTGTTACAGGGCCGTCGGCCGCGCCCACCGTCGGGGCGCTCGTGCCTTACGCTACCGTCCGGTGGGCGCGGCCAACGACCAGCACGCGAGGCGTCCAGGATCGATCCAGCAGGTGGGGTATTCGGGGCGATGCAGCTCCCACAGACCGAACAGGTACGCGGTGAGCAGGAAGAGAAGGGTCTTGAGCAAGAGGCACTCCGACATGGCGCGCTCCAGGGTGTGAATGGGGAGTGGCGACGGAGCGAGGGGATCGGGGCGGGGTGCTGCTGCGGCGGCCGGGAAGGCCCGTGCGCGCCGGGAAGAAGATCAACACCAAGGGCGCTGCCCTTGTCATCCCGCTCTTGCCGCCGAGGGCTCGGGAGCGCGGTGCGGAAGAGCTGCACCGCCCTCCCAAGCCGAGGCTGTTTCTGGCGGGTGCGCGGTCAAGGGTGCGCTGCGCCCGTGCTTCCGTTCGCCGGAACGGTGGAGCTGTTCCGACGAGCCGGGAGCTCGGCCCCTGACCGGGATGTTGCAGGGTGGGCGATGCGGCCCAGTACGTTGCCGGAACTCTGCCGGTCGCGGTGCCGCATCACCCGGATCGTGCGAATGGTGTCCCAGAAGGTCTCACTCGCGAATTCATCGGTCACGCCAACGGGCACCGTCAGGAAGTGCGGCTCGTCGCGCACGCCTTCGGCCGGCAGTACCACGCCGATGACACGCAGCAGGCGCCACACCGGCTCGGGGTCCTCGTCCGGCCACACCATTTCGATCAGGACGGTCTGCCCCAGATAGCGCAGCGCGCTTTGTGCATCCAGGCTCACGCGGTCGTTATTCATGGCGGTAGTCCCCGGCGTCAAAGGTGGCTTTGCCCTTGATCAGATCGGCGCGGAAGCGCGCGAGGTTGACCATGCGGAAGGTGCCCATATCGAGGCTGGGAATGGTGCCGTCTTCCGCCCACTGTTCCGCTTCGGCGTACGACACGCCGCACATCTCCGCGAAGGCCGCGACGGTGCAGAGCTCGGGGGCTACTTGGGTTTTGCTCACAGTCGAATCTCCTTATCCATCAGTTGGCTGGTCAGCAGTGCCACGTTGACCATCATGTGTTTGCCGACCTTGTGGGACGGGATGTAGCCGTTGCGAATCCAGCCCCACACGATGTCGTGGCTGTCGCTCATGCGTATCCAGTCGGCGAAGTTGCGCCACGGCATCAGCGGCGGCGGGGCAAGCAGGTCTTTCAGAGTGAGGGGCGTTCCTTCCACATCCATGGGCTTTCCTGCACTATGTTGGGCTTTATCTTCCGGCCTTGAGCTGAGCTCAAGTCAATAATTACCTTTCGGCAAATGTTGATTTGCTGGATTTTTCGCGTCAATAGTTACCTTGTAGGAAAGGCTGAATTCTGGATATGGAAAGCTCCGCAGATAGGGCGCGATTACTGATCAAGCGGGTAGGCCCTAAAAAGCTCAGTCAATTGAGCGACGTTGACCACAGCCGTTGGCTGAACGTCAGCAAGGGCGCTGTGCGGGTGAGTACGGAAGAGCTCGACGTACTGGTGAAGGCTTTTCCTCAGTACGCGCTTTGGCTGGCTAGCGGAGAAATCATTCCGGAGAGCGGGCAGACAAGCCCAGACTACGACGAAGCAAATCGAAACTTGAGCAATCAAGACGCGGGATAAAACTCACTGCCGAGGTGAGTAAACGCTGGTACACATGGCGCTCCCGCAATGGAGCGACGGCGGAAGAAGACAGCAGGGCTGACCATTTAACGTCCAGCTCTGCTACGGATACACGCCCCATCGAGTGATCACGCCCAGGATGTCAGCAGCTCCGCTCGGAGAGTCTTCATCGACTCCGGCGCGCTGATCGCAATGCTTGCGACCTTGGGTCCGGTACGCGCAACGCATACCGCAATCCCCTGCTCCCTGATCTGCCGAATCAGGTCCTCATCACTCACATCCGGATTCGCGGTCAGCAGAATCTGCTCATTCGCGTGACGCTGAAGTACGAGATAGCTCATGGCTCCGCTCCATGTTGCGGCCTACAAATCGCACTAACATGGCAGAGCGAATCTACGCATCAAGGGCAGAACAAGTGTTTCGGCAAGGTCCGACTTATGAGACGCCATCGTCCTACGTATGGATTGGCCTAAGGGCTTTGACAGGATTAAAAATAGAGGGGCGTTGGCAAAAGGTATTTTAGCGGGTGAGTGGGGTAGTGGTCAGTAAAGATCGAATTTTAATCCAACCTCGTTTAATACTGCTTCGAACTCTTTGTTCTTTCTCAAGTAATCGGTGGATTCAAATTTCATAAACTGCATGGTGATCATGATGAGACGGAGTAAGGAGAAATCAGTAAAATTTATAAGCGTAAGGAAGTGAGCTCGTCTGTCTTCTAGGTTAAATCCTTTGGAGTCGCTTAATTTTTCATCAATCATTTTTACCATGACATAAAAAATTCGAGTAACCCCGTAGAGTTGGTCGCGTGAATCAACCCAATCCAAATACTGTTGGAAGTTTTTATCTCTATTAGATCCCCATCTGATTGTTTCTAGTTTGTCTTCAATCTCGATGACAGCTTCCGCTCCGCTTTTGTTGTTAAGGAATTGGGGCTTTCCAAATTTAATAGTCATAGACTCGAAGTATGCCTTCTGAGAGTCAAGCATATTAAATAGGTGTGCCTCAAACGAGCGCAGCGACTCCGTCTTTCTGTTGTTTCTTATTTCGTCACGCAAGTCTCTATTTGCTTCGTTTTGTAAGCTTAATGATTTTATTAAGAGGACTAGAGATATAAAGCTCAGCGCGGGATTCAACAGGCCACCTATGTAGTCGCCAAGCTGGCCCCAAACAGCTGGGTCGGGAGATATGCCGAATTCGAGTCTGTGGTGAAATTGCCAGACGTAGGCGGATACGGCAAGTAACGCAAATATCGCCGCTGTGATTACATATCTATTAATCACTGTGGTACCCTGTGATGATATATTTTACAACTTTCCCAGAGGCTAGGCTTATTGGCTTTGCGATTAGCCGCAAGTGCTTCCAATTGCGGTTTTCTAATCCGTTGTTGTGGTTTAAGTTTTCCGAAAATAACTTCTTGGCCTCTACGGCAACATCGTGATAACCAATTCCAAAGCCGAATGCAATTGTTTTCTCCTCGCCTTCGATCAAGAGGCGCCCGTTCCCGGTATTTATATTTAGTCGAGTAATGCTGGCTGTAATGTCTACTTTTTCATCAGATGCTTTTGCCTGTAGAACCAATGAGGTCTCACTATTGAATCTAGCAATTATGACGCGTTCTCCTATGGCGCGCCTGTATCTGATTTTGACATCGTGACCAAATTTTGTTGATACTTTATGGATGTTTTCCATGGACGATACGCGAAGTTGCTCCAATAACTCTTCGGCAACCACTCCTAGATCGTCTATAATGTCTTGGGCGGAGGGGGATAGATTGCGAGCCTCTAAATAGAGAGCCTCTCGCATGAAGTAAGATAGCAGTTCGGAAAATACTGGATTTCCAATATCGTTATACTTGGCTTGTAATTTGTCATCAAGAATCTCGATTCCGAATACTTGGCCATAAGATCCCTTAAAGGACTTCTTGAGGATCGTTCTTACTCTGTCCTTAGAGCGTTGCCGCTTTGGTACTTTTTTCGTTAATACAGTCTCTGTGATGCATCGAGTGGCATCAGAAGCGCCTCGCAGTGTTTCTAGCCCGGACTTCATATCCACTTCATAATCTGGTGTGTCAATAACTACATCAAGATCAATTGGCATATTTTTCCCTAAATACACAGGCAAGCAGTTCCACTGCTTGCTAATTTCAAAATGGATTTCGGATATTTAGCGGCAGCGCATAGCAGGGTGAATGGCATAATGCCACCTAGTGCTCGGCGGGTAAAGTGGAGCGCTGCGATACGCATTGGGTAAGTCTAGATTCCAGGCAGTGGCTCGCCAGCCTGTAGACTCCAATTGCATTAGTTCGAGTGCCGCCATCCAATTCGCTGCGAGGCGTGATGGTTGTCTCGTTGCATATTAAAAGCCCACAAATGTGGGACTCTTTGCTACGCGGCTTTCGATGCTTTTAGGTCGGAAACTAATTGGGCCATGGCTTGGCAGCGAGTTAGGTGGGACTCGGCCGCCTCCCTGGTGATGGTGTCATGGAGTCGGTAGTCTGCATTGACACGTTGCTCATGAAGCTGCTTCAGGGTATACCCTAGGCGGCGGTGCATGAGGCGAATTCCTTTGTCGCTATCTAGATTATTCTCATAGAAAACAGAAAGCTTCCTATGCGATGGGCCGGCAGTATCGCTGACAGGTGGGACACTGACCGTATCTGCATACTCTAAACCGATGTGATACACGCCATAGTAAGCTCGGGAGATTGAGCACCTAAATTTGATCTCGCTTCCAGGGGCTTCAGCGAGACTTTCGGCCGCCTCTGCAATGAAAAGGGACGGATCAGTTGGCATGTTACTTCCTTATTTTTAAATCATCCTTAGGCAACATATGCAGCTTCAGAGGGCGCTCCCTCTTCAGGTGCGTGAGCGACATTAAATATTAGCCTGTCCCAAGTCTCAAGGTCTGACTCGATAATGGCCTCGGTTATTAAATTATTCAGACGAGTTAGCTCTTCTGCGGATGGTGAATCAATATCTATTTCTGTATAGACGTGGTTGACACCATCGAACATGCCTGGAAGGACAACAGATGCGTCCGGTAGATAGCCGTTGCTGACTATGATGGACTCAACTAGCCCCATGGCTATCTTGAATTCACTCTCAGGTATGTTGGCGCGCGCTAAATTTTTCCTTATTCGCATAATGCTCTTCACGTCCTTGTTTTGAGCTATGTCATGTTCAGGATTGGCTTTAGAGAATCTTTCTATAACATTCTCAAATTTCGAAAAGTCTCCCGAGTAAATCATTGCATTTAGAAGCTCGGAGAGAATGTCTGCCGTGAGTGAGGCATCGAATGCTTGTAGGAGAGGAGTGATGGAGTCGCTACTTTTTCCGAGCCGTCTCAACGAAAGACCAAAATTCATATATTCGACTATGTCGCCAGACGCTTTAATCGATCTTTGATGGCTTTCTATCGACTGTTCAATATCGCCCGAGATTGAATAAAGCATACCCAGGAGCATATAAGCCTCCGCTGGGTTTGCTTTCTTAACTTGCTCAATCTCTCGCTTAAGAGCGTGCATCTCAAATTCAGATGGACGCCCTTTCTGCTTAGCCAAGGAGTTGAGGCGATCCGTAAGATCGTTCCCCTTAGTCTGCTGTACAGCCATATCCCCTCCTAGGGACACCCTGCAAATGGCACGCTAGCACTCACCTAGTCTAGGTGACGGCAGTGCCAAAAGCCGGGAAAAAAATTGCTCCCACCGCGCTGGGCGGTACGCCCAGCGCGGTGGGAGCGATTTTTGGGTAAAACCCCATAGGTGCTGATCGTGCGTCATGTCAACTCCCGTAGTCAATGCTGGAATTGCACGAACTTTGCTGCAGCCGACGGACAGCACAGCGGTGCTGAAGGACGGGCTCTGATTGGGGGGCGCTGGCGAGGCCTATAGGTGGTGGGAGCAGCCAAAAGCCCTTAGCTTGGCTGGCTGTCGAAAAAGTGTCGAATTCACTTGCCGATACTTGCCAGTGCTGTCCAGTACCACAGCGCTGAAAGCTCCGGTTTTACCGGTATTGGCCAATAGTTTTCATCAACAGGCATGGCAAAAATCGGGTTCAAATCCCTATCTCTCCGCCATTACAGATGGCCAAAGCCCCGAAGCTCATTGAGCTTCGGGGTTTTGTCTTTTCAGGGTTTGCCGATAAGGGAAAATCCGGGGCGGAAGGCGCTTCCTGCACATCTAGCCTGATCCTCTGCGCTGCCTTTCTGCACCCCGTCTTCTACGTACCCATTCCGAGCTTTCGCGCCCCAATCGATAAGGGGCTGGCTTCACGCACGCGGAAAGCGGCGAGAACGCGCAGACCGACACTTCCAGCGTTCCGCGTCGATCGACGACTCCCTAATGCTGCATCGACTGAATAAAACTCGCGATACGGCCATTCTGGGGTGAGCTGAGCAGCTCTTCCGGGCACCCGGATTCAAGAATCCCCCCATCCGCCACAAAGCAGATGCGATCAGCCAATTTTCGGGCGAAGTTCATTTCGTGGGTGACGATGATCATCGTCATGCCTTCCTGCGCCAGTTGGCGAATGATGTCGAGCACCCCGGAGACCAGTTCCGGGTCGAGCGCCGACGTCGGTTCATCGAAGAGGATCAGTTCCGGCTTCATCGCCAGCGCCCGTGCGATGGCAACCCGCTGGCGCTGGCCGCCGGAGAGTTGGTCGGGGTAGTAGTGCAGGCGTGCCGAGAGGCCGACCTTGTCGAGAATGACCTCGGCCTCGGCGATGGCTTCGTTCCTGGGGCGGTTCAGTACATGCACCGGCCCTTCGATGACGTTTTCCAGCACCGTCCGGTTGCTGAACAGATTGAACTGCTGGAACACCATGGGCATCTTGCTGCGCGCCATGCGCAGCTTGGACTCGCTCACCTGCTGGTAGGTCTGGTTCTGCTGGTGGCACAGTCGTTCCCCGGTGAAGGTGATTTCACCGGCGCAGGGCGTTTCAAGGAAGTTGATGCAGCGCAGCAGGGTCGATTTACCGCCGCCGCTGGGGCCGATGAGGAAGATGACTTCGCCGCGCTTAACCGTCAGGTCGACGCCGCGCAGGATCTTGGTGTCCCCGTAGGCCTTGTGCAGGCCCCTGATTTGCAGGATCGGTTCGGCGTTCATGATTTGGCCTCTGCCAGCTTGGCGGGAGTGGGGTTGCTGCTGATGCGGGCATTCGCGCGCAGATGGGCAGGCGTCAGGCGTTGCTCGATCCAGTGCACGGCGCGCGCCGCGACGAAGCTCAGCATGAAGTAGATGATCGCGACCATCAGGTAGACCTGCATGCTGAGGAAGGTGTTGGAGATGACGATGGTGCCGTGGCGCAGCAGTTCGTTCACCGCGATGAAGGACACCAGCGAGGAGTCCTTGAGCAGCGAGATGAAGTAGCCGCCGACAGTGGGAACGGCGATCTTGAGTGCCTGGGGCAGGATCACTCGGCGGTAGATCTTGGTTCGCGACATGCCAATCGACAGGCCGGCCTCCCGCTGGCCCTTGTCCAGCGAGAGGATGGCGGCGCGGAACACCTCGGACAGGTAGGCGCCCAGGTTGAGGCTCAGGCCCAGTACCCCGGCCCAGAAGCCGGGGAGCGTCAGGCCCACCTGTGGCAGGGTGAAGTAGATCACCAGTAACTGCACGACCAGCGGGATACCGCGCCAGATCTCCACATAGGTACGCAGCGGCCAGTCCAGCCAGGCGCAGCGCGCCAGTCGCCCGAGGGCGACGGCCATGCCGATGAGGATGCCCAGGGCCATGCTCAGCACCGACAGCTCCAGTGTCACCACTGCCCCTTGGAGCAGGAACGGGAAGTACTTGGGGATGAGGACAAAAAAGAAGTCGTACAAAGCGGGTACCCCTCTGTTCGTGTCGGACTCAGTTCTTGGTCAGCTTGGCTTGCATGGCGTCCCACACGCCGTATTTCTCGAGGATGGCCTTGTGCGTGCCGTCGGCCTTCATCGATTCCAGGGCGCCGTTGATGGCATTGCGCAGGTCCGTGCAGTCATTGCGCACGGCGATGGCCTGGGTGCCGTAGACATAGGGCGCCTTGGCTTCGGCCGCGGCCCATTCCGGCCGGGGTTGGTAGGGAATCGGCTCGCCGACCACGCGCAGGTTCTTCATGGTTTCTTCCTGGCCGATCAGGGTGCCCTGGTCGAGCAGCACGGCATCGGCCTGGTTGTTCTGCAGGGCCATGAAGGGTTCGCCGAAGCCGTTGAAGTCCATCACCTCGCCGACCACGCCGGCTTCCGCGAGGCGGTGGGCGTTGAGCGAGTCGTCGGTGCCGAGCACGGTGGCGAGCTTCTTGCCCTTGAGGTCGCCCATCGATTTGATCGGCGAGTCGGTCTTCACGATCACGTAGTTGAACGACATGAAATAGGGATCGGTGAAGCTGATCCCGGCGCTCTGTACGCGCTCCTGGGTGGCGGACATGGCGGAGAGGATGATGTCCCAGCGCTTGGACTTCAGGCCGGGGATCAGGGTCGTCCACTCGGTAATGACATACTCGGTCTTGGGCACGCCGATACGCTTGCCGATTTCCTTGAACAGTTCGGCTTCGAAGCCACCGTAGGTGCCGTCCTCGTTCTGCCAGATGAAGGGTTTGGTGCCCATCAGGCCGTTGCCCGAGCGCAGGACGCCGGAGGCTTTGACGTCCTCCAGGCAGCTATCGGCAAAGGCCAGGCCGGTGGTGCCGAGGGTGAGCATGAGAGCGCCGATCTTGAGTAGCGAACGTTGCATGTGCGTGTCTCCGATTGGGGCGGGGTCGGCAAATTGCCGTGTTGTGCTCGACGGGGTGCAAGGTTGCTTGGGCGTATCGGGTCAGGCCGGGGCGAAGCAGTAGGCGGCGAGCTTGTTGCCGTCCGGATCGCGGGCGTAGGCGGCATAGGCATGCGGCGCCCAACCACGCGGGCCCGGCGCGCCTTCATCCTTGCCGCCTGCGGCCAGGGCTGCGGCGTGGAAGGCATCGATCGAAGCCCGGTCCGGCGCTTCGAAACTGACGGTCATGCCATTGCCGACGGTGGCGGGGGCGCCGTTCGCGGGGGAGAGGACGAAGAAGGAAGGCTTGTCCTTCCCCCAGATCGACCCCTTCTCGCCAAGATCGGCAACGCGCTGGAGGCCGAGCTGGCCGAGCACGCTGTCGTAGAAGATCCGCGACTTGGACAGGTCGTTGGTGCCAACGGAAACGTGAGTGAAGATCGCCATCTTGTTCTCCTCGATGTGGCTATACGTGGTGGGCTTTCGCAAGGGCGCGCGCTTCCTGCCACCGGGAGGTGGCGACGATGGGCGCTGAAGGAAACGAAGTGGATGAGGGGTACTTCCTTCGTGCATTGGCACGAAGGCGTTGAGTCGGTCCGGGATGTGGAGGTCGCAGGTCTCCAGCGAGATCCAGGCGGGACGCGTGAATACCCGCCCGCTGGGCGCGCCCGGTGAGGGGTAGGCGCGGCCGAGACGGCTCCCCGGCCTGGGTAGCCGCTGTCGCACAAGGCTCGATCATGTGGATGACCTTCGATTCTGGTTCTTGTTCTTATTGTTGGAGCGAGCTCGGGCTCGCTCTCTCGAAACCGTCTATCCGGGGTGGGCAGCCCCTCGGCACGCGGGCGCGGAAGCTCAGGCGTCCTGACGCCAGACGACCGGGAACCAGTCCTCGCGCATGCGTTCGCCGTTCTTCAGGTTGATCCCGGGGAAGGGCGGGGACGTGCGTCCGGGGCGGGCGACATAGCGGACATCGTCACCGATGAAGCGGGTCGAGAAGGCCCTTCTGCGACCGCTACCCTGGTTGCCGGCGGCGCCATGCACGGTGCGGAAGTCGAAGACCACCGCGTCGCCCGGCTCCAACTCCGGCGAAAGGATGTTGAACTCGCCGTTGCTCACATCCGGCATGTCCATGAAGACACTCTCGCCGGTAGCGGAGTTGGTCTCGCCGTAGAAGTCCTTGTTGCTGGCCCAGCTTTTCGGGCGTACCGGCTTGGGCCAGAGGTGCGAGCCCAGCACCAGGCTCAGGGTGTTGAGCTTGGTCACCGGGTCGAGCGGGATCCAGTAGCTGGCGGTCTGCAGGCCGTCTACGCAGTAGTAGGGCAGGTCCTGGTGCCAGGGCGTGGGCTTGGAGGTGCCGGGCTCCTTGACCAGAATGTGGTCGTGGAAGACCTGCACCTGGGACGACTGCATGAGCGATCCGGCGATGCGCGCGGCGGGGGAGTTCATGACAAAATCGGTGAAGGTCGGGATGCGCTGCCAGTTGCAGTAGTCTTCGAAGAACCGGCCGCCTTCACCCGTGCCGACGTTCTCGATGGCGAACGGGCTGGGGTGGGTGAGGTTCTCCTCGAAGCCTTCGCGCAGGCGTTCGATCCATTCGCTGAAGATGCCGCGCAGGACGACAGCGCCATCTCGCTGAAAGATCTCGACATCGGACATCATCAGGCTTGCTCCTCTCTTCTTATTGGTTTTCGAGGAGTATTGCCTTGGGGGAAGAATAGGGAAAATATATGTTTCTTATTCTTGAGTATAGGAAGACATGATAGGTTTCTCCTTCCGCCAGCTCGAATATTTCGTCTCCGCCGCCGAGCATGGAAGCATCAGCGCGGCGGCCAGGGCGCGGCATGTCTCGCAGCCTTCGGTGTCCCTGGCGATCTCTCAGCTGGAGGACACCCTGGGTGAGCGCCTGTTTCGCCGGCAGGTCAGCCGCGGGCTGGAACTGACGCCTGCGGGAGCGCGACTCCTGGGGCAGGCGCGCGACATCCTCAACATGGCGGCCGCCATGACCGTCGAGCACGATGAACGGCAAGCCTTGCGAGGCCAGCTCACGCTGATCTGCTTCCAGGACCTGGGCCCGTATTTTGCGCCTCGGTTGTTGGCGGGCTTTCGCGCATTGCACCCGGAAGTGCTGGTCACGCTGTTCGAGACCGACCTGGCCGGCGTGCATCGCACCCTGAGCGCAGGGAAGGCGGAGCTCGCCCTGACCTATGAGCTGGGACTGGACCCGCAGGCCGAGCGGCAGGTTCTCGCGCAGCTGCCGCCCTATGCCTTGTTACCCGCCAATCACCCGTTGGCGGCACAGGCCGAGGTGTCGCTGTTCGATCTGGCCAGGGAGTGCGTGATTCTCGAAGACATCGCGCAGACGCGGGAGTATTTCCTCTCGCTGTTCTGGGCGCATGACCTGCATCCGCTGGCGCAGCAGTACACGCAGACCTTCGAGATGCAGCGCGGACTGGTGGCCCACGGATACGGCGTGGCGTTGTCCTGCACCCGCCCGGTGGGTGACCAGAGCTATGACGGCAAGCCCATTGCCTGTCGCCCCTTGCGTGAAGAGGTCAAGCCACAGCGCGTCGTGCTGGCACAGTCCAATGCGATGCGGCCTTCTCTGGTTGCCGAGGCATTCATGCGTTGGGCGGCCACTCAAGTCCAGTAAGACGTCCCTCTTCTCTCGTGGCACCTGCAGCCCTATCGAACTGGCGCATTGGAACTGCCTGATCTAGGTTCGAAGAATTCCGTCTCTGCTCTGGTGCAGGTCGTAAGTGCAGGTTGGCAGTGGTCGTCAGAACCAATGTCGGGTCTTTGATATCGATTCCAGGGGGGGCCATATGAAAGCCAGAGGCTTCTTGATCAAGTACTTCTTCGTCAGTCTTCTAGTGGCGATTCTGCTGGCGACCTTGAAGCTTGGCGGACGATCCGGCAATGCCATCTGGCTCCACTTGTTTGCGGGGCTTTTCTTTCTGTCGGGGCTGTTGTTCAACCATCTCAAGGACAACTACGGAAAGATCACTGACGGGCACATGTACAAGATCACCGCCGGGGTCTGCCTGCTCAGCTTCTTATTCATTCCAGCCTTTTCATGGCATGTGCCGCCCGCCACTGCCCTGGGCTACTTCGTGAGCTTCGCAGCGATCAACGCAGTGGCGGTCTATGTGATTTCGTTTGTTTCGATCAGGATTATCGAGAGCGCCCCTTCCGGTGGAGATGAAGGATAAGCAGGTCCCTTTCCTGGACTGGATAGATAGCGAGCGGGCAGGCGGGGAATAGTGATCGTTGCGGCGTTTCAAATACCTGGGACGAGCAACGTAAGTCGGGTGGATGCGAAAGCTTTCAATCGTTTAGGGCAGCCGCTTAATACCTCAGATTCATTCTGAGCGATTTAGCCTTATTGGAATCGAGTCGTTGGGATTTCGCACCATCACCCGCAATACCCATCCATCTTCTCCCGATTCCTCTGGGTCGGCTCCGCCTGATACTGCTGACGCCAGAACTGACAGGGCGCGCTGTTGAAGCGCTTGTCCTGCTCCGCTTTCTCGGCCTCCCGGTTCTGCTGTTCCTGCACGGCCTGCTGGCGTTGCTGGTATTGCTGGAACATCTCTTCATTGCTGCGAGGGGCAGGGGGAGCGGCCGGAATTGCCGCGGGTGCCGCGGGCGCTGTGGCCGGATGGCTGGCCAGAAGGGGTGGAACATCACGCCAGATCAGCCAGCCGGTGGCCGCCACGGCCATGCAGCCGAGCCAGATGCCGGCGGCGATGCTGAGGATGAGTTTCCAGGCGCTGAGATGGGTGGGTGTGTGGGGCATGAGGAGCAGGGGCGGGTGAGTGGGTGGACCCCACTGATACTCCATTGCTGCCGATCAGGAAAGAGGCGAGCCCGCGACGCCTTGGCGGTGTCGCGGGCACGACCTTATTTCTGGGCGGAGGCGTCGAAGGCTTCCATGGCGCGCAGGGAGTAGACATAGGCGGCGCCGGCGTTCATGGCGATGGCGGTGGCCAGGGCCTGGGCGACTTCGGCCTCGGTGGCGCCGGCCCGGCGTGCGGCTTCGGCGTGTACGCCAATGCAGCCGTCGCAGCGGGTGGTGATGGCCACGGCCATGGAGATCAGCTCACGAGTTTTGGCGTCCAGGGCGTCGCCATCGGCGGCGGCGACTTCCAGCGCCTGGTAGGCGGCGATCATTTTCGGGTGCTTCTTGCCCAGGGCGCCGAAGGCTTTCTTCACGGCAGGGACGTATTCGGACCAGTTGAACAGCATGATGCTTCTCCTTGAGACCACGGAAGGGAGGGATGTGGCCTTGAAGCTTAGTCTGCGTCAGCCGGTCGGATGGGTATTGTCTGTTCCGCTCGGTTTTTTCATCGATAGGCTCGACATGCCGCCCGGAGGGTTCAGTAGGCGTCGAGGATCTCGTAGCGCTGGCGGGCGTTGCCCTGGCCGATTTCCAGCTCGTCGCCCGGTAGGCGATGCAGCAGGGCGCTGCCCAGCGGGGCGCGAGTGGTGATGACGAGGATTTCGGTACCCTCGTGCTGCACTTTCAGGCCGGCGGCATCAGGGCCGAGGAAGACCCAGCGCTGCTGGCCACTGTCGTTGACCAGCTCCACCAGGGCGCTGGTCTGGATGCCGGATTGCTCGTCGAAGTCGCGCAGTTGCAGGTTCTCGAACAGCGACAGTGCCTGGCGGATTTCCTCGACGCGGCGCGACTGGCCGGCGGCGAGGTAGGCCGCTTCGAGACCGAGGGTGTCGTACTTGTTCTCGGCGATGTTTTCTTCGTGGGTCGCTGTTTCATGGGCCGTCCTGGCGGCGCGCACGGCGACGTCCAGGTCTTGCGCGAGCCTGGCGAGAATGCGTTGGTAGACCTGCTGTTTGTTCATCACGGGGGAGTCGTCGGTCGGGCTGTGTATTCTGCGGGCTTTACCGCCGCGAGGCGACAGGCGTGGCCGGAGAGGAAGTAGCTGTTCGTGTTTTTTCAGCATTGAGTGGTATATTTGCTGTAAATACACGTTAAGGAGGTCGCCATGAGTGCCCTGTTGCGCGAAAGCCCCGCAGCTGATGCCGTACTGGCCAAGGCGGTACTCACGGCGCGCGAACATCTGGCGATGACCCAGCAGGAGCTGGCGACGATAGTCGGGGTGGAACGTAGCGCCGTCAGCCGCTGGAAGCAAGGCGGTCTGCGGGTGGACAGCAAGACTGGCGAACTGGCCCTGCTGCTGGTGCGTGTCTATCGCGCGCTGTTCGCCCTGTTCGGCGGCAACCTGGAGGACATGCGCCACTTCCTGCGTACCGAGAACCGGCACCTGAGCGGCGTGCCGCTGCAACTGATGGAGCAGGTGCAGGGGCTGGTGGCGGTGGTCGAATACCTGGACGCCATCCGGGGCAAGGTCTGAATGTCCTTCGAAACGGGCGCCCGCATCTGGGCCACGCATGAACCGGAGTCGGTCGTCACCTCCATCCGCGGACGCCTGGTGCGCCTGGTGGAGAGCCAGGGGCAGGTGGCCACGCTACAGCTGGTGGACACGCTGGCCGAGCAGGCGTTGCTGGAAGAGCTGCTGGAAACCAGCAAGCCACGCGTACCGCCGCCTGCCGCGCACCTGCACTATCTATTGAAGACGCCGTTTCGCTATCCGCCGCTGCGCTGGGGCTCGCGCTTCGGCCGGCGGCATGAGCCAAGCCTGTTCTATGCGGCGCTGAAGCTGGACACGGCGATGGCGGAGTCGGCCTTCTATCGCTTCGTGCTCTGGGAGGGGATGGCTACGCCACCGCCGAGTGGGCGGATTCTCTCCGAGCACGCCTCGTTCGAGGCACGCTTCCAGGTACAGCGCGGCGTGCGCCTGCAGTTGCCGCCGTTCCGCGAGTACGAGCCGGCGCTGCGAGATCCGTCGGATTACCGCGTCGCCCAGGGGTTGGGCAGCGCCATGCGCGAGGCCGGGGTCGAGGCGTTCGAGTACCGATCCGCGCGTTGCCCGCACGGCGGGGTGAACGTTGCGCTGTTCGCGCCATCGGCCTTCACCGAGAAGCGACCGCGCAACCTGATGCCCTGGCTGTGCGAAACCACGGCGGAGTACGTTGCCTTCAAGCATGCCCAGGTGCCGGATACACCGCGCCTGTTCCCGCGCACGCAGTTCCTCGTGGACGGGCACCTGCCGTATCCGGCCTGACCGTTTGTCGTGCCGTGGCTTGCCGTCGCCGGCATCGGTGTAAGGTGCGGGATGGTCACGCAGGGAGTGCAACGAGATGGATATACGGATAGCCGTCCACCCCGGCGACAGTCGTCGCTGGCGGGTCTACCTGAACCAGTTCTTCATCGATTGCGACAGCCGCGGTGCGGCTGAACGTGCGTTCGCGCGGGCCTGCGCCGCTGAGCGGCAGTTGGCCTCGCTGCCCAGTCCGCCCATGGTCGTCCGCTCCGAGCGGCGGCGCGCCCGGCGGGTGGCGTGGGCATGAGCCGGCTATTCCTGCCTTCATCGACTCCGCTCCGGATGGTCCGGATATCGGCACGAGCTTCGCCTGGCTGATTCGATTGCCGTTCGCTTTCCGCTCCACATCCTCCCTTCCACTGCCCTCGAATAGGGCGGTCGGCTGCACCCTGGCGCGCACTTGTGCACAACGCTGATGCGCCCTGTCAAGCCCCTGCAATATTGCATTTAGCCACTTGCTTGTTTCTCTTGCGTTTTTTAACTTATTGAAAAGTAAGGGAAATTTTCGTTGGTGAAAAAATCGCCAATCTGTCACGCACCCCCGTCTTACTGGGGGTAGGGCACTTTTTCATCACGTTTTCCACCAACTTATCCACAGCTTCTGTGGATTGTCCCGAGCGCTTGCTCAGGAGCCCTGTTCCAGGGCCTTTACAGGCGACAAGGCGTCTCCAGGTAGCCGCTGTTAGTATTGCGCGATTGTTTGTCACACCCCGGAGTCCTGCATGCCCCTCGACCTCTCCGCCTTGTTGCTCGGTGCGCTTGCCGGCCTGTTGCCCATGGCGGCGCTGGCCTGGCGCCTGCAGTCGCAGCGTGTCGCCACGGAGCAGGATGCGACCCTGCTGCGCGAGCGCCTGGCCAATGCGCAGCTTGCGCAGGACGGCTTGTCCGCCCAGGCCGAGGCGGATCGTGAGGCTTTCCAGCGACTGAGTGGCAGGCATGGCGAATTGTCCGCCGAGGCGGCCGCTCTGCGTCGCGAGGTTGAGCTGGGCCGGCAGGAGCGTGAGCGCCTGGGCGCGTCGGAGCAGGACTGGCAGGCCGAGCGGGCTGACAAGGAAGTGGAGCTGCGTCGCCTTTCGGCCGAGCATGCGGCGCTTTCCGCCGAGTTGCGCGAGCAGCAGGACAACCATCAGCAGCGCCTGGGCGACTTGCAGTCGGCGCGGGATGACCTGCGCGCTCAATTCGCCGAGCTGGCCGGGAAGATTTTCGACGAGCGCGAACAGCGCTTTGCCGAGTCCAGCCAGCAGCGCCTCGGGCAGTTGCTCGATCCGCTCAAGGAACGCATCCAGTCCTTCGAGAAGCGGGTGGAGGAGAGCTACCAGGCCGAGGCCCGAGAGCGCTTCTCGCTGACCAAAGAGCTGGAGCGCCTGCAGCAGTTGAACCTGCGCCTGGGTGAGGAAGCCACCAACCTGACCCGCGCACTGAAGGGGCAGAAGACCCAGGGCAACTGGGGCGAGCTGGTGCTGGAGCGCGTGCTGGAGCATGCCGGCCTGGAGAAGGGCCGTGAGTACGAAACCCAGGTCAGCCTGCGCGCGCCGGACGGCGAGCGCTTCCAGCCGGACGTGCTGATCCGCCTGCCCGGCGACAAGCAGGTAGTGGTGGACGCCAAGGTCAGCCTGACGGCCTATCAGCAGTTCATCGCCGCCGAGGACGAGGTGATCCGCCAGCAGGCGCTGAAGGCTCATGTACTGTCGCTGCGCAGCCATGTGAAGGGTCTGTCCGACAAGGACTACCGCCGCCTGGAAGGCCTGCACAGCCTGGACTTCGTGCTGTTGTTCATGCCAATCGAGGCAGCCTTCTCGGCGGCGCTGCAGGCCGAGCCGAACCTGTTCCAGGAGGCCTTCGAGCGCAACATCGTGATCGTCAGCCCGACCACCCTGCTGGCCACGCTGCGGGTGATCGACAGCCTGTGGCGCCAGGAGCGGCAGAACCAGAACGCCCGCGAGATCGCCGAGCGCGCCGGGGCCCTGTACGACAAGTTCGTGCTCTTCGTGCAGGACCTGGACGAGATGGGCACCCGCCTGCAGCAGCTGGACAAGACCTACGCCGCTGCGCGCAACAAGCTCTGCGAAGGGCGCGGCAACCTGATCAGCCGCGCCGAACAGGTAAAGCTGCTCGGCGCGCGGGCGAGCAAGAACCTGCCGACGGACTGGCTGGAGCGCGCGTTGAGCGATGATTCGCCGCTGGTGGAAGAGGGCGAGTAGGGGCGGCTGGGGACGCGCCTACAAAAAACACTGGGCGATCCGTCAGAACAGCGAGTAGGGCTTGCCCGCCGTGCCATCGGCGAATCGCTGCAGCCGGAAGGCGTGCAGGTCCATTCCGGGATCGCCCCTGTGTATCCACTGGCTCATCAACTGGCCGACGATCGGCCCCATGGCGAATCCATGGCCGCAGAAGCCCGTGGCGATCAGCAGTCCGGGCACTTGCGCTGGTGCATCGAGCACCGGAATGCCGTCGGGCAGCACGTCGATCAGTCCCGCCCAGCTTTCCACGACTTTCACATCGCGTAGTGCCGGGAAGGCCTTCGCCAGATTCTGCTGTGCCGTGAAGACACGCGCGGTGTTCGCCTTTACCTGCGGATCACGCTCACCGAGTACCGGGCCGTTCACGCTTCTTTCCGAACCGGGCAGGCGCTGGCACAGGTCATGGAAAAGCGCGCCATTGAGCTTAAAGGAGAAGCCCGCGCGGTGCTCCGGCAGGTGCGGCAGATAGTGTTTGGCCCCGCGCAGGTAATCGAGGTTGAGGTCGATGTCGGCCTGGGTTTCGTCAGCGAGGTTGATGCTGCCATCGGCGCGCTGGCGGAAGCCGATTCCATGGCCGATGAAGCTTTGCGCGCCGACGTCCGGGCCGGGGCTGGTGCGCGAAACGGTGCAACGTACGGCCTGTTGCGGCAGCTCCAGGCCGAGGCTCTGCACCAGGCGCCAACTGCTGGCGCCCGCGCAGACCAGCAGGTGTCGGGTTTTCACATAGCCGCGTTCGGTTTGTACGCCGCAGATGGCACCGGCGGCGCGATCGCTGCCAGTGACGCCACAGCCTTCGACGAACAGTGCTCCGCGTTCGATGGCGCGCAAGGCGTAGCCGGGAGCGACGCGGCGCGGTTCGGCCTGGCCGTCATTGGCGGTGTACAGGGCGCCCAGTGCGGGGTCGCTCAGCGCCGGCATCAGTTGCGCGACTTCCGCGCGGCTCAGCAATCGGGTGCCGAGGCCGAAGTTGGCGGCGACCTTCAGCCAGTCTTCGTACTTGCGCTGCTGCTCGGGCGTTTCGGCCAGGTACAGGCAGCCGCCCTGGCGCCATTCCAGCGGCAGTTGCAGCTCCTCTTCCAGGCGTTCCCACAGCGGAATCGCCGCCATCATCAACGGCACTTCCGCCGGATCGCGCGCCTGTTGGCGGACGAAGCCCCAGGCGCGGGTGGATTGCTGGCTGGCGATCCCGGCCTTGTCCAGCACCAGTACGCTCAGGCCCTGACCGGCGAGCTGCCAGGCGGTGGCGCAGCCCATGATGCCGCTGCCGGCGATGACCACGTCCACCTGATCCGGCAGGCGCTCCACACGGGAGGAAAGGGCGGGGTGAAGCGGATAGGTTCCCATCGGCATACGGCGGCATCCCTGATTCGAATAACGGATGCCGCAGTATGCGATTGACGTGCGCCGCGCATCCACTGCGCGGGCGCGGCGACAGGCCCTATGAGGCGCGCGCGGCCCGGCTGGCGGCCGGCGAACGCGCCAGGTAGTCCAGCGCTTCCTGGGTGTTGGCTTCATGGTCCGGGTGGTACCAGGGCTTGAAGTAGCGCAAGAAGCTGGTGGCCAGGGAGCTGATCTTCGGCAGCACGCCGGACTTCGAACCATCACGCCAGATTGCGGCGAAGGAGCGCGGATTGGCGATGGTCGGGTCCTGCCGCGACAGGGTGCGGGTGCCGAAGGCGAACAAATAGATGATCAGCGGCCACACCACGAACATCCACAACTGCCGGCTGACAAAGGTGCCGCCCAGGTGCACGTGCAGGTCATGGGCGACATTGCGGTGCTCCACTTCCTCGGCGCCGTGCCAGCGGAACAGGTCGAGCAGCACCGGGTCGGCCTTGGCGCGGTCCAGCGCATCGGCTTCGAGAATCCACTTGCCGAGGATGCAGGTGAAGTGCTCCACCGCCGCGACGATGGCGCAGCGCTGGCCGATCCACCATCGCTTCAGCCAGGGGGTGCGATTGAACAGTTCAGTGCCCAGCGGCGTGTCGCTGAGCAACTGCTCGAACAGGTAGTCCATGACCTTCAGATAGCGCGTGGAGTCGATGCCGTGATGACTCAGGTAGCGCTCCAAAGCACCCGAGTGGGCGCGGGCGTGCATGGCTTCCTGGCGGATGAAGCCCTGCACGTCCTCGCGCAGCCGGCCTTCCTTCACGAAGGGCAGCGCCTTGTTGTAGAGCCGGCAGAACCACAATTCGCCCGCCGGCAGCATCATGTGGATGACGTTGATCGCGTGAGACGCCTCGGCCTCGCCGGGAATCCAGTGCAGCGGCGAATCGGTGTAGTCGAACTGCACCTTGCGTTGCACGAGCTTGTGATGATGGTCGTTCATGGCAGTTCTCAGGCAGTGAGATTGAGGCGGGCGAACAGGCGCGACAGCCAGGGCATGAAGCGCCATTGCAGGGCGCCCAGGTGCACTTCGCTGCCGACCTTCACCACCGGCTGGTTGCGCTCTACCGCGCGGGTGATGCGCTCGCCGACGGTGTCCGGGCTGAGCCGGCGCCGACGGTAGAAACGCTGCACTTTCGCGCGGTGTTTCGCCTGTTGTTCGTCATCCAGGCCGGCAAAGCGCGTGGCCTGGACGATACCGGTGTCGACGAAACCTGGGCACGCCGCGCTGACGCCGATGCCATGGCCGGCCAATTCAGCGCGTAGGCATTCGCTGAGCATCAGCACTGCCGCCTTGCTGGTGGCGTAGGCCGGGTAGTTGCGTGAAGGCGCGAAGGCCACGCCGGAGGCGACGTTGACCAGGTGCCCCGGCTTGCCGCTCTCCACCATCTGCATGCCGAACAGCCGGCAACCGTCGATCACGCTCCACAGGTTGATGCGCAGCAGGCGCTCCCATTCCTGCGGGGTGGTCTTGAGCATCGGCCCGGCCAGGCCGATGCCGGCATTGCTGACCACGACATCGGGCACGCCGAGGCTGCTTTTCACCCACTGGGCAAAGCGCTCCATGGCGGCACTGTCGCCCACGTCCACGCAATAGCTGTGAGCCGTGGCGCCGACCGCGCGGGCCAGCTCGGCGCTACGTTCGGCAGCGGCCGGGTCGATGTCTGCGGCCAGTACGCTGGCGCCGCGTTCGGCGAAACTCAGCAGGGTCGAGCGACCGATACCGCCGCCCGCGCCGGTGACGACCACCAGCTTGCCGGCGAACGGGCCAGAGCCCGGTTTCAGAGCGGCGCGCTGCAATTCCGGCGTGGCCTCGCCGCCCTCGATATGGCTGACGAATTCGTCGATCCACTTGCCCAGCCGGGTCGGTTCGGCGAGCAGTTGCCAGTGTCCGGCAGTGACATCGCGGCGCCACAGGCGCGGCGCCCACAGCGAGAGCTGCTGGAAGAGTTGCTGGCCGACGTAGCGGTCGCGGGTCGGCACGATGAGTTGCACCGGCACCTCGGTGTGGCGCTTGCGCGGCTTGAAGAGCGAGGTGATGAAGTTGGCCCGGTAGAGCTTCACCCCGTGTTCGCCGTCGCTGGCCTGGTGCGGGTTGCGCACCGGGTTGCGGATGCCCTCGACCTTGCGCAGGTACTGCGGCCACAGTTTTGCCGCGCCGAAGCGCCAGGACAGCGATGGCAGCAGCGGCAGGTGGAAGTAGTAGATGTACCAGGAGTGCAGCAGCTGGCTGAACATCTGCAGCAGCGCGCGCGGGGTCTTGTGGCGCAGGCGGTCGCGCATCCAGAAGCCGACGTGATCCAGGCAGGGGCCGGAGACGCTGGTATAGGACGCGATGCGCGCGCGCAGCTCGGGATCAGTGACGCTTTCCCAGGTCTGGATCGAGCCCCAGTCGTGGGCCACCAGGTGCACCGCGCGCTGCGGGCTGACCGCATCGAGCACGGCCTTGAGGTCCTGGCTGAGCAGTTCCAGTCGGTAGTCGCGGGTCTTGCGCGGCTTGTCCGATTCGCCAGCGCCGCGCACGTCGTAGGCCACCAGTTGGAAGCGTCCCGAGAGGTGGCGGATCAGTGGCAGCCAGGTTTCATGGTTGTCCGGGTAGCCGTGGACGAACAGCACCATCGGCAGGTGAGCCTCGCCCCAGCGCCACACGGCCAGGCGTACGTTGCCGGACTGCACGTCCAGCCGTTCCGGCGCCGGCAGGGTCTTCTCCAGCATGGCGTTCATGCCACCTCCCGCCGCGCCGGGGCGCTGATCAGGTCACGGGTGACCCAGCGGCGCACGTGGGGCAGGTCGTCGTCCAGCCAGTAGGCGTCGTCCTCGGTGACCACCAGCAGCTCCTCGAACTTGGCGCCCACGCCGCGCAGGCCCAGGTGCGGCTCGACGGCCCAGAGGCCGGGCGTGGGCGCATGTTGCGAACGATCATTGCTCGACCACAGCGGCGACCAGCCTTCGCGGCGGCCGGTGATCAGGGCGTTCTTCATCAGCGTGGCAATATTGCGCACGCCAAAGCGTGCGAGCGATGGACCGGTGTTGCGCGCGCCGAGTTTTTCCACGCGGTGCGCCAGCACTTCGAAGGGATAGGCCTTGTGTCGCGGCAGGGTGCCCTGGCGCTGGCACAGGCGGTCCACCGACTGGCTGACTTCGGCCAGCGGCAGGCGCTGGCGCACCTGCTCGACGATCAGGTTGCGGTGCGCCAGCAGGTCGTCCATCAGGCGCTCCACCAGCAGGTTGTGGCCGAGTGCGCCGGAGTAGCCTACGTCGGCGGTGTAGGCGCCCAGGGTCGGCGCGCAGTCGAGGATGAAGGGCATGCCTTCCTCCAGGCGCTGCTTGCCGGGGTAGAAGGCCAGGTTGAAGCCGCCCAGGTGGCGCAGGCCGTCGAAGCCCTTGAACGAGGTGCGCGGGCCGAACCAGGCAAAGGGCTGGTGGAACCAGTCGCGCACGCCGTGATCGAGCAGCCAGGTCTTCATCAGGGCGGCGGTCTCGCGCTCGCTGATGCCCGGGCGCAGTTCGCCGGCAATGGTTTCGCAGCAGCGATAGGCCAGCTGCTGAATCTCGCGGAAGTGCCGCAGGTCTTCGGAAGTGGGCACCCAGGCGCCTTGGGACATGGCCTTCTCCAGGCTGGTTGTTGTTATCGTGACATTGAGCAATGTCACGATCGATGCTGACCCATCGACGGGCTTTGCGCCATGCCGTGCGCGCCGGGTCTGAAGTGTTACCGGGGCGGGGAGCCACTGGTGGCGCGGGTTGCGGCCGGCAGGGCGGAATCTGGTGGGTGCAGTTCCCGTCTTTGGTTGGGCCTCGGGGATGAGAAGGGGATCACCGAAGGATTAATCCTTCCGATTGTTCCGGGGGCACGTCGATGGCTATCATCCGGCCATGAGCACACCCCTGAACCTCCTGCAGCGCCTGCTGCAACGCCCGGATGACGCGCCTTCCGCGCTGGAAGACGAGCGCGAGTACTCGGTGGATGAACTGGCCCGCGAGGGCGGCACCACGGTGCGCAACCTGCGCGCCTACCAGGATCGTGGCCTGCTGCCGCCCCCCGAGCGCCGGGGCCGCGCCGGGGTGTACTTCGCCAGCCACCTACGTCGCTTGCGCTTGATTAACCGCTTGCTGGAGCGCGGCTACAACATCGCCAACATCAAGGAACTGCTGGAGAGCTGGGAGCACGGCCATGACCTGGACCATGTACTCGGCCTCGACGAAGCCATCGTCGGCCCATGGAACCTGGAGACGGCCGGAAGCATCGAGTTCAGCGAGCTGCAGGCGCTGTTCGGTGGCGAGCTCAATGATGCGGTGATCGATCAGGCGCTGGCGCAGGGCCTGCTGGCCTTCGACGGCGAACGCATCAGTATTCCCAGCCCGCGCCTGTTCAACGCCGGCGTCGAGCTGTACCGCGCCGGCATTCCGCTGGCCGCGCTGCTGGATCACTTGGCCGTGCTGCGCACCGATACCGAACACCTGGCCGCCGGCATCGTGCGCCTGGTGGTGACTCATCTGGTGGACAAGCCCGGCGCCGACCTGCTGCCCGGTGCGGCCGATCTGGAGCGTCTCGCCGAGGTGTTCCAGCGCCTGCGGCCGGTGGCCGAGCAGGTGGTGCTGGTGGAGCTGGCGCGAGGCCTGAAGCGTTCGGCCAAC
Organism: Pseudomonas sp. SCB32; assembly: GCF_009189165.1. NCBI lineage: Bacteria > Pseudomonadati > Pseudomonadota > Gammaproteobacteria > Pseudomonadales > Pseudomonadaceae > Pseudomonas > Pseudomonas sp. SCB32. The sequence goes on from NZ_CP045118.1 coordinate 1,725,503, forward strand.
GAGATGCTCGGGGAGCGCGTGGGGGAAATCCTCCGCCGCCTGGAAACCCCGGAATAAGCAGTCAGCTGGCTGCCTGGGCCAGCTTGCCACGCAGCCAGCGCCGCGCCGGGTCGTCCTCGCTGGCCTCCGACCAGATCTGCACGAAATCGAATGGGGCCAGTTTCAGCGGCGGCTCGAAGCTGGCCAGGCCATGGCTTTCGAGATCGTCCGGAAGCATCCGCGCAGCAATCGTCAGCACCAGATCGGTGCCCGCCAACAGGCTGGGCGCCACGCTGAAATGCGGCACGGTAGAGGCCACCTGACGGCGCCGGCCGAGTTTTTCCAGATGACTGTCGATCTCTTCCGCCGGGCTCTGCTGCAGGGCGACCCGCAGGTGCGGAGCGGCGAGGTAGTCGTCGAGGTCCAGGCGCTTGCGGCCGCCCAGTGTTTCGCGCGAGCACAGGCAGACGAAGCGTTCCTCGAACAAGCGCTGCACGCGCAGCCCTTCCGGCAGCATCGGGAAGACCCCGAGGGCGCCATCCAGCTCGCCGCTCGCCACCTGCTCGGCCATGCCCACGCGCGAGGCCTGGCGTACGTCCAGGTGAATGCCCGACGCCTCGCGGCGCAGGATCGGCAGCAGCGTTGGCAACACCACCCAGGCGCCGTAGTCGGACATGCCCAGGCGCAGCTCCAGTTCGGCGCTGGCCGGCTCGAAATCGTCGCCCAGCACCAGCCGGCGCACGCTGCCGAGAATCTCGTGCAGCGGCCCGGCCAGTTCGAAGGCTCGGCGGGTCAGCTGCATCTGGTTGCCGGCGCGCACCAGCAGCGGGTCGTCGAGCAGGTCGCGCAGGCGACCCAGCGCATGGCTCACCGCCGGCTGGGTCATGGCCAGGCGCTCGGCCGCGCGGGAGACATGGCGCTCATCCAGCAAGGCGTCGAGGATCACCAGCAGGTTGAGGTCGATACGGCGCAAGTCATGAACTGGGTGCATTCAGGGTGTACCAATCATTCATTTCCATGCGCTGGATGGATAGCAGAAGCTGCATTCATCGACAAGAAACGGAGGAAAGTCGATGTCGAAACTGCTTCTTCTGCTGCCCGCCATCGGCGTGGGCGCGCTGGTCGCCTTGCAGGCCGGCAGCAACTCCCTGCTGGGTCGCCAATTGGGCCATCCGTTGAGCGCAAGCCTGACTTCGCTGGGCGTTAGCCTGGCGGCGGTAATCATCGCGCTGCTGGCCTTTCGTGTGCCGCTTCCGCCGGCAGCGGGTATCGCCGCTACGCCCTGGTGGGGCTGGCTGGGCGGGCTGTTCGGTGCGGCCTATCTGACCGTGGCGGTGATGCTGGCGCCGCAGCTGGGCGCGGCGACCTTCCTGGCCTGCGTGGTGGCCGGGCAGATGCTGATGTCGGCGCTGTGCGACCAGTTCGGCTGGGCCGGTTTTCCGGTACGGCGGTTGTCGCCCGAGGGTGTGCTGGCCGTCGGGCTGATCATCGCCGGGGTGGTGTTGTTGCAGTGGCGGGGGAGGGTGGCTTGAAGAGGTTTTGCTGAGGGGGCTGGGCGGGTTCGCGAGCAAGCTCGCTCCTACAGGGAAAAGCTGGCGTGCTCTTCGTAGAGCCGAGGGGGACGCCTAGTCCTTGCTCGCGAACCGCCGCCACTGCCAAGGCGTGGCAGGGCGGCTCATCTCAGGCTCAGATGCCGACTCAACAACGCCCGCAGTGCCGCCGGCTTCACCGGTTTGGGGAGGAACTCCAGCCCGGCCGCGTGGATCTGCGCCACAAGCTCGGGACGGGCGTCCGCGCTGATCACCACGCCCGGCACCGGCTCGCCCAGGCGGGTGCGCAGCCAGGCCATGAGGTCGGTGCCCAGTTCGCCGTCGTCCAGGTGGTAGTCGATCAGCGCCAGTTGCGGGCGCGCATCGCCTTCCAGGAGGGTCTGGCATTCCTCGCGGCTGCGCGCGGTGAGCACGCGACAACCCCAGCGGCTGAGCAGGCTGTTCATGCCGGTGAGGATGCTGTCCTCGTTGTCCACGCAGAGCACCTGCGCGCCGTTGAGCTGTTCCGGGGTTTCCAGCTTGTGTCCGTTGAGCTGCGCTGGCGCCGGTTGGCGCGCCAGCGGCACGCTGACGCTGAACACGCTGCCCTTGCCCGGCCAGGAGCGTACTTCCAGGCGGTGGCCGAGCACCTTGCACAGCCGGTCGGCGATCGCCAGGCCCAGACCCAGGCCTTTCTCGGCGCGGGTCTGGTGACTGTCCAGGCGTTTGAATTCCTCGAAGATCACATGGAGCTTGTCCGGCGGGATGCCCGGACCATGGTCCCAGACTTCCAGGCGCAGGTGCCCGGCTTCGCGACGTACGCCCAGCAGCACGTGGCCCTTGGCGTAGCGGAAGGCGTTGGTGAGGAAGTTCTGCAGCACGCGGCGCAGCAGCTTGATGTCGCTCTCCACGCGCAGCTTGCTGCCGCGCATGTGGAAGTCGATGCCGTGCTCCTGGGCCAGTACGCGGAATTCCACGCCGAGGGTCTCGTACAGGTTGCTCAGCGGGAAGGACGCGACATCGGCGCTGACCCGTCCGCCCTCCAGGCGCGATATGTCCAGTAGGTCGGTGATCAGGTCTTCCGCCGAGCGTAGCGACGAGTCCAGGTGGCGCACCAGTTCGGTGGCCTCCTCGGGCAGTAGCTCCTGGTGGGCGAGGGCGGCGGAGAACAGCCGCGCGGCGTTCAGCGGCTGCATCAGGTCATGGCTGACCGCGGCGAGGAAGCGCGACTTGGACTGGTTCGCCGCCTCGGCCGTGCCCTTGGCTTCGGTGAGCGCATGGTTCAGCTGCGACAGCTCGAAGGTGCGCTCCTGCACCCGTTGCTCCAGGCCTTCGTTGGCGTCTTTGAGGCCCTGCTCGGCGTGGCGGTAGTTGGTGATGTCGGTGAAGCTCATGACGAAGCCGCCGCCCGGCATCGGGTTGCCGATCAGTTCGATCACCCGGCCGTTGGGGAACAATCGCTCGGAAGTGTGCGGGGTGCCCTGGCGCATCCAGTACAGGCGCTTGGCGACGTGCAGGTCCGGATCACCCGGCCCGCACAGGTTGCGCTCGGCGTTGTAGCGGATGATGTCGGCGATCGGCCGGCCGACGTAGATCAGCCCCTCCGGGTACTCGAACAGCTCCAGGTAGCGGTGGTTCCAGGCCACCAGGCGCAGCGACTGGTCGACCACGCTGATGCCTTGGGTGATGTTCTCAATGGCGCCTTGCAGCAGCGCGCGGTTGAACTGCAGCACCTCGGAGGCTTCGTCGGCGATCTTCACCACGTCCTCGACCTGCATCTCGCGGCCTTCGATGGCGGCCTTCACCACCGCCCGCGCGGAGGAGGCGCCGAGCACGCCGGCGAGCAGGCGTTCGGTGTGGGCGATCCACTCGTCGTTGGCGTTCTGGCTCGGGGTGAAGCCCTTGCCCTGGCGGTAGGCGAAGCGGATGAAGCTTTGCCGCGCGCGCTCCTCGCCGACGAAGCGGGCGGCGAGCATCAGCAGGTCTTCCAGCTGCACCGCGAGCATCGAGCGCGAGCTGAGTTTCTGGGAGATTTCCTGGCCGATGAAGCGGCTGGCCTGCCAGTGCTCGGAGACGCGGGTGCGGGAGAACACCGAGACCAGCCCGAACAGGGCGAAATTGCCGATCAGCGAGAGCAGCACGCCGAGGGTCAGCGGTTCGATGGTCAGGCCGAAGGGGCGGCCGGCCAGCCAGGCGAGGCCGGGGAAGGCTTCCAGCGGCCAGCCCAGGCCCTTGGCGACCACCGGCAGCACCAGGGTGTAGGCCCACAGCAAGGAGCCCGCGGCCAGCCCGGCGAATACGCCGCGGCGGTTGGCCTGCTTCCAGTACAGCGCGCCGATCATGGCCGGGCCGAGCTGGGCGATGGCGGCGAAGGCGATCTGGCCGATGGTAGCGAGGCTCGCGGTGGAGCCCAGCAGACGGTAGCTGACGTAGGCCAGCAGGAGGATCAGCGCGATGCTCACCCGGCGCACGGTCAGCAGCCAGTGGCGGAACACCTCGAAGGGCTGCTCGGCCTCGCCTTTGCGGCGCAACAGCCAGGGCAGCAGCATGTCGTTGGAGACCATGGTCGACAGCGCCACGCTGGCGACGATGACCATGCCGGTGGCCGCCGAGGCGCCGCCGATGAAGGCCAACAGGGCCAGCGCCGGATGGGCCTCGGCCAGCGGCAGGCTGATCACGAAGGAGTCGGGGATGACCCCGGCCGGCAGCTGCATCTGTCCGGCCAGCGCGATGGGCACCACGAACAGCGCGGCCAGCACCAGGTAGATCGGGAATACCCAGCGCGCCAGGCCTAGGTCGCGCGGCTCGATGTTCTCCACCACCAGCACGTGGAACTGGCGCGGCAGACACATGATGGCGGTCATCGCCACGCCGGTCTGCAGCAGCATGCCCGGCCAGTGCACGGTTTCTTCCCAGTAGTCGGCCAGCTGCGGCGCGGCGCGGGCCTTGTCGAGCAGGTCGTCGAAGCCGTCGTAGAGGCTGTAGGTGACGAAGATGCCGACCGCGAGGAAGGCGGTGAGTTTGACCAGCGACTCGAAGGCGATGGCCAGCACCATGCCGCGGTGGTGCTCGGTGACGTCGAGGCTGCGGGTGCCGAAGACGATGGTGAACAGCGCCAGGACCAGCGAGACGATCAGCGCGGTGTCCTGGGCGCGGCTGCCGCCGGCGTCGGCTCCGGCGCCGATCAGCAGGTTCACCCCGAGCACGATGCCCTTGAGCTGCAGGGCGATGTAGGGCAGCACGCAGACGATGCAGATCAGCGCCACCACCACCGCCAGGGCCTGCGACTTGCCGTAGCGCGCGGCGATGAAGTCGGCGATGGAGGTGATGTTCTCCTGCTTGCTGATCATGATCATCTTCTGCAGCACCCAGGGCGCGAAGAGCATGAGCAGCACGGGGCCGACGTAGATCGGCAGGAACGACCAGAGCTGGCCGGCGGCCTGGCCGACCGCGCCGAAGAAGGTCCAGCTGGTGCAGTACACCGCCAGGGAGAGGCTGTAGACCCAGGCGCGGACGCGCGGCGAAAGAGGGGCGCGACGGCGGTCGCCATAGAACGCAATGGCGAACAGGACCGCCATGTAGAGCAGGGCGACCGTTGCGATCAACCCACTGGACAACGACATGCTGACTCCGGAAATGAACTGGCTCCCCCGCAGGAGCGCTAGCAGCAGTTTCGCACCAAAGTCCCGATGTGTCAGACCGACTGCTACCAATGTCTCAGTGGCGCTGTGTCGCGCTTCTCACTTGAGTGGCGCTGGCCGGGCTGATAGCTTGCCGGCCTTTGCAGTCCGCCCGTCTGTCGCGCCCTTTTGCGGGTGCGGCACTTCAGGCAGCCGCTACGCTCTGAAATGAGCGAGATCTGCGTCGACGTATCAGGAGCACACCATGTTCAGACCGCTACCGATCACCTTGCAGCGCGGGGCCTTGCGCCTGGAGCCGATGGTGGAGGCCGACGTGCCTGAACTGGTGACCCTGGCGGAGGCGAACCGCGATGTACTGCAGTTCATGAGCGCACCGGGGCGCCCGGACTGGTATCGCCAGGGCCTGGCCGACCAGCGTGAAGGCCGTGCGCTGCCGCTGGTGGTGCGCCTGGGCAACGAGATCGTCGGCACCACGCGCTTCACGGACTTCCTCCCGGCGCTGCCGGCCTGCGAGATCGGCGCCACCTGGCTGGACCAGGCGCAGCATGGCAGCGGCCTGAACGCCACCATGAAGTACCTGATGCTGCGCCATGCCTTCGACAGCTGGAAGATGGTCCGCGTGCAGTTCAAGACCGCCGCAAGCAACCTGCGTTCGCAGCGTGCCATCGAGAAGCTCGGCGCGGTGCGCGAAGGCGTGCTGCGCAATCATCGGCGCCTGGCCGGCGGCCGTCTCGACGACACCATTCTCTACAGCATCACCGACCATGAGTGGCCGCAGGTAAAGGCCGCGCTGGAGGCGAGTTTCAACGGCTGACGGCGCTGGTGTAAGGTGATCGACCCGCTCGTTCTCCAGAGCGGCGGTGCGACATCGGGGCAGGAGCATGACAGACCACCACGCGAGCGGCGAACGTACCCGTTTCTGGCGCGCCCAGGAGCTGGGCGGCGTCGAGCTGCTGCACGCGCGCTACATCGAGCAGGTATTCTCGCCCCACGTCCACGAAGGCTTTGCCTTCGTGATGATCGAGCAGGGGGCGCAGCGTTTCCACCATCGCGGCGCCGAACACTTCGCGCCGGCTGGCAGCGTGGTGCTGATCAATCCTGACGAGGTGCATACCGGCTCCAAGGCTGACGAGGCCGGTTGGCGGTATCGCGGCTTCTACCCTGAGCTGGCGCAGGTTTCCGGGGTGCTGGAAGAGCTGGAACTGAACGGTGGCGGTACGCCGTCGTTCGATGCCAGCGTGGTGCACGATCCGGAGTTGGTGCGGGCGCTGTTCGCCGCCCACCGCCTGGTGGATTCCGACGCCCCCGTATTGCAGCGCCAGACCTGCTGGCGTGAGGCCCTTCTGCTGCTGTTCCAGCGCCATGCGCGGATTCCCGACGCGCCGCCCGCCGGCAACGAACCCGTCGCCGTGGCGCGCGCCCGCGAACTGCTCGGCTCGCGGCTGATGGAGCCGCCGTCGCTGGAAGAGCTGGCCGCCGCCGTCGGACTGTCGCCGTTCCACTTCGCCCGGGTGTTCCGCAAGGCCACCGGCCTGCCGCCCCACGCCTGGCTCAAGCAACGCCGCCTGGAGCAGGCCCGCGCGCTGCTCAAGCAGGGCTGCGCGCCGGTAGGCGTGGCCATGCAACTGGGCTTCGCCGACCAGAGCCATCTCAGCCGCCAGTTCAAGCAGGCCTACGGCGTCGGCCCCGGCGAATATCGGCAGGCGTGTGCGAGATCGTTCAAGACGGCGTGAACCGTTCGCCCCAGGCTTGTCGGGCGAATAGCGCGCAGCGCTATCCGCCGTGATGGAGCGCCCCCAACCGCCTACGACCCAACAGCTTCCCAGATTCCAGGCGTGCGTAGAGCCCTGTCAGAACACCAGGCGGAGATTGCATGGAGCAAGCGGCATGGATGTCGCTGGAGTGAGATTTCGTAGTCGCCTGGATGGACTTGTGCGGAAAATGTGGCTTTTCTTCAGGTCGTTGCCGTCATATCCATGCTGTCATCCCGGCCAGAGGCCCCCACGCAGGTAAACAAGGACGATGTCTCAACACTCGCAATTCGCCCTCTTGGGCAAGAAGCGTTTCCTGCCATTCTTCGTCACCCAGCTGCTGGGTGCGTTCAACGACAACATTTTCAAGCAGTCACTGATTCTGGCGATCCTCTACCACCTCACCGTCGGCGGTGACCGCAACCTGCTGGTCAACCTCTGCGCGCTGTTGTTCATCCTGCCGTTCTTCCTGTTCTCCGCCCTGGGCGGACAGTTCGGCGAGAAGTTCAACAAGGACGCTCTGATGCGTGCACTGAAGCTGGCCGAGATCGGCATCATGGCGGTGGGTGCCGCGGGCTTCGTGTTTGGCAGCCTGCCGCTGCTGTTCCTTGCGCTGTTCGCCATGGGCACCCACTCGGCGCTGTTCGGTCCGGTGAAGTACTCGATCCTGCCGCAGCACCTGCGTGAGGACGAGCTGGTGGGCGGTAACGCCCTGGTGGAGATGGGCACCTTCCTCGCCATCCTCTGCGGCACCATCGGCGCTGGCGTGCTGATGTCGCGGCAGGACTACGCCGCCGGCGTTGGCAGCGCCGTGGTGCTGGTGGCTGTCTGCGGCTTCCTCGCCAGCCGCAACATTCCCCGCGCGGCGGCCGCGCTGCCGGACCTGACGATCGACTGGAACATCTTCCGCCAGTCCTGGAGCATCCTCTTGCTCGGCCTGCGCCAGCGTCCGGCGGTGTCGCGCTCGCTGGTGGGCAACTCCTGGTTCTGGTTCCTCGGCGCGGTCTATCTCACTCAGATCCCGACCTACGCCAAGGAGCTGCTGCACGGCGACGAGAGCGTGGTGACGCTGATCCTCACCGTGTTCTCCGTGGGCATCGCGCTGGGCTCGATGCTCTGCGAGAAGCTCTCCGGGAAGAAAGTGGAAATCGGCCTGGTGCCCTTCGGCTCCATCGGTCTGAGCCTCTTCGGCATCCTGCTCTGGTGGCACTCCGGCGACTTCCCGCAGGGCGAGCAGCCGTACCACTGGCTGGCGGTGCTGGAGCATTCGCAGTCCTGGGCGGTGCTGGCCGACATCCTCGGCATCGGCATCTTCGGCGGCTTCTACATCGTGCCGCTGTACGCGCTGATCCAGGCGCGCACCGAGGAGGACAAGCGCGCGCGGGTGATCGCCGCCAACAACATCCTCAACGCGCTGTTCATGGTGGTGGCGGCGATTGTTTCGATCCTGCTGCTGTCGGTGGCGAAGCTGACGATCCCCGAGCTGTTCCTCGTGCTGTCGCTGATGAACGTCGCGGTGAACGTGTACATCTTCAAGATCGTTCCCGAGTTCACCATGCGCTTCCTGGTGTGGCTGCTGACCCACTCGATGTACCGGGTGGATCACCGCAACCTCGAGGTCATCCCCGACGAAGGCCCTGCGGTGCTGGTGTGCAACCACGTGTCCTTCGTCGATGCGCTGCTGATCGCCGGCTCCGTACGTCGCCCGGTGCGTTTTGTCATGTACTACAAGATCTTCCGCATCCCAGTGCTGAACTTCATCTTCCGCACCGCTGGCGCCGTGCCGATCGCCGGGCGCAACGAAGATCCGGCGACCTATGAAACGGCGTTCGCCAAGGTTGCCGAGTACCTGCGCGAAGGGGAGGTGGTGTGCATCTTCCCCGAGGGCATGCTGACCCTGGATGGCGAGATGAATGAGTTCCGCAGCGGGGTGGAGCGGATCATCGCGGAAACCCCGGTGCCGGTAATCCCGATGGCACTGCAAGGGCTTTGGGGCAGCTTCTTCAGCCGCGACCCGGGCAAGGGCTTTTTCCGCCGTATCTGGTCGCGGGTGTGCCTGGTGGCCGGCCAGCCGGTGGCTCCGGAGGACGCCAAGCGTCTGGCGCTGCAGGAGCAGGTCGCCGTGCTGCGTGGCGCTGCACGCTGAGTTTTCCGGCGGCAAAGAAAAAGCCCCAGCAATGCCGGGGCTTTTTCATGGGCGTGTCGCGGTTCAGATAACCTGAACTTCGTCAGCCTGCAGGCCCTTCTGGCCTTCAACCACAACGAAGGAGACCTTCTGGCCTTCCTGCAGCGATTTGAAGCCGGTGCCCTGGATGGAGCGGAAGTGCACGAAGACATCGTTGCCGCTTTCCGGAGTGATGAAGCCGAAGCCCTTGGCGTCGTTGAACCACTTGACGGTGCCGGTCTGACGATTCGACATGGAATTACACCTTGAACAATTGAATATTGTTTTGCGGAAAGCCCGCGCTCTTCCTGAGTTGCAAGGTGCAGTCGAAGCCGGGTGATGGGGAATGGCCCCACCAGGTCACGAGCCACAGTGACGCAAGCAAACACAGTGGGCCGCAGCATACCGACAAATTTTCGGGAAAGCGACAGCCCGCCGGCATCGAAATCGATGCAGCGTCAGTGGCTCAGTTTCAGGCCAACCAGCCCGCAGAGAATCAGCGCTACGCTGAGCATGCGTACCGGCGCCATGGATTCGCCGAACAGCCAGATGCCAACGGCAACGGTGCCCAGCGCGCCAATGCCGGTCCAGATGGCGTAGGCGGTGCCCAGTGGCAGGTTCTTCATGGCCAGCCCCAGCAACCCGACGCTGGCGGCCATCGCCAGGGCGGTAAGTACCGAGGGAACCAGGCGGGTGAAGCCTTCGGTGTACTTCAGGCCGACAGCCCAGGCGACTTCGAACAGGCCGGCGACGAACAGAATGATCCAGGACATGTTGGACTCCAGACGGTGGATGGATTGAAGGGCCGTCCCCGCTGGAACACCGGAAGGTGGTGAGGTCGTCCTCACGATGTGCATTATTTTGCACAAATCTGACTCCCCGGGCAAGCCGGGGCCGGATCGGGGCTTCACTCCGGGGCCTGTTCCCGCGCGGGCGACTCGTCGGTCATGCGCCGGAACCAGGTGGAGAGCGTGGCGCCGGAGATGTTGTGCCAGACGCTGAACAGCGCGCTGGGCACTGCGGCCAGGGGCGAGAAGTGCGCGCTGGCGAGGGCGGCGCCGAGGCCGGAGTTCTGCATGCCGACTTCCAGCGTCAGTGACTTGCGCTGTGCCAGCGGCAGGCCGAAGAGCTTGGCGGTGAAGTAGCCGAGCAGGAAGCCGAAGCCGTTGTGCAGGATCACCACGGCCAGGATCAGCAAGCCGGACTCGGCGATCTTCGCCTGGCTGGCCGCCACCACCGCCGCGACGATGATCACGATGGACACCACCGACACCAGCGGCAGCACCTCCACCGCATGGCGCACCCGTGCGCCGAGCAGGTGCTGAGCGGCGAGGCCGAGAACGATCGGCACCACGACTACTTGCAGGATCGACCAGAACAGCGCACCGAAGGATACCGGCAGCCAGGCCGAGGCCAGCAGCCAGATCAGCGCCGGGGTGAGCAGCGGGGCGAGGAGGGTAGTGACGCCGGCAATGGCCACCGACAGCGCCAGGTCGCCGCGCGACAACCAGGTCATCACGTTGGAGGCGGTGCCGCTGGGGCAGCAGCCGACCAGGATCACGCCGACGGCGATCTCCGCCGGCAGGTGCATCGCCTGGCAGAGCAGCCAGGCCACGCCGGGCATGATCACGAAGTGGGCGATCACCCCGAGGGCGACGCGCCAGGGATGCCGGGCGACTTCGGCGAAGTCCTCGACCCTGAGGGTCAGGCCCATGCCGAACATCACCACGCCGAGCATCGGCACGATGGCGGGGGTGAGCGGGGTGAAGAGGGTGGGGACGAAGAACGCCAGGATGGCGAAGAGCAGCACCCAGAGGGCGAAGGTGTTGCCCATGAAGCGGCTGAGGAGAATGAGAGCACGCATGGGGCCTTCCTTGTTGGTATGTCAGGCGCCGCGCGGAGGCGGCGCCCGTCGGGCATCAGATGCCTTCCGGCATCGCCTCGCCACCGAGAGCTTCGACCAGCGCCGGGAGGAACTCGGCAAACGTCAGCATCATCAGGGTGAAGCTGGCATCGAGCTGGCCGAGGGCGTCTTCGCCACCGTCCTGCTCGGCCTTTTCCTGCAGCATGTCTTCGAAGCGCAGGCGCTTGATCACCACCTTGTCGTCGAGGACGAAGGACAGCTTGTCCGACCAGGCCAGGGACAGCTGGGTGACCAGCTTGCCGGCGGTCAGGTGCAACTGGATTTCCTCGCTGGTCAGGTCCTGGCGCTTGCAGCGCACCACGCCGCCGTCTTCATGCGTGTCGCGCAGCTCGCATTCGTCGAGGACGAAGAAGTCGCCAGCGGCCTCCTGGGTCTTCACCCATTCGGTCAGGGTGGCGGTCGGCGCGACCTTCACGGTCAGCGGGCGCACCGGCAGCGAGCCCAGGGCTTCGCGCAGGGTGGAGAGCAGGTCTTCGGCCTTCTTCGCGCTGGAGGAGTCGACCAGGATCAGGCCGAGGCTCGGGGCGATGGCGGCGAAGGTAGCCGAGCGGCGGATGAAGGCGCGCGGCAGCAGGGTCTGGACGATCTCGTCCTTGAGCTGGTCGCGCTCCTTCTTGTAGACCTTGCGCATCTGCGCGGTCTCGATTTCGTCGACCTTGTCCTTCAGTGCGTCACGCACGACGCTGCCGGGGAGGATGCGTTCTTCCTTACGCGCGCTGATCAGGAAGAAGCCTTCGCTGGCGTGGACCAGTGGCGCGTCCGGGCCCTTGCCGAAGGGCGCGGAAAAACCGTAGGTGGCGAGCTCCTGGCTGGCGCAGGGGCGCGCCGGCTTGCTGGCCAGGGCCTTCTCCAGGGCATCGGCGTCGATCTGCAGATCCTGGGTGAGGCGGTATACGAGCAGGTTGCGGAACCACATGAGGGGCTAACTCCTGGACACAAAGGCCCCATTATTCCGTCAGGCGCTTTCCAGGCCAACCCCGTTTCGTCATTCGCACACTTCATCTAAGCCTTTGGAACATCTGAAAATTTTTTTCATTGAGGGGCTTGCCAGCCTCGAATCTCCTCCGTAGAATGCGCCCCACTTCGAGAGTGAAGGGTGATTAGCTCAGCTGGGAGAGCATCTGCCTTACAAGCAGAGGGTCGGCGGTTCGATCCCGTCATCACCCACCAAACTCGAGGTCCGACGCAGCGGTAGTTCAGTCGGTTAGAATACCGGCCTGTCACGCCGGGGGTCGCGGGTTCGAGTCCCGTCCGCTGCGCCATATTTCGAAAAGCCCTCAGGTAGCGATACTTGGGGGCTTTTTCTTTGCGCTCGAAAAAGCCGCGCCAGTTCGCATTCCTTCGACCTGTTCGTCGAACATATCCTGTTAATTTTCCTATAAGTTTGCTGTGGGAACTTCTCCTCTGGCAGGGGTTCCTATTGCCCATAGCCACTGGCCACGAGCGCCTGATAAGCTCGCGGCTTCAAAGACCCTGCCATGACGGCGTAAAGACAAGGATTCAGCATGAAACAACATCGGTTGGCGGCAGCGATCGCGCTGGTCGGCCTGGTTCTCGCGGGCTGCGACAAGCAAGCCGCTGAAGTGGAACTGAAGACCCCCGCCCAGAAAGCCTCCTACGGTATTGGCCTGAACATGGGCAAGAGCCTGGCCCAGGAAGGCATGAACGATCTCGACTCCAAGGCTGTTGCCCTGGGTATCGAGGACGCCGTTGGCAAGCAGAAGCAGAAGCTGACCGATGAAGAGCTGACCGAAGCCTTCACCTTCCTGCAGAAACGCGCCGAAGAGCAGCTCGCCAAGAAGAACTCCGAAGCCCTGGAAGCAGGCAAGAAGTTCCTCGAGACCAACGGCAAGCGCGAAGGCGTGGTCACCACCAAGTCCGGCCTGCAGTACGAAGTCGTCAAGAAAGCCGACGGCCCGCAGCCCAAGGCTACCGACGTGGTCACCGTTCACTACGAAGGCAAGCTGGTCGACGGCACCGTATTCGACAGCTCCATCCAGCGTGGCAGCCCGATCGATCTGCCGGTTGGCGGCGTGATTCCGGGTTGGGTCGAGGCGCTGCAACTGATGCACGTCGGCGAGAAGATCAAGCTCTACATCCCGAGCGAACTGGCCTACGGCGCGCAGAGCCCGAGCCCGACCATCCCGGCGAACTCCGTGCTGGTGTTCGACCTGGAGCTGCTGGGCATCAAGGATCAGAATCAGCCGGAAGCTGGTCCGGAAGCGACCCTGGAAGCTCCGAAGCAGAACTGAGTACCTTCGTACCAATGAAAGCGCCCCGTTACCCGCGGGGCGTTTTCGTTTTTGCCGGACCTGCTCTGGAACGGGCGGCAGACCCGAGGGTCTGTTTGGGAGTAGGCTGGGCCGTGCTGTTACGCTTATGCACATAATTGCCGCAGCTGTAGTGACACCGGGTGCTTGACATTCCGGTGGCCATCGAATAGCCGCAACTGCATGATTTTTAACGTATTTGTCAGGCTGGATAAAAAATCGCCTATCTGTCTGGAGCCCTGATGGCTCGGGCCTTTGGGCGATGTTGAAGCTTTCTTTCAACAGAGTTATCCACAGTAAAGGTGGATAACCTGAACCATTCCCGTCTGAGTATTCCTACCAAGGTGGAGTGATGAGAAAACCTCCGGGATTCGATCGCTACCTGAACCTTGCCGGACGATTCCTGGCCCGTGGCCGGGTGCCGGCGTTGTTGTTCGCGGTGGCGCGCAAGAGTGGCCGGCTGAAGCTGGTCCGCAGTGACCTGAAACTGCTGCAGGAACTGCTGGTGGCCTGGGTGCGCGGTGATTATCGCGGCATCAGTTCCCAGGCCCTGGTGTCCGTCGTGGCGGCGCTGCTGTATTTCCTGTCGCCGGTGGATCTGATACCTGACTGGTTGCCGGGTGTGGGGCTGCTCGACGACCTCGCCGTGCTGGCCTGGGTTGTGCGTCGCTGGCAGTCCGAGCTGGATGCCTTCAAGGTGTGGCGTGACGGCCAGGGTGTGGAAACCCGCGAGGCGCTCAGGCAGCTGCCGGCGCCGGTTCAGCGGCGCTGACGCAGCAGCTGGTTCTGCTGGGCAAGCATGCGCTGGATGGAACCGTCGTCCACCAGTGTCTGCAGTGCCGCGTCGAGTCGCTCGGCTGGAATCGGTAGCGTCGGGCCGTAGGAGCAGCGGATCGAATAGCGCTGCAGGATGCCGGGATTGACCCGGATGCTCAGGCCGGGGTGTTCCCGCAGCAGGAATTCCAGCGGCCGGCGCATGTCGACGATGGCGTCCAGGCGATTGTGTTCGAGCATGTGCAGGCGGGTTTCCAGGTCGCGCACGTCGTTGCGACGAATCGCGTGGCTGGCGAAGGCCTCCATCAATGCCGGCGGATAGACGTAGCCGAGGCTGGTGCCGAGTGTGTGGCCGCGCAGGGCGTCGAGTGTGTTCAAGGCGGGCGCGTCACTGCGTTGTGCCAGAACGTCCTCCTCCTCGAACAGGCTGGGCGACCAGTGCAGCTTCTCCGGGGCGCTCATCCATTGCGGGTTGTTGATGCACAGCAGCTGGATACTGCCCTGTTGCAATGAGGCTTCCACACGTTTGTCCGGGGTCTCGACGAAGCGAACCTCGAGGTTCAGGAGCTGTCCGACCCTTTCGCCCAGATCACGAATGAAGCCGTGCGCCAATTCGTGGTCAATACTTTCCACGTAGGGCATTCCGTTGCTTGGCGAGTAGCCCCAGCGCAGTTCGTCGGCGCTACAGAGGACACTGGCCAAGCAGAGGCAGATCAGGAGAAGACGCGGCAAGTCGGTCCCCATGTTCGGCTGGAAGTGACGGCAGCAGCAGTATAGCCGGCACAGGTGCCGGTCAGGCTGTTAAGATGGCGGCCTGCAAGGAGTGTTGTCATGAACGTGCAAGTCATCATGCGTGACGGCGAGGCGGAATACGCCGTTGTTCCCTGGGCCGAGTACCAGGCACTGTTGGCCGCCGCCGGCCGCGGTGCCGCACAGGTGGTCAAACCTGCCGCAGCACCCGTATCCGACGAGGCTCCGAACTGGAAAAACCTGCGCGAGGCGCGCGGCTTTTCCCTCGAGACACTGGCGCGTGCGGTGGGCATCAGTCCGTCCTACCTCGCTCTCATCGAAAGCGGCGAGCGCGAGGCCAGCGACGCCATTCAGCACGGCCTGCGCCGTGCCCTGGGCATTGGGGAGTCCGGGTCTTGAGCGTACAGATCAGTCGCAAACACTGGGAAGGTCTGCTCGGTGAGCTGGAAGACGCCCGCCGCCAGCGCCATCTGTTGACCTACCGGGCGCTGATCGAGCGCCTGCAATTGCCCACGCCGGCGATGACCACCCTGACCGCCGCCCTCGAACATCTCGCCGCCCTGGATGCCCGCGCCGGGCGTCCGTTGCGCAGTTCGCTGGTGATCAGCCAGGGGGCGAGCCGTCTGCCGCGTACCGGCTTCTTCGAATGCGTGGAGCGCCTGGGGCGCTTCTCCGGCGCACCGGATGGTCCGGCGGCGGCGGGTTGGCATGCGGCGGAAGTAGTGCGGGTCTTCGAGTTCGAGTACCCCGAGGAGCTTTGAGGTGGAGACGCCGCGTGAGCTGTTCTGGCGCCTGCGGGCGCGCCTGGCCTATGCCGTGGCGCGACGACTGATGGGCTGGCCCTGGCTGGTCCGCCAGCCACGTGCCTGGCAGTGGATGCAGGGGCAGTTCTCGCGCAGGGCCAACCTGGGCGACATCGCCGCACAGAGTTTCTATGGACACCTGCTGCTGTTCCGGGGGCAGGGCCTGGGCGCTCGCGAGGAAGGGTTGCGTCTGCTGCGTCTGGCCGCGACTGGCGGTGATGCCAAGGCTGCCTATCAGGTCGGCGTGCAACTGCTCAAGGGCGATACCCGCCATGCCGCCGATGCGCAGGAAGCCGCGCGCTACTGGGGGCAGGCCGCAGAGGCCGGCCATCCACTGGCGGCGCGCAAGCTGATGGAGCTTTACCGCAATGGCGGCCCCGGTCTGCTGCCCGATGAGACCCAGGCGGCGCGCTATGAAGCGCGCGCCCATCATCTCGGGCTCTGAGCTCAGTCGGCGCTGAGGATGTGCAGGCTGTAGCCGGGCACGGCCTTGGCGTGCCGCTTGGCCTCGGACGCCAGTCCCGCCAGTTGTCCGGCATCCAGGCGGGCGCAAGCCTCGGCCTTGAGGTGCACCACGCCAATCGACAGTGACAGCAGGGGGAACTCCTCGCGCTGCCCGTGCCGGTTGTGCGAGACGAAACAGCCCGCTTCGAGATGCTCGCGGCTGTAGAAGCGCCGGCACTGCCCCTGGAAGTCTTCCAGCAGGTGATTGAGGTGTTCGCGCCAGTCCCGGTTGCCCAGCACGAGCATGAAGTCATCGCCGCCGATATGACCGACGAAGTCCTGCGCCGGGTCTACCCGTTCGCCCAGGCATTGCGCCAGGCACAGCAGCACTTCATCGCCACGCGCGTAGCCGTAGAGGTCGTTGAAGGGCTTGAAGCTGTCGATGTCCACGTAGCACACCACGGCTTCCCGGCCCTGCTGAAGCAGCCGGGTCAGGCACTGCTGGATCGGTACGTTGCCCGGCAGCAGGGTCAGCGGGTTGGCGTAGCGTGCCTGGCGGATCTTCTGTTCGGTAATCAGCTTGAGCACGTCGATCACCCGGCCCAGCCCCAGGTAGCGGCCGTTCAGGGTGATGATGAAGTCTTCCTCGATGCGCTGTCGCGCACGGCTGGTCAGCAGGCGGCTGACCTGTTGCAGCGACTGGCTGCGTTCCACCGCAAGAAAGTCGCTGCTCATCAGGCGGCTGATCGGCTTGCGTGCGTAGAGTTCCGTCGCGAAGGGTTTCAGCAGGGCGTCGGAGAGGGCATGCCGGTGGACAATTCCAACCGGCTGATCGGCGCTGTCCAGCACCGCCAGGGAGTTCAGGTTGGCCTGGGCGCGGAAGGCCTCCAGTACGTCGCCAATCGGGGTTTCGTCGCGTACCGCCGGCTGTTCGAGCAGCAGCGGTTGCAGGTCGGAGGGTTCGTCGGCGAGCAGGCTGCCGCTGGCATCCACGTCCGGCAGCAGGTTTCGCGCATCGCGCGGTGGCTGTTCGCTGGGACGGCCGAACAGGTAGCCCTGTACCAGGTCGACGCCCATTTCCGAGAGCACCGCGAGCTCTTCGGCAAGCTCGATGCCTTCGGCGATGACCTGGGCACGCGAGGCGTGGGCCATCTTCAGGATGGAGCCGACGAACTCGCGCTTCACCGCATCCAGGTGAATGCCTTCGATGAAATGGCGGTCGATCTTCACGTAGTCGGGGCGCAGCTCCGACCACAGGCGCAGGCTGGAATAACCCGCGCCGAGGTCGTCGAGGGCAATGGAGAAGCCCATCGCCCGATAATGGTGAAGGGCGGTGTCGAGCAGGCTGAAATCCTCGATGGGCGTCTGCTCGGTGAGTTCGATCACCACGTCGCTCGGCGAGATGCCGAAGGTCTGCAGCAACTGCAGGGTGCGACCGGGCTGGTGGGTGGGCTCCAGCAGCGATTCGGGGGAAACGTTGAGAAACAGCTTGCCGTCGAGGTTCAGGTCACGGAAGCGCGCGCAGGCCTGGCGTCGGCAGAGCAGCTCCAGCTGGCTCAGGCGGCCGCTGCTGCGGGCGATGCTGAACAGCGGAAGGGGCGAGTGCAGGGGGCCGTTGGAGGGGCCGCGGGTGAGGGCTTCGTAGCCGACCAGGCGCCGTTCGGAGAGCGACAGGATGGGCTGGAACAGGCAGTGCAGGTCGCCGTGAGCGAGGATCTGGTCCAGGGCGCTCAACTGCTCGGTGACGGTCATGACGGTTCTCGGTGGATGAAAATGCAAAGGGCCGGTTTCCCGGCCCTGTGCATTTCACGACAGCGTCATGACTGTTTGATTACATCCGATCAGTGTTTGGCGACCTGGGAATCCAGGTTCAGGTAGTCGATCAGGATGTGCCCGGACTCGGTCAGGTAGGCGTCGTCCTGCGGCTTGGTCTTATCGTCGTCCGGCAGGGCGTTTTCGTCTTCCTTCTTCAGCTCCTTGAGCGGTTCCTGGCCCTTGGATTTGCGCAGGGTGTTCTCCATGGCCAGCTGGCGGCTTTCGATGTTGGTCTGCTGGGCGCGACGCTTGGCTTCGTTGAGGCTGACGGTCTTCTCTTTCATCAGCTCCTGGGCCAGCGCCAGACGCTCGCGGGCGTAGACGAAGTCGGCATTGTTCGCGGTGCGCGTGTCATGACGGCTGCGCAGCTGGTCGAGGAACGGCTTGAACGGATCGGCCTGGGCCTTGAGCACCGGCTTGATGGTGTCCCAGGGCATGGAGTCGGGCAGGGCGCTCTCGCCGATTTCCTTGTCGTCGACGATGGACGGGTAGCTGATGTCCGGGATCACACCCTGGTGCTGAGTGCTCTGTCCGGAAACGCGGTAGAACTTGGCCAGGGTCAGCTTCAACTCGCCGTGGTTCAGCGGCTGGATGGTCTGCACGGTGCCCTTGCCGAAGGTCTGGCCGCCGACGATCAGTGCGCGGTGGTAGTCCTGCATGGCGCCGGCGAAGATCTCCGAGGCCGAGGCGGACAGGCGGTTGACCAGCACGGTCATCGGGCCGTTGTAGAAGGCCTTGCCTTCGTCATCGTTGAGCACGTCGACGCGGCCATCGCTGTTGCGCACCAGTACGGTCGGACCCTGGTCGATGAACAGGCCGGTCAGTTCGGTGGCTTCCTGCAGGGAGCCGCCGCCGTTGTTGCGCAGGTCGATGACGATGCCGTCGACCTTGTCCTTCTGCAGCTCGCTGATCAGCTTCTTCACGTCGCGGGTGGTGGACTTGTAGTCCGGGTCGCCAGCGCGGTAGGCCTTGAAGTCGAGGTAGAAGGCGGGCACGTCGATGATGCCCAGCTTGTAGCTCTTGCCTTCGTGGTCGAGGGTGATTTCCGACTTCTTCGCGGCCTGGTCTTCCAGCTTCACCGCCTCGCGGGTGATGGTGACGATCTTGCTGGTCTGGTCGTTCGGCGCGTTGGTGGACGGAATCACTTCCAGGCGGACCTGCGAGCCTTTCGGGCCGCGGATCAGCTTGACCACTTCGTCCAGGCGCCAGCCGACCACGTCGACCATTTCGCCCTTGCCCTGGGCGACGCCGATGATCTTGTCGGAGGTGGCGATCTGCTTGCTCTTCTCCGCCGGGCCGGCGGGGACCAGGCGCACGACCTTCACGTAGTCGTTGTCGCTCTGCAACACGGCGCCGATGCCTTCCAGCGACAGGCTCATGTTGATGTCGAAGTTTTCCGCGCTATCCGGCGACAGGTACTGGGTGTGCGGATCGTAGGTCTGCGCGAAGGCGTTGATGTAGGCCTGGAAGATATCTTCGCTGCGGGTCTGCTCCAGGCGCATCAGCTGGTTCTTGTAGCGCTTGGTCAGTTGGTCCTGGATGGCCTTGTTGTCCTTGCCGGCGATCTTCAGGCGCAGGACCTCGTCCTTCACCTTCTTGCGCCACAGGTCGTCCAGCTCGGCGCTGCTCTTCGCCCAGGGCGCCTTCTCGCGGTCGATCTCGAGGGATTCGTTGGTGGTGAAGTCCATCTTGTCGACGCCCTTGTTCAGGGTGGCCAGGGCGAAGTCCAGGCGTTCCTTCAGGCGGTCGAGGTGACGCTTGTAGATGGTGAAACCGGGCTCCAGCTCGCCGCTCTTGAGGAAGTCGTCGAACTGGGTGCGCCAGGGGGCGAACTGGTCGATGTCAGCGGCGGTGAAGTACATGCGTGCCGGGTCGAGGATCTTCAGGTAGCTGTCGTAGATCTTCGCCGAGCGGTCGTCGTTCAGCGGCGGTTTGTTGTAGTGGTGGCGCTTGAGCAGCTCAACGATGTTGAGGCTGGCGATCACCTGGTCCCGGTCCGGCTGCAGGCCATCCCAGACGTTCGGGCTGCTGGTGGCAGCGAACGAGGACAGGGCGCTTGCGCCGAGGATGAACAACAGGGCGGTACGGGGCAAAAATCGCTTCATGCTGATTCGACTGATCGCGGAGTTATGACGCATATTAGGCCGTAATTGGCGGCGCCGGGTTCAATCACTGGAGAATTCGACGCGAAGAAAGGGCCCGACCTTACGGATCGGGCCCTGCAAGGTCACTATGGAGGCAGCGTGAACGCATTGCAAGGTATCGAAGGGCGGGTGGAGTGGGGGGAGCGTCCCTCTCCGGCCTGCGCACAGGGCGAGATTCGCATCCAGGTCGCTGCCGCCGGCCTCAATCGTGCCGACCTGCTGCAGGTGGCCGGTCTGTACCCGCCGCCGCCCGGGGCCAGCGATATCATTGGCCTGGAGTGTTCCGGGGTGGTCACCGAGGTGGGCGCCGGCAGTACCTGGCAGGTGGGCGACCGCGTCTGCGCGCTGCTGGCCGGCGGCGGCATGGCCGAGGAAGTGGTGGTGGACGAACGCCATGCCCTGTCGGTGCCGGCGGGCCTTTCCCTGGCCGAAGCCGCCGCATTGCCCGAGGTCTACGCCACCGCCTGGCTGAACCTGTTCATGCTGGGCGCGCTGCAGCCTGGCGAGAAGGTGCTGCTGCACGCCGGCGCCAGTGGTGTCGGCTCGGCCGGGATCCAGCTGTGCAAGGCCTTCGGCAGCCCCTGCTGGGTCAGCGTCGGCAGCGCCGAGCGCCTGGCCTACTGCGAGGGTCTGGGGGCCGAGGGCGGCGCTCTGCGCGGCGAGAGTCTCGAATCTCTTCGGGATTTCGCGCCGTTCGACGTGATCCTCGATCCGGTGGGGGGCAACTACGCCAAGCTGGACCTGGAAATCCTCGGTCGCGATGGCCGATGGGTGGTCATCGGACTGATGGGTGGTCGCAAGGCTGAACTGGATCTGGCCCTGCTGCTGGGCAAGCGCATCCAGCTGATCGGCTCGACCCTGCGTTCGCGCAGCGCCGACTTCAAGGCGCACCTGATGGCAGAGCTGGGGCAGAAGGTCTGGCCATTGTTCGAAACTGCCAAACTGAGCCCGCAACTGGAGCGGACCTTCTCGATCGGGCAGGCACAGCAGGCCTTTGATGCGCTGGCCAGCAACCAGGTGCAGGGCAAGGTCGTGCTGGTCATCGATCCGGCCTTGAGCTGATCCGCCGCCGGACGCAGGGAGCGCAATCCATGGCGGACACAGGGAATGCCGAAAGTCACGCCGGCGAAGTCGCCGGACTCTGGGAGTTGCCACCCGTGCTGAACGAGGCGCTGCGGATGCTGGTGTATCTGCTGGGAGGGGCGGCGGGCATTCTGGGCGTGATGTTGTGCATGCTCTCGATGCCCGCCGAGACGGTGTGGATTCTGCCCGGCATCCTCGCCGGCGCAACGGTGCTCTATCTCTCCATTTTCGTACACGAACTGGGGCATCTGCTCGCTGCTCGCTGGAGCGGCATGACGGTGCTGCGTATGTGTGTACGCCGCCTGGACGTACGCCTGCTGCGTGAGGGATTGAAGGTCGGCTGGCGGCCCAGGTATAACCGACGTCTGGCCGGCTTCGTCATGGCCTTCGCCGATCCCCGTGGCCCCTGGCGCCGTCAGCAGATGTGGTTCGTCGCTGGCGGGCCGCTGGCGAACCTGGCGGTTGCCCTGTTGGCTGGGGCGATCGTGCTGTGGCTGGAGCCCGGTCCTCTGCGGGGGATTCTACTGGCCATCTGTGCGACCAATGCCTGCGTGGGCGTTGCCAACCTGTTGCCGGTGGTGGGAAGGCCTCGGGTGGTCAGCGATGGACTCTGGCTGCTGCGCTGGCGGCGTGGCATGGACATCGGTCATCCGCAACTTGCGTTCGCCCGCCTGATGGGGCTCTCCTGTGCCGGAACCTGCGCTGACGAGGCGCCAGAGCCAGAGCTGCGGCTGCTGGAATCCCAGGACCAACCCATGCCGCTGGTGGCGCTGTATCTCCGGCTGCGTGCCTTGCAGATCCAGGGACGCTGGCAGGAAGCCGCTGCGCTTGAGGTCCCCTTCCAGGTGCTGCGAAATGCGCTTCCCGAGGCACTGCAGCGACCTCTGTTTGACATGCTACGGCTGATCGGCGCGGAGTTGGCCTTTGTTGCGGCGGTGTCTTCGGGGAGTGCCGCCGGGCTGTTCGATGAATTGCTGCCGGAGCGCCTGAAGCGTGAATACGCGAGCGTCTGGGCGCGCTGCCTGGCTGTGCGAGCTGCCTTCGGTGGGGAGCGGGAGGAGTGTCGCCGGCAGCTGGCTCGCGCGGTGGCCTCTGCCCGGCGCTCGCCCGATCTCTCCCAGGAGACGGAAGAGACGCGCATGTGCGAGCGTTTACTGGAGGCGCTGCCGGCCTGATTCCCCAGGCCGGCTCGCGCGGGTCACTTCCAGGCCAGGCTGTCCCAGCCCATCTTCTGCGCCTGTTCCAGTAGCACCGGATCGGCGTTCACCACATGCGGGTGGCCAACCAGCTTGAGCAGCGGCAGGTCATTGCGCGAGTCGGAGTAGAAGTGCGCGTCAGCCAGCGGGCTGTCGTCGCCCTCCAGCAGGTCAAGCAGGCGCAGTACCTTGCCTTCGCGATAGGTAAGGACGCCCACGGTGCGCCCGGTGTAGTGGTCGTTCACCACTTCCAGGTCGATGGCCAGCACTTCGTCGATGCCGATGCGCTCGGCGATCGGTTGCACCAGGTGCACGCCAGAGGCCGAGATCACCAGGGGGCGGTCGCCGGCTGCGCGGTGGCGGGCGAGGGTGGCGCAGGCGTCGCTGTGGATCAGCGGCTCGATCACGTCCTCAACGAAGGTTGCCACTTCACGCTCGATTTCCTCGACGCTGCGCCCGGCCATCGGCTCCAGGGCGAAGGCCATGTAATCCTCCATGGGCAGCTTGCCCTGCGCGTACAGCGCCATCAGTTCGGCGTCGCGCTTGAGGAACGACTCCGCATCCACCCAGCCGAGATCGGCCATGCGCTGGCTCCACAGGCTCGCGCAATCGCCGTCGATCAGGGTGTCGTCGAGGTCGAAAATCACCAGGGCCATCAGGCCACCTCCCGAATACTTTCAATGTCTACTTGCAGGCTGAGTTCGGTGCCGGCCGGGTACAGGCGCTCGGCGCTGCGGTTGAGGACGTCCACGGTCAGTTCCACGCCAGCGGCGTCTACCCGGTAGCGGATCACGTTGCCCAGCAGGCTGTGGGAGAGTACCCGAACCGGGATGCCGTCGCCGGCGTCCATGCTCAGGCGCAGGGATTCCGGACGGATCGCCACCTTCTGCTGGAAGGGCCGGTCCAGCAGGCGGGTCGCCTGGGCGGCTTCGAGCAGGTTGTAGTTGCCGATGAAGCCGGCGGCGAAGGCATTTTCCGGCGCGGTGTAGAGGGTTTCCGCGTCGCCGCTCTGGACGATGCGCCCGGCGTTCATCAGCACGATGCGGTCGGAAAGGGTCAGCGCCTCTTCCTGGTCGTGGGTGACGAACACCGTGGTCAGTTTAAGCTCCTGCTGGATGCGGCGGATCTGCTCGCGCAGGTGCTTGCGGATGCGCGCGTCCAGCGCCGACAGCGGCTCGTCGAGCAGCAACAGGCGCGGGCGGGTGACCAGCGAGCGGGCCAGCGCCACGCGCTGGCATTGGCCGCCGGAGAGCTGGTGCGGGTAGCGCGAGGTCAATGGGCCGAGTTCGACCATCTCCAGTACCTCGCGTACCCGCTGGGCGGACTCCGCCGCCGGCACCTTCTGCATGCGCAGGCCGAAGGCGACGTTCTGCTCCACAGTCATGTTGGGGAACAGCGCGTAGCTCTGGAACACCATGGCGATGCCGCGCTTCTGCGGGCTCTTGGGCACGATGTCCTCGTCACCCAGCAGGATGCGCCCGCTGTCCACCGCGGTGAGGCCGGCGATGCAGCGCAGCAGGGTGGACTTGCCGCAGCCGCTGGGGCCGAGCAGGGTGACGAACTCGCCGCGCTCGGCGGCGAAGTCGATGTCCTGGAACACCGTGGTGTTGCCGTAGTTCTTGTTCAGTCGTTCGACGCTGAGAAAGCTCATGTCAGGTCTTGTCCTTGTTCAGACGGTTCGCCGCCCAGGTGAGCAGCAGGACGAAGAGGAAGTAGGAAACCACCACCGCACTGGTGTAGTGGCCGCTGCTGTTGCGCATGTTGTTGAGGAACACCTGCAGCGTCTCGTAACGGGTGCCCACCAGCAGGTTGGCGAAGACGAATTCGCCGATGAGGAAGGAGAAGGACAGGAACAGCGCCACCATCAGGCCCTTGCGCAGGTTCGGCAGCACCACCAGCAGGGCGGCCTGCCAGGTGCTGGCGCCGAGCAGGTGGGCGGCGTCCATCAGGTCGTGCAGGTTGATCGCCTGCAGGTTGTTGCTGATCGCCCGGTACATGAACGGCAGGGCGATGGTGAAGTAGCAGCCGATCAGCACCCAGGGCGTGCCGATCAGCGGCAGTGGGCCGGCGGCATAGAGCTGCAGCAGGCCGACCGAGGAGACCACCGGCGGCACCGCGAAGGGCAGCAGGATCAGCACGTTCATCAGTGCGTCCAGGCGCGGGAAGTAATAGTGCACGACGAACATCAGCGGCAGCACCAGCACCACGCTCAGCACCAGCGAGCCGAAGCACACCAGCAGCGACTGGCCGAAGGCGGTGAGGAAGCGCGGGTCGCTCCACAGCGTGAAGTACCACTTCAGGGTCAGGCCGTCAGGCAGCACGCTGGCACTCCAGGAGGTAGCCAGCGAATAGAGCAGGGTGGCGGCCAGCGGCAGCAGCAGGATCAGGAACAGCGCGTAGACCACCACGCGGTGGTACAGCGAATTAGCGCTTCTGGACATGGTAGCTCCGACGCAGCAGCCACTGGTGGGCGAGGGTGATCAGGGTCATCAGGCCGACCAGGAACATCGCCAGCGCACTGGCCATGTTCGGGTCGAGGAACACGTCGCCCGAGACCAGGCCGGCGATGCGGATCGTCACCACGTTGAAGTTGCCGGTGGTCAGCGAATACACCGTGGCGTAGGCGCCCAGGGCGTTGGCCAGGAGGATGACGAAGGTGCCCAGCAGCGCGGGGGTCAGCACCGGGATGCCGATGTGCCGCCAGAACGCCCAGTGGCTGGCGCCCAGCAGCGCGGCGGATTCGCGCCAGTCCTCGCGCAGGGCGTCGAAGGCCGGGAACAGCAGCATCACCCCCAGCGGAATCTGGAAGTAGGTGTAGAGGATGATCAGGCCGGTCTTCGAGTAGAGGTTGAAGTCCTCGATGAGCCCCGCCTGCTTGAGCAGCAGGGTGATGGCGCCGTTGAAGCCGAGGATGATGATGAAGGCGAAGGCCAGCGGCACCCCGGCGAAGTTGCTGGTCATGTTGGCGAAGGCCATCACGAAGTCGCGCAGCTTGCCGTCCACCTGGCGCAGCGAGTAGCTGCCGAGCACGGCGATGAGCAGACCGATCAGGCTCGACCAGATCGATATTTCCAGGCTGTAGCGGATTGCCTGTCGGTAGAAGGGCGAGCCGAGGATCTCGGCGAAGTTACCCAGGCCCCAGGCGTCGCTGGTGCGCAGGCTGTTCACCGCGACCCAGGCCAGCGGTGCCACCTGGAAGGCGATGAAGAACACCGCGAAGGGCAGCAGGCAGAGCAGCGCGATGAGTTTTCCGCGATTCGATCTCATGCCTTGAGCAGCTCCCGGCAGACGGGTTTGTCGTGGGCGGCGCCAAGCAGTTCGCACAGCGTGCCGCACAGTTCGACCTGGCGCGGGCGAGCCTGGTCGTCGAGGCTGAAGGCCTCGCCGAAGACGAACAGCGGTACTTCGCGCTCCTCCGACAGGATGCCGCCGTGGCTGCGGTCGTCGTTCATGCCATGGTCGGCGGTGACCATCACCTGGTAGCCGGCGGCCAGCCACTGGTGCAGGTACTCGGAGAGGATGATGTCGGCGTGCCGCGCGCTGTTGCGGTACTGCGGCGTGCCCAGGCCGTGCTTGTGGCCGGCGTCGTCGATGTTCATCGGGTGCACCAGCAGGCAGTTCGGCGAATGCCGGCGGCGCAGGGACTCGGCGTCGGTGAACAGGTGCGAGTCGGGGTAGTGGTCCGTCCAGTAGAAGTGGCCATGCTGGATCGGCAGGGATGCGTCGTCGGTGTGACGGTCGCGCGCCGGATCGAACGGCGTGCGGTTGTACAGCTCGCTGACCCAGTGGTAGGCCGCCGCGGCGGTGGTCAGGCCGGCGTCGCGGGCGTAGTGGAACAGGCTGCGCTGGTTGGACAGGCGCGACACGTCGTTGTGCAGGATGCCGCTGTCGATGGGCGGCACACCGGTAAGGATGCATTCATAGAGTGGGCGGGACAGCGATGGCAATTCGCATTCCAGCCGGTAAAGCTGACCGCGGCCAGCGTTGCACAGGGCCTGAAGGTGGCCCATGCAGTCGTGGGCGACGCTGTAGTTGAGGCCGTCGAGAACGACCAGGATGACGTCGTGGCGCATGGGGCGGGCCTTTTCGGAACGCGAAACCGCCCCGGCGAACCGGGGCGGCCGGGCGTTACTGCATGTTGATGATGACGTTTTCCTGCCACATGCGCGGCAGACGCTTGGAGGTCTCTTCCCAGGCCTTGGCGTCCTTGATCGGCTGGGCCTTGGCGTACTGCTCGTTGGGCAGCAGCTTGGCCTTCACCTCGGCCGGCAGGGTCAGGTGCTCGGCGCGGATCGGACGGGCATTGCCCTTGGCCAGGTTGATCTGGCCGGCGTCGCTGAAGATGTACTCGCGGGCGAGCTTGGCGGCGTTCGGGTTCTTGGCGTACTTGTTGATGATGGTGGTGTAGCCGGAGATCACCGAACCGTCGGAGGGGATCAGCACCTCGAAGCGCGACGGGTCGATCTGGTCGCGGTAGCTCAGGCCGTTGAAGTCCCAGACGATGCCGACTTCCACTTCACCCTTCTCCAGGGTGTTGATCACCGGGTTGGTCAGCGACAGGCGGCCCTGCTTGGCGATCTGCGCGAAGAACTCCAGGCCCGGCTTGATGTTCTTCTCGTCGCCGCCGTTGGCGATGCTCGCCGCCAGCACGCCGTTGACCGCCTGGGCCGCGGCACTCACGTCACCAATGGTGACCTTGTACTTGCCCTTGAGCAGGTCGGCCCAGCTGTGCGGCACGTCCTTCACCAGCTGCTTGTTGACGATGAAGGCGATGGTGCCGGTGTAGGCCAGCGCCCAATGGCCGTCCTTGTCCTTGGCCCACTCCGGCACCTGGTCCCAGGTGCTCGGCTTGTAGGGCTGGCTGACGTTCTGCTGCACGGCGATCGGCCCGAAGGCGGCACCGACGTCGCCGATGTCGGCGCTGGCGTTCTCGCCCTCGGCCTTGAACTTGGCCAGCTCCTGGGCCGAGCTCATGTCGGTATCCATGTGCTTCAAGCCGTACTTGCTTTCCAGGTCCTTCCAGGTGTCTTTCCAGTTCGCCCAACTGTCGGGCATGCCCACGCTGTTGACCTGGCCTTCCTTGCGGGCGGCGGCTTCCAGCGATTGCAGGTTGGCGTCGGCCGCCATGGCGAGGCCACTGCCGATGGCAATGGCCGATCCCAGCAGTGAAGCAAGCAAGCGTTTCATTCGGTGCTCCTTCGATCGTTAGGGTAGGTCCGTGTCCGGCATCCGCCGACGCGGGGAAACAAGTGGTCTAGATCAGCAGACCCAGGCCAATCTATGCGGCCCGGATGACAGTTTGATGTCCGGCCTGGCGCGGGCCTGGGCGGCGGGGCTGTTTGGCGGGGCATCCGCAGAAAGCGTAGACCATCGCCAATGCCCCGGTTTCATTGGGCTACGCTGTTT
Source organism: Pseudomonas sp. SCB32 (assembly GCF_009189165.1). Classification (NCBI taxonomy): domain Bacteria; kingdom Pseudomonadati; phylum Pseudomonadota; class Gammaproteobacteria; order Pseudomonadales; family Pseudomonadaceae; genus Pseudomonas; species Pseudomonas sp. SCB32. The sequence continues at coordinate 1,753,176 of NZ_CP045118.1, forward strand.
TCTTGCGCTGGCACGGGTGCTGCTCGAAAGCTGGTTGTCACGGGACCGTCACGGGACTTTCCTAGGATGAAGAGGCCCCGCACGAGCAGCGAAATGCCCCGTTTCGGGGCTGGACTAGGCCAAGATAGGAGTCGGCATGCGCGACACGGCGCTACCCACGGTGACGGCGATCTGCCGGGCACTGATCGAACAGATAGACAGCGGGCTGCTCAGTGCCGGCGGCAAGCTGCCGGCCGAGCGCAAGCTGAGCGAACTGTTCGATACCACGCGGATCACCTTGCGCGAAGCGCTGGGCCAGTTGGAGGCCCAGGGGCTGATCTATCGCGAGGAACGCCGTGGCTGGTTCGTCTCGCCGCCGCGCCTGCTCTACAACCCGCTGGTGCGCAGCCACTACCACGCGATGGTGGAGGGACAGGGACGGGTGCCGGCTACCGAAGTGCTGTCGGCCCGGCAGATTCCCGCCAGTGCCGCGATCTGCGAGCTGCTGGAGCTGCCGGCGCTATCCAGCGTGTACCAGATCCGCCGATTGCGGCGGGTGGACAGCAGGCTGGTGCTGTACGTCGAGCACTACCTGAACCCGGCGTACTTCCCCGGCATTCTAGACTGCGACCTCACCTGTTCCCTGACCGAGTTGTACGGTAGCCGCTACGACATTCGCTATGGTCGCGTGCGCTTCGACATGGTGCCCACCGCCCTGCATGGCGAGGCGGCCAGCGTGCTGCGCGTCGCCGAAGGCAGCCCGGCGCTGCGCATCACCCGCATAAACCGCGACCAGCACGGGCGGATCATCGACTGCGACCTGGAGTTCTGGCGGCATGATGCCATTCATGTGAGCGTGGAAGTGCCGGACTGATGGCGGCCCCTGTCGGCATCAATCTTCTCTGGGTCCCCGCGTTCGCGGGGATGACGTTTGCGGGGGCATGACACCGCCACTCCCGCGTTCGCGGGGATGACGTTTGCGGGGGCATGACACCGTCACTCCCGCGTTCGCGGGGATGACGTTTGCAGGGGCATGACACCGTCACTCCCGCGTTCGCGGGGACGACGTTTGCGGGGGCATGACACCGCCACTCCCGCGCTTGCGGGGAAGACGTTTGCGCGGCATGACACCGTCACTCCCGCGAACGCGGGAGCCCAGAAAACAACGTAAATCGTCCATGTCGGCGATCGCGCGCATGGCGCGCTCCTACAGGTTCGCTTCAGCGATCCGGATTCCACTCCGGGTAAGCCGGAATCCCGTCCTGCGCCAGCCAGGGCCGGTCATGGGATACCCAGATGTGTCGGGCCGGTCTCGCGCCCGGATCGTCGTCGAGGCTCGCCACGCGCACGATGACGTGAGGCTGGCCGTCGCGCTCGGCGAGCAGCTGCGTCCCGCAACGCGGGCAGAACTTGCGCAGCTTGCCGGGCGACGATTCATACGCCGCCACCTTGTCCTCGCCACGCGTCCAGCGGAAGTGCTCGCGCATCACCCCTGCCGTGGTGGCGAAGGCGGCGGAGTGCGCCTTCTGGCAGGTGTGGCAATGGCAATGGCCGATCGGCATGTCCAGGCCATCGATCTGGTAGGCGATGTCGCCGCACAGGCAGCTTCCGTTGAAAGGCATGATCGGTCTCCGCAATGACTGTCCGTAATAAAAAAGCCCGGCGGGTGCCGGGCCTTCGGGTCAGGGCAGGTCGGCGCTGTCGTAGAAGGCGCTGAGTACCTTGGTCAGGTAGTGCAGGTCCTGGCTGCCGGCCAGTTCGCGGATGGAGTGCATGGCGAAGGTCGGCAGGCCGATGTCCACGGTGCGCACGCCGATCTGGCTGGCGGTGATCGGGCCGATGGTCGAGCCGCAACCCATGTCGCTGCGGGTCACGAAGCTCTGCACCGGCACTTCGTTTTCCAGGCACAGGTGGCGGAAGAAACCGGCGGTCTCGCTGTTGGTGGCGTAGCGCTGGTTGCTGTTGATCTTGATCACCGGGCCGCCGTTGAGCTTCGGGCCATGGTTGGCATCGTGCTTGTCGGCGTAGTTGGGGTGCACGCCGTGGGCGTTGTCGGCCGAAACCAGCAGCGAGCGCTGTACGGCGCGGGTATAGACGTCGTTCTCCGGCAGCACGCGGCGCAGCACCTGTTCGAGGAACGGGCCATCGGCGCCGCAGGCGGAGCAGGAGCCGACTTCTTCGTGGTCGGTGCAGACCAGTACGCCACTCTGCTCGTTGTCGCTGGCCAGCAGGGCTTGCAGGCCGGCGTAGCATGACAGCAGGTTGTCCAGGCGGGCGCCGGCAATGAAGGCCTGGTCGAGGCCGATTACGGCTGCACGCTGGGTGTCGTAGAAGCTCAGCTCGTAGTCGAGGATGGCGTCGGCGGTAATGCCGTGCTCCAGCTGCAGCTGCTCGCCGAGCAGGTCGCGGAAGTCGCGGCCCTCGCCGGCGGAGACCTGGGCCAGGATCGGCGGTAGTTCGGTCTGCGCGTTGATCGCCCAGCCCATGTTGGCCTCACGGTTGAGGTGGATGGCCAGGTTGGGGATCACGGCAATCGGTGCCTTGAAGTCGATCAGGCGGCTTTCGACCTTGCCGGCGAGGCGGAAGGTGACCCGGCCGGCCAGGGACAGGTCGCGGTCGAACCAGGGGGCGAACAGTGCGCCGCCGTAGACCTCGACACCCAGCTGCCAGTAACCCTGGCGCACCAGCTCGGGATTGGGCTTGACCCGCAGGCAGGGGCTGTCGGTGTGCGCGCCGACCAGGCGCAGGCCGCTCTCCAGCAGCGGTGCAGTGCCGAGCTTGAAGGCGATCAGCGAGGAGTCGTTGCGGGTGACGTAGTAGCGGCCACCGGCTTCGGTACGCCAGGCATCGCGCTCGTCCAGGCGATGGTAGCCGGCTTCTTCAAGCCGACGGGCGAGGGCCTGGGTGGCGTGGAAGGGCGTAGGGGAGGCCGCGAGGAAGTCGATCAGGCCCTGGTTGAGTTCTGCACGCATGGGTAACTCCGGACAGCGAATGGCCGGAAGTTTAACGTAAATGCGGGAATCTGCGGCCTGTCGAGGCGTGTCATTGGGCGCCGACTCACCGGCGTATCAACCGGGCCTTGTAGGAGCCCCCATGGGCGCGATCGCGGGCATGGCCCGCTCCTGAAGGTGGGAACTCGCGTATGAGCAAATGTCTTTTGGGCTATTCGCTGTGCTCACCCTTCGGGCCGCACTGAAGTGCGCTCAGCGCAAGCGCTGTCCCGAAGGGGTATCACCCAGAAACAATGTAGGAGCGCACTTTGTCCGCGATAGTCGCGCATCGCGCCGGAAGTCAATCGCGGACGGAGTCCGCTCCTGCGTCAGTCGGAAACGTCAGAACGGCGCGGGCGACTCGAAGCGCAGACGCTCGCCGGTCTGCGGATGGGTCAGGGCCAGCATGCTGGCGTGCAGGCACAGGCGGTCGCGCAGGGTGAGGGCTTCGCCTTCGGCATACAGGCGGTCGCCCAGCAACGGGTGACCGATGCTCAGCATGTGCACACGCAGCTGGTGCGAGCGACCGGTGATGGGCGTGAGCTCCACGCGGCTCCAGTTGCCATGGCGCTCCATGACGCGCCAGAAGGTCAGCGCATGTCGACCCTGCTCGAAGTCCACCACATGACGCGGTTTGGTCGGCGGGTCATAGCGCAGGGGCGCTTCGATGCGGCCGCTGTCCAGCTCCGGTTCGCCCCAGCACAACGCGGTGTAGGCCTTCTCCGTCTCACGATCGTGGAACTGCCGGGACAACTCGCGGTGGCTGTCGGCGTCGCGAGCGAGGACGATCAGGCCGGAGGTCTCCCAGTCCAGGCGATGGACGATGCGTGCTTCCGGATAGCCATTTTCCTGCAGGCGGGTGATCAGGCAGTCCTTGTTGTCGTCCGCGCGACCGGGCACGGAAAGCAGCAGGGTGGGCTTGTTCACCACCAGCAGGGCGGCGTCCTCATGGACGAATTCGATCTGGGAAAGCGGCATGGAAGCTCTTGTGCGACGTGTACGCGAAAAAAAGGGACGAAAACGACTGCGGCGGCCGAAGCCGCCGCAGATCCACCACTACCGGATCAACGCTCCGGCAGGGTGATGTTGAGTTCCAGGATCGAACAGCTGCCCTGGTTGGCCAGTTCGACCTGGACTTGTTCCTGGTCGATGGGGACGTATTTGCGGATCACTTCCAGCAGGTCTTTCTGCAGCTGCGGGAGGTAGTCCGGTTGCGAACGGTTGCCGCGCTCATGGGCGACGATGATCTGGAGTCTTTCTTTCGCGATGGAGGCGCTGGATTGCGCCTTCCGGCTGCGGAAGAAATCTAAAAGGCTCATTCACGTCCTCCGAACAGTCGTTGCAGGAATCCTTTCTTCTGCACATCGAGGAATCGATGCGGCATCTCTTTGCCCAGCAGGCGCTCTACTGCGTCGCTGTACGCCTGGCCAGCGTCGCTTTCTTCGTCGAGGATGACCGGTACGCCCTGGTTGGAAGCCTTGAGCACGGCCTGGGATTCCGGGATCACGCCGAGCAGGCGGATGGCCAGGATTTCCTCGACGTCTTCGACGCCCAGCATTTCGCCCTTGGTGACGCGCTCGGGGTTGTAGCGGGTCAGCAGCAGGTGTTCCTTGATCGGGTCCTCGCCTTTCTCGGCGCGGGCGGACTTGCTTGCCAGCAGGCCCAGCATGCGGTCGGAGTCGCGGACCGAAGAGACTTCCGGGTTGGTCACGACGATCGCCTCATCGGCGTAGTACATGGCCAGGTGGGCGCCTTTCTCGATGCCCGCCGGCGAGTCGCAAATGATGTAGTCGAAGGATTGCTTGAGCTCTGCCATCACCTTGCCGACGCCTTCCTGGGTAAGGGCGTCCTTGTCGCGGGTCTGGCTGGCGGCCAGCACGAACAGGTTTTCGAGGCGCTTGTCCTTGATCAGGGCCTGGGTGAGGGTCGCCTCGCCATTGATGACGTTGACGAAGTCATACACCACGCGGCGTTCGCAGCCCATGATCAGGTCGAGGTTACGCAGGCCCACGTCGAAGTCGACGATGACGGTCTTGTGGCCGCGCAGGGCCAGGCCGGTGCCGATGGCTGCGCTGGTGGTGGTTTTACCGACGCCACCCTTACCGGAAGTGACTACGAGGATCTTGGCCAAGGTGATTCACCCCAAAGAAAAAACGAAGAATTCTGGTCCCTGAAAGTCGCGGCAGTATCCGTTAAAGGCGGGTGATGTTCAACACATCACCCGACAGGCTGACGTGCACCGCCTGCCCCCATTGCGGACTGCGTCGAAGGTCTTCGGCGACCTTGTAATTACCAGCGATGGACACGAGTTCCGCGGCCAGTTGCTGGCAGAAAATCCGTGCGCTGGTGTCGCCCTTGACACCGGCCAGGGCACGACCGCGCATCGGACCGTACACATGGATATTTCCGTCGGCGAGAAGTTCCGCTCCCGGGCTGACCGGGGCCAGCACGATCAGGTCGCCGCCGGCGGCATAGATCTGTACGCCGCCACGCACCGGCGTGGTCACCAGCTTGGTCGGACGGACGACCGGTGCCGGCGGCTCGGCCGGTTTTTCCGGTGCGGCGTCCTTCGCCGGTTCCTGGGGCTGGGCGGTTTGGACTTCCGCCGGCTTCTCGGCGCCTTCCTCGGCGGGCTTTTCCGTCTGGGCGGTGGCGCTGCCGGCTGCCTGCTCCACGGCCTTTTCGGAAAGGCGCTCGCTGCGCGTACGGCGCACCGGGGTGGCACCGGTCAGCGGGGCGGCCGGGTCCTTCGCCTCGACAACGCGTTCACGGGACGAACCGGATGGCGGCAGCACCGGGATGTCGAACATGGTGGCCAGGCGAATGTCTTCCTCGCGGCTGGCGCGGATCGCCAGGGTACGCAGGCCGTGGCGGCGGCAGATATCCAGCACGCCCTGCAGGTCGAGCTGGCCCTCGCCGTCGGGCAACTTGTCCAGCGCCAGCACCAGCGGGGTGCCACGGAAGAAGTTCGGCGCCTGGGCGACCTTGTCGGCGAGCTGACGGTCTAGGCGCGGCAGGTCGTTGTGGGCCAGTTCCAGAACGGTGACGGCGAGCATGCTGCCCTTGAGCTGGAATACGGGGTCGTGGTCGAGAAGGTCAGCTTGGCTCATGGTCGGACTGCGTCATTAAATGGGTTGGACTTATAGCGGACCGCCCCGGTAGCCGCAAGCGTGGCGGATTGCTAGGTCTCTCGTGCAGGCAAGGGGCGTATCGGCAAGGTAGAATGTCCGGCTTTGACCGTGACCGGAAAGTTCCATGGACCGCCCCACCTTTCGCCGTGAGTTCCTCCATCCCCGCCACTGGCCGCTCTGGCTCGGCCTTGGCGCGCTCTGGCTGGTGGTGCAGCTGCCATATCCGGTGCTGCTCTGGCTGGGGCGCGTGCTCGGCGCCGTGATGTACCACCTGGTCGGCAGCCGCGGGGAAATCGTCGCGCGTAACCTGGAGCTGTGCTTTCCGGAGCTGCCGCTGGCCGAGCGCAAGCGGCTGCTGAAGGAAAACTTCGCGTCCACCGGCATCGCCTTCTTCGAGATGGCCATGAGCTGGTGGTGGCCGAAGGCGCGCCTGGCGAAGCTTGCGCACATCGAGGGCCTGGAGCACTTGCGCAAGGCCGAGGCCGAAGGCAAGGGCGTGATCCTCATGGCCATGCACTTCACCACCCTGGAAATCGGCGCGGCGCTGCTCGGTCAGGTCCAGACCATCGATGGCATGTACCGCGAGCATGACAACCCGGTATTCGACTTCGTCCAGCGCGCCGGCCGTGAACGGCACAACGCCGACGCCACCGCCATCGAGCGCGAGGACGTGCGTTCCATGCTCAAGGTGCTGCGCGCCGGCCGCGCCATCTGGTATGCGCCGGATCAGGACTATGGCGCCAAGCAGAGCGTCTTCGTGCCGTTGTTCGGCATCCAGGCGGCGACCGTCACCGCCACCACCAAGTTCGCCCGCCTGGGCCGTGCGCTGGTGTGCCCCTTTACCCAGTCGCGCCTGGCTGACGGTTCCGGTTATCGCCTGACCATCCACCCGCCGCTGGAGGACTTCCCCGGCGAGAGCGAGGAAGCCGATTGCCTGCGTGTCAACCAGTGGGTCGAGCAGGAGATCCGCCGCCAGCCCGAGCAGTACCTGTGGGCGCACCGCCGCTTCAAGAGCCGCCCCGAGGGCGAGCCCAAGCTCTACCCCAAGCGCAAGCGCAAGAGAAGGAAGTAGGTCCCGTCGCGCCGAGGCGACCTAAGCTGGAAACGACGTGACAAGGACTTCGATCGTGACGGACTCCACCAGCCCTGCGACACCCCCAGCCGTAACTGGCCTCATCCTCTCCGGTGGTGGGGCGCGGGCGGCGTATCAGGTCGGCGTTCTGGCGGCGATCGCCGAGCTGTTGCCGCAGGGGGCCGAGAATCCCTTTCCAGTGATCGTCGGCACGTCGGCCGGGGCGATCAATGCGGTCGGGCTGGCCTGCGGGGCGTTGTCCTTCCCGACGGCAGTCCAGCGCCTGACTCAGGTCTGGAAGGGCTTTCGCACCGGCCAGGTGTATCGCGCCGACTGGTTGGGGGTGATCGGCCAGGCCTTCAAGTTCCTTGGCCACAGCCTGCTAGGGCTGGGCAAGCGCCAGCCGGTGGCGTTGCTGGACAGCACGCCATTGCGCTACCTGCTGGAGCGCGAACTGGACTTCACCGGCATTGCCGCCGCCGTGCGCCGTCGCAACCTGCGCGCGGTGGCGGTCACCGCGTTCGGCTACGAATCCGGCCAGGCGGTGACCTTTTACCAGGGGCGCGCCACCATCGATCCCTGGCTGCGCCATCGGCGCGTCGGCGTGCCGACACGCCTGGGCCTGGAGCACCTGCTCGCCAGCTCGGCGATTCCCCTGTTGTTCGCCCCGGTGAAGGTCAATCGCGAGTTCTTCGGCGACGGCGCGGTGCGCCAGCAGGCGCCGATCAGTCCCGCATTGCACCTGGGCGCCAATCGCGTGCTGGTGATTGGCGTGAGTGGCAACCCGACCATGGGCAGCGCCAACGACACGGTGGCCAATTACCGCACCGGTCAGCCGCCGAGTCTGGCGCAGGTGGGTATCCATCTGCTCAACAGCACCTTCATCGACAGCCTGGAAGGTGACATCGAGCTACTGCACCGGATCAACTTCCTCAGTTCGCTGGTGCCGGAGGGTAAGCGCCGCGCGGCGCTGGGGCTGCAACCGGTCGACGTGCTGCTGATCTCGCCGAGCAGGCCACTGGACGAGATCGCCGCCGAGTACCGCCACGAGTTGCCACGCGCGCTGCGCCTGTTCCTGCGTGGGCCGGGGGCGACCAAGGCGAGCGGGGCGGGCGTGCTGAGCTACCTGCTGTTCGAGCCGGGCTACTGCAATGCGCTGATCGACCTGGGGTATCGCGATGCCATGGAAAAGCGCGCCGAACTGACGCGCTTTCTGGGGATGGAGGAGTGGTCGCTGTAGGGCCGAGCGCGGTACGTGACGGGTGGCTTACCGGCCTTGCGGCCAGATCGCGGATAAGAGGCGCTCCTACGGGAGCGCACGGTACCTACCTGTAGGAGCGCGCCATGCGCGCGAATCGCGGGCATGGCCCGCTTCTACAGGGGGCATACCGGCGTATAACCGCGAGCGGTTATACGCCCTACGAGAGCGTCAGACGGCGAACACACCATCGCGATAATCACGCAGCGCCTGCTCGATCTCTTCGCGGCTGTTCATCACGAAGGGACCGTACTGCACGATCGGCTCGTTAAGCGGCTTGCCGGCCAGCAGCAGGACCCGCGCGCCGCTCTCGCTGGAGAGCTGGATCTCGTCGCCCTGGCCGAGCCGCACCAGGCGGTTGGTGGCCACGCTCTCGTCGCCGCGCTCGCCCGGCACTTTCAGCGAGCCTTCGTAGACATACAGCATCACCCTGTGCCCCGCCGGAATGCGCGGGTTGACCGAGGCCCCCGCCGGCAGCTCCAGGTCGTAGTAATGCGGCTCGGTGCCGGGACGTTGCACGGCGCCGTCCAGCGTGGTTTCACCATCGTCGAAGCGGCCGGCGATCACGGTGACGCCGACGCCTTGCGCGGTAGTGGTGCGCGGTACGTCTTCCGGTTCGATGTCGCGATAGCCGGCCGGGGACAGCTTGTCTTTCGCCGGCAGGTTCAGCCACAACTGGAAGCCGCGCATGGCGCCTTCTTCCTGCTCGGGCATCTCGCTGTGGATGATGCCGTGGGCAGCGGTCATCCACTGTACGCCGCCGGGCTTGAGCAGGCCGCGGTTGCCCAGGTGGTCCTCATGGCGCATGCGCCCTTCGAGCATGTAGGTGACAGTCTCGAAGCCACGGTGCGGGTGGGCCGGGAAGCCGGCGATGTAGTCGTCCGGGTTCTGCGTGTCGAACTGGTCGAGCATCAGGAACGGATCGAAGCGCTCGATGCCGGGGCCGCCGATCACGCGGGTCAGGCGCACACCAGCGCCGTCGGAGGCGGGGTGGCCGATGTGTTGGTCGATCAGCGTACGCAAACGGGTCATGGAAACCTCCTTGATCAGTGAATGAGGACATCCTAGTCCTGAATGATGGATCAATGGTTGAGAGTTTTCTGCCAAAACAATCGAATTTATGGATGTTTTTGCGGAAAAAGAAACCGCCGCGAAAGGCGGCGGTTTCGGATCACTCCTGGATCTGCAGCTTGCGCGCTTCGGTATAGACGTAGCGCAGCTTCTCGTACTCGAACGGGGAGTTGGTCTGGCCGTAGCGGAAGTCGTTGCTGTAGCGCTTGTCGATGATCTGCAGCACCGGCAGTTCCCAGTACTCGCGGCCAAGGCTGGCGGTGTTGAGGTAGTCCACCTCGCGCGCCGCCACGAAGTCGGTCGCCAGGCCACCGGTATCGCGCAGGTTGGAAGGACCGAGGATCGGCAGCATCAGGTAAGGACCCGCCGGTACGCCCCAGTAGCCCAGGGTCTGGCCGAAGTCCTCGCTGACTTTCGGCAGGCCCATGGCGGTGGCCGGGTCCCAGAGGCCGGCGACACCGAAGATGGTGTTGAACAGCAGCCGCGCGGTGCTGTTCGCCGCCCGTTCGGGGCGGAGCTGGCCGATGTTGTTGAGCAGCGTCGTTACTTCGCCCAGGTTGCTGAAGAAGTTGCTCACGCCGGTGCGTACGAAGCGCGGGGTGACGTATTCGTAGCCGTGGACCACGGGCAGGAACACCCACTCGTCGAAGCGGTAGTTGAAGTGGTAGACGCGGCGGTTCCACGACTCCCAGGGGTCGTAGACGTTGAGGGCGTCCAGGGTCGCGCGCTCGAATTCGCGCTGGTCCAGGCCGGGGTTGAACTTCAGGGCATCCATCGGGTGCTTGAAGCCGTCGGCCTGCGGCGGCTCGGAGAAGCTGTCGCTGCTGCGGGAGGTGAACTTCAGGTTGTCGTCGGCTTGTGCCAGGCCGCAGCACAGCGCCAGGACGAAAATCCAGGAAGAGCGGAATGGCATGGGTCAGTTCCCTGTCTGCGCGGTTGCCAGGCCCGGGGCCTGCGCATCCTGTCCTTTGAAGAACGCCAGCATGTCCTGGGCGTTCACGCGGTAGTTGAGGTTTCCGCAGTGGCCGCCGAGCGGGTAGAGCGTCAGGCGCTCGCCGAAGGTGCGGCGCAGGAAACCAATGTCGCCCGGGCCGAGGATGACGTCGTCGGCGTTGTGCATCACGGCGATCTTCGGGCTGTCGTGCAGGTAGTCCTGCAGGGCGTAGAGGCTCACCTGCTGGATCATCTGCGGCAGGCTGTTGCCCTTGCCGTGGGCGCGCCAGACCGGGATCAACTGGTCGGTCAGGTAGCACTCGAAGTCGCATTGCATGGCGCGCCTGAAGAAGGGTTCGAGGCTGGTGCCTTCCTTGATCGGGAAGTTCGGCGGGGTGATCAGGCCACGGCGGTTGATCAGGTCGGAGGTGAAGGCCATGTCGGCGGCCGAGAAGCGGAACACCGTGCCGATCAGCATCGCCATTTCTTCGTTGGAGAGATGCTGCTTGGACTGCTGCAGCTCGTAGACGAAGGCGTCGTTGAGGTCGATGTAGCCCTTCTGCTTGAAGTAGCGCGACAGCTTGCTCAGCACCACCTGGTAGAAGGTCTTGGAGTCGTTGATGCCCTTGACCCGGGTCTGCACCATCTTGTCCAGGTTGCTGACCGAGGTGTAGAGGTTCACCGGCGGGTTGAGCAGCAGCACGCGCTTGAAGTTGAAGCTGCGGCGGGTTTCGTCGAGCTGGCTGACGAAGGCAGCATGCAGGGCGCCGAGGCTGTAGCCGGTGAGGTAGTACTCGCTGACCGGCAGTTCCGGATGCTGCGCACGCACCGCCTGCATCACCCGGTAAAGGTCGTCGGCATCGGTGGGGCTATAGCCGGGCGTGGCGGATTGCGAGGCTCCGGCCATGAAGTCCCAGCTGGTCGGCGAGGAGATCTGCACCACGTGGTAGCCGGCGCTGTAGAACAGGCGCTTGAGGTATTCCGGAGTGCTGCTGGAGTAGGGCGCACCGGTGCCGGCGATGATGAACACCAGTGGCGCCTGGTGGTCCTGTTGGGCCAGGCGGTAGTGCAGCTTCTTCACCGCCCAGAAGTTCTCCGGCAACTGGTGTTCGCGTTCCGGGCGCAGCTTCAGGGCGTAGTCGGACTGGCGAATGTCGTCGTCATCGGGCAACTGCGGGCGCAGGTCCGGCGGCGTCGTGGCGATGGTCGCCTCGAACGGGTTGGTCAGCGGAAAGCCGTAGCTTGCCTCGTCGACGTCGCGGCTGAACGCCGGGCCGGAGAGGGCCAGGGCGAGACAGCCGAGCAGGACGGCCGCGCGTGAAAGACATTTCATGGTGAGGAGTCCTTTCGGAAAGAAGCCAACTCTAGGGGGACCGGCGAATATGACCAGCGGATTGCCGACAAGTGCTACCGCTGCTTCACCCCTTGTGGGCCAGGTCACGCAGGGCATCGCCGGTCAGGCGATAGACGGTCCATTCATCCTGCGGGCGGGCGCCCAGGCTTTCATAGAAGCCAATGGCGGGCTCGTTCCAGTCCAGTACGGACCATTCCAGGCGTCCGCAGCCACGCTCCACGGCCAGGCGCGCAAGCTCCGTGAGCAGCGCCTTGCCCAGTCCGGCGCCACGGGAGGCGGGGCGTACGAACAGGTCTTCCAGGTAGATGCCCGGCTGGCTGAGCCAAGTGGAGTAGTTGTGGAAGAACAGCGCGAAGCCCTGCGGCTCGCCGTCCACCTCGCCGATCAGCACTTCGGCGTAGGGGCGCGGGCCGAACAGGTGGTCGTGCATGCGCTGCGCGTCGGCCTTGACCTCATGGACGAGGCGTTCGTAGTCGGCGAGTTCGGTGATCAGTTCGAGGATCAGCGGGATGTCGGCGGGGACCGCAGGGCGGAGCGTGACGCGTGGCATGGGGGCTACCTGAATGAGGGGACGCCCGAGAATGCCCCGTGGCCAGCGTCGCTGGCAACTGCTCGATGCGACGGCGCTACAGGCGCTCCAGGCTCTCCACCCAGACCAGTTCACAGGCGCCGGCGCCGGTGTCCTCGCGACTCAGGGAACTGACCCAGCGCCAGCCGTCGTCGCCCTCCACGCGCACCAGTTTGCCGCTCAGGCGGATGCGCTGGCCCTTGTCGACCTGCGCCAGGGTACGGGCCACGCTGTCGTTGGCGGGGATCATGTGCATGTTGGCACTGTGGGTTTCTATTTCGCGGCGTGGAATCGGCAGCGGGTCGGCTCGCCAGAAGTACCAGCGATTGCCCTGGGAGATCTGAATGCCGGCGAGGACGGTCGGGTCGGCCATCGGTCCCCAGCCCAGGGCGAGGTCGGTGGGGGAGAGGTCGGCCTCGCGGCCCAGGCGATAGTTCTCGCGGCCCAGCACCCGGGCTTCGATGCTGAAATCCTGCAGTGGATAGATGGAGTAGTGCTCCACCCGGAAACCGCCGTCGGGCAACGCGTTGCTCGGCGACACTGGCGCATGGGGGCGCCCGCCCGGCCAGAGCCACCAGAAGCTGATAATCACGCAGGCCAGCAGGAACAGGTTCGATCGCTTCATCGGGGGCTCCGTCGCTGATCGCAGTGTAAGCAGGCGCAGCGCCTCTTGCATCGGCCATTGCGCTGGTTATGCTGGGCGCCGTTTTCGCCCCGGAGAGGCACCATGCCCCGTCGAATGCCCGTCATCCTGCTGTTGATCGTGTTGTCGCTGTGGCTGGCCGCCAGTTACGGCGTGCGTTTCGGGCTGATGGAAGATAGCCGCTGGGTCGGGTTGTGCGCCGAGTCGGCCAGCCGCTGGGAATGCGTCGCGCGTTCGCAACTGGGCTGGCTGATCCATTTCGGCGTGTTCGGCACGCTGGCGCTCGGCTTGTCGGCGGTGGCCTTCCTGATCCCCGGCCGCCTCGGCTGGCGCCTGGCGGCGTTGGGGATGTTCGCCGCGCTGCCCGCACTGGCGCTGTACAACACCAGCCTTGCGGTGTTCGCCGTAGTGCTGGCCGGGCTGCGCCTGGTGCGCGCGCGGCCGTCCTGATTCAGCTGGCGTTCGCCTGCATCCCGCTGGCGAGCGGCAGAGGTTGCTGCAGGCCGCGGCAGAGCGCCCCGAGCAGCAGCAGGCTGACCGCCGCCCAGCCCAGCGCCTGCAGGTTGCTCAGGCCTTCCAGCACCAACTGCGCCGGAAGCCCCAGGGCGATGAACAGGATCAGCAACAGGCTTTCTCGGCGCGGCGCCGTGACCGGTCGGCACAGGTAGACCAGCGCCGGGAACAGCAACGCGACGCTGGGGAAGCTGCGGTAGCGGGCATCGAACACCAGGCCCAGCATCAGCACCGCACCGGCGAAGCCGGCCGCCGCCAGCCAGAGCCCGGCGCGCTTCTCCAGCCAGTCGAAGGCGTCGACACGCCAGCCCCGGCGCACCGACAGCGCCAGGCAGAGATGCAGCAACACCAGCAGGTTCAGCCCGATCAGGCACGCCGCCCACAGCCACTCGTCCCAGGAGCGGCTGGTGACGACCGCCAGCTCTGCCCACAGACCGATGCAGGCACCACCCAGTGCGGCGCCCAGGGGGAGCAGCAGTGCTGCGCGGGTTGACGCAGGACGGCCGCCCAGCAGCAGACCGCCGGCCAGGATCAGCCCGGACAGGCCCAGCCACATCGGCCAGCCCGGCAGGTTGCTGACCGGCCCTGCGAGCACACCCTTTTCCTCGCGATCGGCGCTGAACAGTCCCCAGTAGCCGCCCACCGCGCCTTCGCTCAAGCGCTTCCAGGGCTGGTCGAAGGCTTCGATCAGGTTGTAGTGCCAGCCGCGCTCCTCGGCCATGCGCACGAAACCGCGAATGAAGCGCGCCTCGTTGACCCGGCTGGGCAGGGCGGTTTCGCGCTGGCGGCCCTCGCTGGGCCAGCCGGTCTCGCCGATCAGGATGTCCTTGGGCGCGAACTCGCGGCCGAAGTCTTCGCGAATCTGCGCCACATGGGCGAGGGCGTCGTCGATGCCGCTGGGGTTGTCTTCCCAATAGGGCAGCAGGTGGATGGTGACGAAGTCCACCGCCGGGCCGATCTCCGGGTGGCGATGCCAGAACTCCCAGACGTCGGCGTAGGTCACCGGCTGATGCACCTGCGACTTCACGTGGCGGATCAGTCCGGCCAGGTAGCGGGCGGTGACTTCCTTGCGCAGCAGGGTCTCGTTGCCGACGATCACCGCCTGGACCACGTCCGGGTATTCGTTGGCGGCCTTGATCAGTGCGGCGACTTCACTGTCGGTGTCGACCGGATTGGCGTTGACCCAGGCGCCGAGCATCAGCTTCAGGCCGTGCTTGCGGGCGAGGGCGGGGATGCCCTCCAGGCCGGTCATGGAGTAGGTGCGCACGCAGTCGAAGCGCGTCGCCAGCAGGGCCAGGTCGGCGTCCATCTGCTCGGGGCGCAGGACGAAGGGCTTGTCGAAGGGCGACTGGTCCTTGGCGAAAGGACTGTAGGACGCGCACTGCAACTTGTGTGTCGGCGTCGCCGCGTCGGGCAGGTTCACCGGTTTGCCCAGGCCATACCAGAGCCCACACAGGGCGGTGATGGCGATCAGCAGGGCAAGGCAATAGGGCAGCAGCGGAAAACGCAGGGACTGAGGCATGGGAACGGAGGCACGCGAGCCGTGGCGAGGCGCGCATCTTAGCAATGCCACCGGCCGGCGTCAGCGCCCCCGATGAGCACTCAGGCGTGACGGTGCAGCCAGTTCTGCGCGGGCGCGGCCTCGCTCGGCCGGCCCTGCTCCAAACGCTTCCAGAACTTCTCGTGGAAGTGGAAGCCCACGGCGTTGCACAGCGGCTCGACGATCGCCACCAGCCCACCCACGGCGATGCTGCCGGTCAGGGCATAGGCCACGCTGAAGGCGATGGTGAAGTGCATCAGGGTGAAAGTGACGGTCTTGAGCATGGCGGTCTCTCCGTATCGAGAATTGTTCTCCGTTGAGAGAAGGCTATCGCGGGGCGGCCCCTGCGGGTAATCGAGCCTCTGTATGGAGGCGATAGGCCGTCACCTTCGTCGTGGATGGAAAGGCACGGTCGTGGACGGACGGTTTCTGTCGTGGATCGGATCGTTGCGTGTCGTTCTCAGAGCAGCCCCCCAGCCGCCCCGGCAGATGATGGAGGGGCGGCCAAGACCGCGAATTGCGCCGGGTTCGCCCGGACGCTCCGACAAAAAATACGGGGAGAAAACCATGCGAATGATGCGACGCCTGTTAGGTCTGGGCGCAGGTCTGGTGCTGTCGGCGGCTGCGGGCCTGGCCGGTGCGGCGGCCAAGCCGGAAGTCACTCTGGGTTACGTTGATGGCTGGTCGGACAGCGTGGCCACCACGCACGTGGCCGCCGAGATCATGCGCGAGAAGCTCGGCTACCAGGTCAAGCTGATGCCGGTCGCGGCCGGGATCATGTGGCAGGGCGTGGCGCGCGGCAAACTCGATGCCATGCTCTCGGCCTGGCTGCCGGTCACCCACGGCGCCTACTACGACAAGATGAAGGACAAGGTGGTCAACCTGGGCGTGAACTACCCGGGCGCGAAGATCGGCCTGATCGTGCCCGATTACGTGAAAGCCAACAGCATCGAAGACCTCAAGGCACAGAAGGCTGATTTCGACGGCCGTATCGTCGGCATCGACGCCGGCGCCGGGGTGATGCTCAAGACCGACCAGGCGATCAAGGACTACGGCCTGGACTACAAACTGGTGGCCAGCTCCGGCAGCGGCATGATCGCCGAGCTGACCCGTGCGGAGGCTGACAAGAAGGCTGTGGCGGTAACCGGCTGGATTCCGCACTGGATGTTCGCCAAATGGAAGCTGAAGTTCCTGGAAGATCCGAAAAAGGTCTACGGCGACGAAGAGCACGTCGACAGCGTCGCCAACCCGGCGCTGGAGAAGAAGGCGCCTGAAGTCTGGGCCTTCCTGAAGAAATTCCAGTGGAAGGACGGCCAGGAAATCGGCGAGGTGATGCTCGCCGTGCAGAACGGCGAGAAGCCGGAAGTGGCCGCCAAGAAGTGGGTCGAAGCGCATCCGGATCGCGTGAAAGAGTGGCTGTAAGCGCTTAGATCGCGCCACGCCTGACACAGGAAAATCCCTCGCGAAGCCAAGCCTTCGCGGGGGATTTTTTCATGGCGCGGCGTCTATTCCGGGCTTGTTCGCAAATCCCTTGCAAACGCTACGACTAAAGTCGTCTGGAGCGCTTGCACTGGAGTCCTAAAGTGGAGATCGACGACATCCGCGTCATCCCCGCTGTGAGGACAAGAACAAAATGAACGACAGCATCTACCAGCGGATTGATACCAATCCGCGCTTCAAAGAGTTGGTGGCCAAGCGCGAGCGATTCGCCTGGCTGCTCTCCCTGGTCATGTTGGGCCTGTACGTGAGCTTCATCCTGCTGATCGCCTTCCAGCCGCAGCTGCTGGGCACCAGGATCAGCGCCGATTCGTCCGTCACCTGGGGCATCCCCATGGGCGTCGGGCTGATCCTCTCGGCCTTTGTGCTCACCGGCATCTACGTGCGCCGTGCGAATGGTGAATTCGACCGCCTGAACCAGGAAATTCTCAAGGAGGCCCAGCAATGAAAGGCCGAATCGCCGCGGCCCTCGCTCTGGCCGCCATTGTTCCCGCACTCTGGGCCCCCGCACTCTGGGCTGACGCCCTCACCGGCGAGGTGAAGCGCCAGCCGCTGAACCTCTCCGCCATCATCATGTTCGTCGCCTTCGTCGGCCTGACCCTGTGCATCACCTACTGGGCCTCCAAGCGCAGCAAGTCCGCCGCCGATTTCTACACCGCCGGCGGCAGCATCACCGGCTTCCAGAACGGCCTGGCGATCGCTGGCGACTACATGTCCGCCGCATCCTTCCTCGGCATTTCCGCGCTGGTGTTCACCTCGGGCTATGACGGCCTGATCTACTCCATCGGCTTCCTGGTCGGCTGGCCGATTATCCTCTTCCTGATCGCCGAGCGCCTGCGCAACCTGGGCAAGTACACCTTCGCCGACGTGGCGTCCTACCGCCTCAAGCAGAAGGACATCCGTACCCTGTCCGCCTGCGGTTCGCTGGTCGTCGTGGCCTTCTACCTGATCGCGCAGATGGTCGGCGCCGGCAAGCTGATCGAGCTGCTGTTCGGCCTGAACTACCACGTCGCAGTGGTCATGGTCGGTATCCTGATGGTGCTCTACGTGCTGTTCGGCGGCATGCTCGCCACCACCTGGGTGCAGATCATCAAGGCCGTGCTGCTGCTCTCGGGCGCCACTTTCATGGCGATCATGGTGCTCAAGCACGTCAATTTCGACATCAGCACCCTGTTCTCCGAAGCCATCAAGGTCCACCCGAAGGGCGAGTCGATCATGAGCCCAGGCGGACTGGTGAAGGACCCGATCTCGGCCTTCTCCCTGGGCTTCGCGCTGATGTTCGGCACCGCCGGCCTGCCGCACATCCTGATGCGCTTCTTCACCGTCAGTGACGCCAAGGAAGCCCGCAAGAGCGTGTTCTTCGCCACCGGCTTCATCGGCTACTTCTACATCCTGACCTTCATCATCGGCTTCGGCGCGATCCTGCTGGTCAGCACCAACCCGGACTTCAAGGACGCCACCGGCGCCCTGCTGGGCGGCAACAACATGGCCGCCGTGCACCTGGCCAACGCCGTGGGCGGCAGCCTGTTCCTGGGCTTCATCTCCGCCGTGGCCTTCGCCACCATCCTCGCGGTGGTTGCCGGCCTGACCCTGGCCGGCGCCTCGGCCGTGTCCCACGACCTGTACGCCAGCGTGCTCAAAGGCGGCAAGGCCAACGAAAAGGATGAACTGCGCGTCTCGAAGATCACCACCGTCTGCCTGGGCGTGGTGGCGATCATCCTCGGCATCCTGTTCGAGAAGCAGAACATCGCCTTCATGGTCGGCCTGGCCTTCTCCATCGCCGCCAGCTGCAACTTCCCAGTGCTGCTGCTCTCCATGTACTGGAAGAAGCTGACCACCCGCGGCGCCAAGATCGGCGGCTGGATGGGCCTGATCACCGCGGTGGTGCTGATGATCCTCGGCCCGACCATCTGGGTGCAGATCCTCGGCCACGAGAAGCCCATCTACCCGTTCGAATACCCGGCGCTGTTCTCCATGGCGGTGGCCTTCACCGGTATCTGGTTCTTCTCCATCACCGACAAGTCCACTGCGGCCGACGAAGAGCGCGCGCGCTTCTTCCCGCAGTTCATCCGCTCGCAAACCGGCCTGGGTGCCACTGGCGCAGTCGCCCACTGATCGCCTGAGCCAACCTGCGGGGCCGGGGGTGGAAACACCTCCGGCCCCGTTGCTTTGAGACGGGGACTTCTTGATGTCCGACGATTTCAATTTCGCCGCGCCGCCCTTCGACCAGTTGCGCCCGCAGGAGAGAGAGCAGCTGCGCGATGCGCTGAGCGTGGGTTACTACACGGTCGATGAAGTGCTGCTGGAACCCGGCGCGCCGGTGCCGTGCCTGTTCATCCTGATGAAAGGCGTGATCGAGGAGCGCGGCGAGGACGGCAAGCTGTTCGCCCAGTACGCCGCCGAGGACCTGTTCGACGTGCGCGGACTGTTCTCCGGCAGCAGCAAGCACCGCTACCAGGCGGTCGAGGAGAGCATCGTCTACGAGCTGCCGGCGGAAGTGTTCCACCAGCTCTGCGCGAGCAATCCCGAGTTTGCCCGCTTCTTCCGCGCGGACCTGGCGAGCAAGCGCCAACTGGAGCGTCGCGACGGGCAGAACCTCGCCGAATTCATCCTCACCCGTATCGCCCGCGAGCACCTGCTGCCGGCCATCGAGGTGGAGCCGGCGTTGCTGTTGGGCGATGCTGCACGTCTGCAATTGAGCTGTGGCGCCGATGCGCTGCTGGTGCGCGAAAACAGTGCGCTGGGCATCGTGACCCGTACCGACCTGATGGTTGCGCACTTCCGCGATGGTCGCAGTGAAGCCGAACCCATCGGCCCGCTGGCGCACCGGCCGCTGGCCTGCGTCGAGCTGGGCGACTTCCTGTTCGACGCGATGATCCTGATGACCCGCCAACGCATCGAGCGGGTGGCGGTGTGCGAGGCGGGCAGGGTGGTCGGGTTGCTGCACCTGACCCAGGTGCTCAGCCTGTTCTCCACTCACTCCCATGTGCTGGCGCTGCGCATCGCCCGCGCCGAAAGCGAGGCCGAGTTGCGCGCGGCGGCGGAAACCCTGCACACCCTGATTGCGACCCTGGCCGGCAACGGCATCCGCCTGCGCTTCATCATGCAACTGGTCAGCGCGCTCAATGAGCAGTTGCTGCAGCGCCTCTTCGAACTGCTGATCCCGCCGGAACTGCGTGGCAAGTGCTGCCTGATGGTGATGGGTAGCGAAGGCCGCGCCGAGCAACTGCTCAAGACCGACCAGGACAACGCCCTGATCCTCGCCGACGACCTGCCGGTGGAGAAGGGCCTGCAATTGATGCAGCGTTTCTCCGCGGCCCTGCTGGACTTCGGTTATCCACCTTGCCCTGGCGGTGTCATGGCCAGCCGCAGCGAGTGGTGCAAGCCGTTGTCCGAATGGCAACACGAACTGCGCGATGTGCCGTTGCAGGGGCGTCCGGAACAACTGATGCGCCTGTCGATCCTCGCCGATGCCTGGCCGGTGGCGGGTAACCTGCAATTGTTCGAAAGCCTGCGCGAGAGCCTGAACGCCCTGGCCGGCGACGACAGCCGCTGGCTGAGCGACCTGGCGCTGCCGGCCCTGCAGTTCGACACACCGCTGACCTTTCTCGGCCAGCTCAAGACCCAGGACGCGCAGCTGGACATCAAGCGTGGCGGCATCTTCCCCATCGTCCACGGCGCCCGCGCGCTGGCGCTGCGCGAAGGGCTGGAGGAGCGTGGAACCCTGGGCCGCCTGGCCGCGCTCAAGGCGCTCTGTGTGCTGGACGAGACGCTTGCGGACAACCTGGTGGAGTCCTTCGAGCTGTTCCTGCAGCTGCGTCTGCGCCAGCAACTGGATGGCCAGCGCGACGGACGGATGCAGGGACTCGATGTTTCGCGGCTGAGTCGCCATGAACGCGACCTGTTGCGCTACGGTTTGCACGTGGTGAAGAAGTTCAAGCAGAGCCTGATCCGGCAGTTCCACCTGGAGACCCGATGAACGGCTGCATCAGCCTCCCCGATCACCAGTGGGCCGCGTGGCGCCGCCGCCTGTACTGGTGGCGGCATGATCCGGCGGACGCCGAGGAGCTGGTGTCGCTGGACCTGGAGACCACCAGCCTCGATCCGCGCAAGGCCGACATCCTCAGCATCGGCGCGGTGCGCATCCGGCGTGGCAAGCTGATCCTCGGCGAGCGCCTGGAATTGCTGGTGGAGCCGCCGCCGAGCCTGAGCGGCGAGTCGATTCGCATCCACAAGCTGCGGCGCACCGATCTCGAAGGGCAGTTGCCGCTGGCGGAGGCGTTGCGCCGGGTGCAGGCATTCATCGGCGATCGCCCGTTGCTCGGCTATTACCTGTCCTTCGATGTCGCTGTGCTGCGCCGGCACCTGCGCGAGCAGCTCGGCGCGCGCCTGGACAATCCGCGGGTGGAGGTATCCGAGCTGTATCACCGCAAGATGAGCCGGCGCTTCCCCGACCTGCACCTGGACCTGCGCTTCGATACGCTGGCGCGCAACCTGGATATCCCGGTGGAAGGCCGCCATACCGCGATCGGCGATGCGCGCACCGCCGCGCTGATGTTCCTGCGCCTGCGCAAGGGCTCGCTGCCGCGCGACCTGAGCTGAACGGCGCAGAGAAATACCCGCGCTGTGGATGACGTCACGCCGCCAGTGAGACTTGCGAACACTCCGTCGTTCCACAGGGTGATTCGTCGCACAGCCCCGGCCATGATGGCGTACTACCATACCCGTCCTTTGCCGTCGTGGAGTCGAAAGGATGCCGGGTGTCGTGCTGCTCGCACTGGGAGTTGTGTGGTTGATCGTCCAGTGTGGCGTGGGCTTGCTGCCGCTGGCAGATGCCGGCTCGCTTGAGCCGGTCAGCCGGCCCGAGCGTTTCTGGCAGTTCGCCTTCCTCGGTCCGTCCATTCCACTGGCCCTGGGCCTGTTCCTGCTGCGCTATCGGGTGCGGCGTTTCGCGCAGCTCAAACACGAGAGCCTCAACTGCGCTGCCTACCTGCTGATCTGCGCCGGGGTTGCCCTGGTGCTGGGCAAGCTCTGTGTCCTGCTGATCGATTGAGCGCTTGATCCTGGGGGCTGTGGCGGCGGTTTGCCGGGGGCATTCAGCTCCCTGATTTCGCCGCTGGGGGCGCGAAGCCGTGGTTACACTTCGGCCCACGTCCTAACAGGAAAGGCAAACCTCTCCATGCAAAACCGCATCATGATCACCGGCGCCGGTTCCGGCCTCGGTCGCGAAATCGCCTTGCGCTGGGCCCGCGAGGGCTGGAAGCTGGCCCTGGCCGACGTTAACGAAGCGGGTCTGGCGGAAACCCTGAAGCTGGTGCGTGAAGCCGGCGGCGATGGCATCACCCAACGCTGCGACGTGCGCGACTACAGCCAGTTGACCCAGCTGGCGCAGTCCTGCGAAGAGAAATTCGGCGGCATCGACATCATCGTCAACAACGCCGGCGTTGCTTCCGGCGGCTTCTTCAGCGAGCTGTCGCTGGAGGACTGGGACTGGCAGATCTCGATCAACCTGATGGGCGTGGTCAAGGGCTGCAAGGCCTTCCTGCCGCTGCTGGAGAAGAGCAAGGGCCGGATCATCAACATCGCCTCCATGGCCGCGCTGATGCAGGGCCCGGCGATGAGCAACTACAACGTGGCCAAGGCCGGCGTGGTGGCGCTGTCGGAGAGCCTGCTGGCCGACCTCAGCCTGGTGGACGTGAAGGTCCACGTGGTCTGCCCGTCGTTCTTCCAGACCAACCTGCTGGATTCCTTCCGCGGCCCCAGCCCGGAAATGAAGTCCCAGGTCGGCAAGCTGCTGGAAAGCTCGCCGATCAGCGCCGCCGACATCGCCGAGTACATCCACCAGGAAGTGGCCCGCGACGTCTTCATGATCCTGCCTCACGAACAGGGCCGAATGGCCTGGCAGATCAAGCAGCAGAACCCGCAGGTGATCTACGACGAAATGGCCAAGATGGCGGAGAAGATGCAGGCCAAGCGCCGCTCGCAGGCCTGATCCGGCCCTCTTTCGGTGCACTGAAAGACAGGGCTTGCCCAGTCCGGTGCAAAGGGTTAGCTTTAGTCACCGGCCTGCCTGGCTGAAGAACGTTGGACCCCGGTGAAAGCCCCGCACATTTCGCGGGGCTTTTGCTTTTTCGGGCCACTGCGCATCGACGTGGATTCGCGCTTTGCGTGTCGGCAGGCCTGTGTTAGAAGGCACCGGTGTCATTGAAGGAAGAACCCGCTTGCAGTCCGAATCCATCGTCTATGGTTGCATCCGCGACTGGCCCGGCGACTCGATGGAGCGCCGCCTGCGCCGCGCCGCCAACCGCAAGGTGCTCGACAGCCTGCCAATGGGGGAGGCCTGGCCCTTCCTTGGCCGCGAGATGTTCAGCCGCTGCGAAACCGAGGGCGCCGGCCTGTACCAGTCCCAGGTGATCCATTTCGGCGCCAGCTACCAGACCATCGAGTACGAGTGGAAGCTCTGGGTCGAGCAATTCGAAGCCCTGTTGCGCCGCCTCTATTGGGCCAGCGCGGTGGTGCACCTGGAGACCGAAGTCAACGGCAGCCACACCTTCCGCTGGGAGTCCGAGAACGGCTTCCACAGCCCGCGCGAAGGCGAACTGAAAGTGCGTTGCGCCTGGGAGCGCGAAGGCGGCCTGCGCGGCTGACCGGCACACTTTCCGTCACGGAAGGAACCCCATGATCAATTACCTCTGGTTTGTCCTTGCCGCATTCTGCGAGATCGGCGGTTGCTACGCCTTCTACCTCTGGCTGCGGCTGGACAAGAGCGCCCTGTGGATAATTCCGGGGTTGTTCAGCCTGACGGTGTTCGCCCTGCTGCTGACCCGCGTCGAGGCCAGCTATGCCGGGCGCGCCTATGCCGCGTACGGCGGCATCTACGTCGCCGCGTCGTTGTTCTGGCTGGCCTTCGTGGAGAAGAGCCGCCCGCTGTGGAGCGACTGGGTCGGCGTGGCGCTCTGTGTGATCGGCGCCAGCGTGGTGCTGTTCGGGCCCAGGTTCGCGCCCTGAGTTCTGTTTCCTACGAAGAGCTCGCAACGGGTGGGGTCTTCGTAGGATGGGTAGAGCGTAGCGAAACCCATCAATCACAGGCCGCCACGGTGCAGGTAACGATGGGTTTCGCAGGCTCTACCCATCCTACGCCCTACGCTTGCTAGGTCGTTTTTGTAGGAGCGGATCTTATCCTCGAAATCCCGGCGAAGCCGGGGCACAGGACAGAGCACCGGCCTACGGTCGGATCGCGGACAGGGTCCGCTCCTATGGGGAACAGCGGCGCTGGCTCAGTCCTCCAGCCACTCCTTCGGCACTTCGCTTTTCAGCATCAACTGGCACTGCTGGCTTTCCGGGTCGAAGACGATCACCGCATCGCCGCGCTTGAGGGCATGCCGCGCGCGTTCCACGCGCACGTCCAGCGGCGTGTCGTCGCCATTGTCGGTGCCTTCGCGGGTGACGAAGTCTTCCAGCAGGTTGTTGAGGGTGTCGGCTTCGATGAGATCAAAGGGAATCAGCATGGCGGGTACTCGCAAATTGCAGCGCGGGATTGTAGTCCCGCGCTGCGGCGAGTGCAGCCTCAGTTCTTGCCCTTGTCAGTGCTGTCGCCGGTGTCTATCAGCTCGTCGACCGGCGGCACATGGGTGGCGCTTTCCATGTGCACCGGATGTTCCAGCTGCTTGCTGAAGCGCTCCAGCGTGCCTTCGTGGGGCTTGGCGTCGCTGTCGAACACAGGCGGGCTCAGCAGGTAGGCCGTCAGCAATTTCGCCAGTGCGGCCAGGCTGTCGATATGGGTGCGCTCGTAGCCGTGGGTGGCGTCGCAGCCGAATGCCAGCAGCGCGGTGCGGATGTCGTGGCCCGCGGTGACCGCCGACTGCGCATCGCTGTGGTAATAGCGGAACAGGTCGCGCCGCACGGCGATTTCGTGGCGTTCGCTCAGACGCAGCAGGTGCCGCGACAGGTGGTAGTCATAGGGCCCGCCGGAGTCCTGCAGCGCCACGCTGACCGCGTGCTCGCTGGAGTTCTGCCCTTCGGCCACCGGGGCGATGTCGATGCCGACGAACTCGCTGACATCCCAGGGCAGCGCACCGGCCGCGCCGGAGCCGATCTCCTCGGTGATGGTGAACAGCGGATGGCAGTCGATCGGCGGCTCCTGGCCGCTCTCGCGGATCGCCTTCAGCGCCGTCAGCAGCGCGGCGACGCCGGCCTTGTCGTCAAGATGACGGGCGCTGATGTGGCCGCTCTCGGTGAACTCCGGCAGCGGGTCGAAGGCGACGAAGTCGCCAATGGCCACGCCCAGGGTCTCGCTGTCGGCGCGGCTGACGGTGTAGGTGTCCAGGCGCAGTTCGACGTGGTCCCAGCTGATCGGCAGGCTGTCCACCGCCGTGTTGAAGGCGTGCCCGGAGGCCAGCAGCGGCAGCACGCTGCCGCGCAGCACACCGTTCTCGCAAAACACCGTGACCCGGCTGCCCTCTGCGAAGCGGCTCGACCAGCAGCCCACCGGCGCCAGCGCCAGTCGGCCGTCGGGCTTGATCTCGCGAACGATGGCGCCAATGGTGTCCAGATGCGCCGAGACCGCGCGGTCCGGGCTGTTTCGCCGGCCCGCGAGGGTGGCGCGGAGGGTCCCGCGGCGGGTCATCTCGAAGGGCACACCGATCTCCTCCAGACGCTCAGCGACGTAACGCACGATGGTGTCGGTGAAGCCGGTGGGGCTGGGGATGGCGAGCATTTCCAGCAGCACGCGCTGCAGATAGTCGAGGTCGGGTTGTGGCAGTGGACTCATGCCGAAGCCTCCGGGCTGTGCTGGGATTCGCGGTTGAGCAGTTCGCGGCTCAGCGGGAACAGCAGGTCGACGAAGCGCTCGGCGGTGGGCTGCGGCTCATGGTTGGCCAGCCCCGGCCGCTCGTTGGCCTCGATGATCACGTAGTCCGGCTGGTCGGCGTCGCGCACCAGCAGGTCGAGGCCGGTGACCGGGATTTCCAGCGCGCGCGCCGCACGGATCGCGGCGTCGGCCAATTGCGGGTGCAGGCGCTCGGTGACGTCCTCCAGGGTGCCGCCGGTGTGCAGGTTGGCGGTGCGGCGCACGGCCAGGCGCTGGCCGCTGGGCAGCACGTCGTCGTAACCGAAGCCGGCGGCGGCCAGGGTGCGCTCGGTCTCGCCGTCGAGCGGGATGCGGCTTTCGCCCCCGGTGGCGGCCTGCCGGCGGCGGCTCTGCGCTTCGATCAGCCGGCGGATGCTGTGCCGGCCATCGCCGATCACTTCGGCGGGACGGCGGATCGCCGCGGCCACCACTTCATAGCCAATCACCACGACGCGCAGGTCCTGCCCGGCGTGGTAGCTCTCAAGGATCACGCGGGTGTCGAACTGCCTGGCCTGGGCGATGGCGCTTTCCACTTCGCCGGTGTTGCGCAGGTCCACGGCGACACCCTGGCCCTGTTCGCCGTCCACCGGCTTGACCACCAGTGATCCGTGCTCGGCGAGGAACTTCGCATTGTCCTTGGCATTGCCAGCCAGGCGCTGTTGCGGTTGGCGCAGGCCGGCGCGGTCGAGGGCGCGATGGGTCAGGGTCTTGTCCTGGCACAGGCTCATGCTCACCGCGCTGGTCAGGTCGCACAGCGATTCGCGGCAGCGGATGCGCCGGCCCCCCTGGGTCAGGGTGAACAAGCCGGCGTCGGTGTCCTGCACCTGCACCTCGATGCCGCGTCGATGAGCCTCGTCGACGATGATCCTGGCGTAGGGGTTCAGGCCCTGTTCCGGGCCGGGCCCGAGGAACAGCGACTGATTGATGCCGTTCTTGCACTTGATGGCGAAGGTCGGCAGCTCGCGGAAGCGCAGCTTGCGGTACAGCGATTTGGCCTGCTGGTTGCTGTGCAGCACCGACAGGTCGAGGTAGGCCAGACCCCGGCTCATGAAGTGCTCGATCAGGTGGCGTACCAGCGCTTCGCCCACGCCGGGGCGACTGGACTGCGGGTCCACCGCCAGGCACCAGAGGCTGGAGCCGCCTTCCGGATCGAGGAACGCCTTGGTGTGGTTGATGCCCATGACGGTGCCGATCACCGTGCCGGTCTCGTCGTCCTCGGCGAGCCAGTAGGCCGGCCCGCCCTGGTGGCGGGGGGTGACTTGCGCTGCGTCGACCGGGAGCATGCCGCGCGCCAGGTACAGGCGGTTGATCGCCGCCCAGTCCTCGTCGCTGTGCACCCGGCGGATGCGGAAGCCGCGGAACGGTCGGCGTGCCGGGCGGTAGTCGGTGAACCACAGGCGCAGCGCGTCGGACGGGTCGAGGAACAGTTGCTGCGGGGCGTTGGCCAGCACCTGTTGCGGCGCGGCGACGTAGAGGGCGATGTCACGCTCGCCGGGGCGTTCGTTGAGCAACTCGGCGGCCAGTTGTTCGGCGGTGGCGAAGGTGTGGCCGATCAGCAGGCGGCCCCAGCCGCATTGCAGGATCAGCGGACCTTCGTGGCGTTGTTGCGTGTGGTCGCCGGCGAAGCGGGCCTGGAGGCGTTCGTAGGTCGGCGTCTGGCCTCGCAGCAGGCGCTGGTTGTGGCAATGAGGCAGGTTCAAATGGGTCTTCATGGCGTACTCCCTGAAAAGCATTCGTCCCGGCTTCACAAACCCTGTTCGGTCAGCCAGAGATTGAGCGCAGCCAACTGCCAGAGCTTGGAGCCCCGCAGCGACGTGAGATCGCTCGATGGGTTGCTGAGCAGACGGTCGAACATCGCCGTCTCGAACAGGCCGCGATCCTGGCTCGGGTCGAGCAGCAGCTCGCTGACCCAGGCGCGGGTATTGCCTTGCAGATGCTTGAGGCCGGGTACCGGGAAATAGCCCTTGGGCCGGTCGATCACCTCGCTGGGGATGACGCGACGAGCGGCGGCCTTGAGCACCTGCTTGCCGCCGTCGCCGAGCTTGAAGCGCGACGGAATGCGCGCCGACAGCTCCGCCACCCGGTAGTCGAGAAACGGCACGCGGGCTTCCAGGCCCCAGGCCATGGT
Source organism: Pseudomonas sp. SCB32 (assembly GCF_009189165.1). Classification (NCBI taxonomy): domain Bacteria; kingdom Pseudomonadati; phylum Pseudomonadota; class Gammaproteobacteria; order Pseudomonadales; family Pseudomonadaceae; genus Pseudomonas; species Pseudomonas sp. SCB32. Next base: position 1,780,701 of record NZ_CP045118.1, read on the forward strand.
CATGTTGTCGACCCGCTTGACCGGGTCGTCGACCAGCATGATGGTGCTGTCCAGGCGCAGGGCCTTGTCCACCGGGTCGTCGGCGCCGGGCTGGGCGAAGTGCTCGCGGACGAACTGGCCGGCCACATCCTCCACCCGCAGGGCTTCGCGTACGGTTTCCAGGTATTCGCCGTGGCTGCGGTCGAAGAAGGCCGCGCGATAGGCTTTCAGCGGGTCCGCTGCACCGGCCACCTTCGGGTACCAGTGGTAGCCGGCGAACAGCTCGTCGGCGCCCTGGCCGCTCTGCACCACCTTGCAGTGCTTCGACACTTCGCGGGAGAGCAGGTAGAAGGCGATGCAGTCGTGGCTGACCATCGGCTCGCTCATGGCCTGGAAGGCCGCCGGCAGCTGCTCGATGACTTCCTTCTCGGCAATGCGCAGCTGATGGTGGCGGGTGCCGTAGTGCCTGGCGATCAGGTCCGAATACTGGAACTCGTCGCCGCGCTCGCCGCCGGCATCCTCGAAGCCGATGGAGAAGGTCAGCAGGTCTTCCACGCCCGTCTCATGCAGCAGGCCGACCAGCAGGCTCGAATCGACCCCGCCCGAGAGCAGCACGCCCACGTCCCGGGCGGCGCGCTGGCGCACGCTCACGGCGTCGCGCAGGCTGTCCAGAACACGGTCTTCCCAGTCATCCAGGGTCAGCTCGCGTTCATCCGGCAGCGGGCCGTAGTCCAGGTTCCACCAGCGCTGACGCTCGGTGTGACCCTCGGCGTCGATGCTCATCCAGGTGGCGGGCGGCAGCTTCTGCACCTCGGCCAGCAGGGTACGCGGTGCGGGCACCACGGCATGGAAGTTGAGGTAGTGGTTGAGCGCCACCGGGTCCAGCGCAGGGTTGATGTCACCCCCCTTGAGCAGGGCCGGCAGGCTGGAGGCGAAGCGTAGGCGCTGGCCGGTCCGCGACAGGTACAGCGGCTTGATGCCGAGGCGGTCGCGGGCGATGAACAGGCGCCGTTTGTCGCGTTCCCAGATGGCGAAGGCAAACATGCCATTGAGGCGCGGCAATAGTTCTTCGCCCCAGGCGTGGTATCCCTTTAGAAGTATTTCGGTATCGCCGCCGGAAAAGAAGTGGTAGCCGAGGGCTTCCAGCTCTCCGCGCAGCTCGGGGTAGTTGTAGATTGCGCCGTTGAATACCAGCGACAGGCCCAGCGTCGGATCGACCATCGGCTGGCCGGAAGCTTCGGCCAGGTCCATGATCTTCAGGCGCCGGTGTCCCAGGGCCATTGGCCCTTCACTGTGGAAGCCCCAGGCGTCAGGGCCTCTCGGGGCGAGGTGGTGAGTGATGCGTTCGACCGCGGCGAGATCGGCGGCCTGGTTATCGAAGCGAAGTTCGCCTGCTATTCCGCACATGTCCTTACCGGTTCTCCGTTGGGGATGAGTGGGTGGTCCCTCAGGGGGGCATAGGGGAGGACCGTCCGATTGGATGAGAGTTCTATTTGATTTCATTGAGGAAAGTTCGAAGGCGCAGGTGAGCGATCATGGCTGAGAGCAAATCAACGACGCGCAATGCCCACGCCCTGTCGATGCTGCAGGCGTTGCGTCGCCTGCAGCAGGCGGCTGACGTGCATTCCAAGAGTCTGGGGCGCGATGGCGAGTTGACGCCGCTGCAAGTGCTGATCCTGCAGGTGGTGGCGCTGGAGGGGGAAATTACCGCTGGTCAGTTGGCGGGGCAGGTCGCGCTGTCCCAGTCATCGCTGTCGGGCGCACTCGCCCGCCTGGAGAGCCAGCGGCTGCTGACGCGCCGGCGCGATGCCGATGATCGCCGCAAGCAGTGGCTGAGCCTGAACGACGCGGGGTACGAGGCGCTGCGTGATGGGCCGGAACTGCTGCCCGAGCACGCGCTGGAGCGATTCGCCGGACTGCCGGAGTGGGAGCAGCACACCATTCTCGCTGGCTTGCTGCGCGCCGCCGAGTTGTTCGAGACGCCCACTACGGCGAGCGTCGAAGAGGCAGAGAGCTAGGACGCCAGCAGCTTCTGCGCGGCCAGCGACAGGCTGACCGCCACCAGCATCAGGGCGAACAGGCGCTGCAGCGTGGCGCCACCCAGGCGCACGGCCAGGCGGTTGCCGACCAGCACGCCGAGGGCACCGCCCGCGGCGAGGCAGGCCAGCAGAGGCAGGGGCGGCTGGGCATGACTCAGGTAGAGCAGGAAGCCGCCGCCGGAAACCAGCGCGATCACCGCCATCGAGGTCGCGGTAGCCGCCAGCATCGACAACGGGGTGAACCACAAGAGCCCCGGTACGATCAGGAACCCCCCACCCACGCCCATCAGGCCGGACAGCAGGCCCACCGCCAGCCCCACTCCCAGCAGCGGACCATTGCGCGTCGCCTGGCCGCCCGCGCGCTCCTGACGCGAGCCCTGCCACATGCGCCAGGCCGACCACAGCACCAGCAGGCAGAAGCCGACGATCAGCCAGGAGTCCGGGACGAAGCGCCCCACCCATTGGCCGATGGCGTTGCCGGGCCAACCGGTGATGACCAGCCAGAACAGTGGCCGCCAGGCCACTTGGCCCTGGCGCGCCCGGGGCACCGCGCCGATTGCCGCCGACAGCGCCACCGCGCCGAGACTGACGCCGATGGCGTCGTGCAGCGGCAGGTGCAGGCTCAGCAGCAGTGGCAGCGCCACCAGCGAACCGCCGGCGCCGGTGAGGCCCAGCAGCAGGCCGAGGATCAGGCCGATGACCGTAGATTCCAGCAGTAATGCATCCATGTCGGTGGTCCGCTCTGGAAGCTGGCGCGGCGCGAGGGAGCCGCCGCGCGGTGATCAGGAGGTCTTCTGCCCGCGCACGACTTCGCGCAGGAAGAAACGGTTGGGGTGGCAGGCCTCGGCGACGGCACGCGGCAGTGGCAGGGGTTCGTCATCCAGCCAGGCCGCCAGCAGCTCGCCGGACAGCGGTGCGGTGATCAGCCCGCGCGAGCCGTGGGCGCTGTTCAGGTACAGGCCATCCAGCCAGGGGCAGGGCGTATCCGGCACCTGTCGAGCGTCCTTGCCAAGCACCGCGTAGGCCGCCGCGAAGGCGTCGCGGTCGGCCAGCGGGCCCACCAGCGGCAGGTAGTCCGGGGTGGTACAGCGGAAGGCCGCGCGGCCCTGCAGGGTTGCCGGGTCGAGTTGGGCGACGTGCAGGCGCTCGGTCAGGTCTGTGGATATCTCTGCCAGCAGGTCGAGGTTGCCCACGTGTTCTTCCAGCGACGGCTCGGTGTCGTCGCGCTTGAATTCGAAGCTGGCGCCCAGGGTGTGCTCGCCAAGGCGCGGCGGCGCCACGTAGCCTTCGGCGCAGACCACGGTGTTCAGCGCCGCGCTGTCGGTGGTAGCGGGCAGGCGGGTGATCTGGCCACGGATGCGCTTCATCGGCAGGCTCTGCGCGCCCTCGAAGCGGCGCACTTCGGCGGCCGTGGCAAGAATGGCGACCGGCGCGCCGGCGAGCCTGTGATCGCCACTCCAGGCGCTCCAGCCGTCGGCATCACGCTGCAGGCGAACTTCCTCACCGGTCAGCACGCGGATGTTCGGATGCTGCGCCAGGTGCCGGCACAGCGCCGGCGGATGCACCCAGCCGCCTTCGGGGTAGAACAGGCCGCCAGCGGGTAGGCCGATACCGGCGATGGCTTCGGCTTGCGCCTTGTCCAGTTGGCGCAGCAGCGTGTCAGGGAAGGCTTCGGCCAATTTCGTCTGGCGCTCTGCTTCAGCGTCGCCAAGGCCCAGTTGCAGCACCCCGCAGTCGGACCAGTCTTCATTCTTCTGCAATCGCTCGATCAGCCGCCGGGTATGGCCGAAACCACTGACGATCAGGCGCGACAGCGCGGTGCCGTGGGCCGACAGCTTGAGGTAGAGCACGCCCTGGGGATTGCCCGAGGCTTCCTCGGCGAGGGCGCAGTGGCGTTCGATCAGCGTCACCTGCCAACCCCGTGCGGCGAGGCTGGCGGCGCTGGCGCAACCGGCCATGCCACCGCCGATCACCAGCGCTTCGCGTGGGCCATTGGGGCGTGTGGGCCGCGCATACCAGGGTTTGCCGGCCGGTTGTTCGGCGCCGATGTATTCGCCCTGGGACATCTCCCATTTCTTGCCGAAGCCCAGCGTGCGACGGATCTTGAAGCCGGCGGCGCCCAGTCCGCGGCGGACGAAGCCGGCACTGGTGAAGGTGGCGATGGTCGTGCCTGGCGCCGAGAGCCTCGCCAGCTGGGCATATAGCGCGTCGTTCCACATCTCCGGGTTCTTCGCCGGCGAGAAACCATCGAGGAACCAGGCGTCGATGCGCGCATCCAACTCCGGCAGCATCTCCACTACGTCGCCCACCAGCAGGGTCAGCACCACCCGGCCACCGGCCAGGACGAAGCGCTGGAAGCCGGGGTTGATCGCGACGTACTGCGCCAGCAACTGCTCCGACAGGTGCGCCAGCTCCGGCCAGAGGGCAAAGGCGCGTTGCAGGTCGTCGAGCGCCACCGGGAACTTCTCCACGCTGACGAAGTGCAGCCGCGCATCGGCCGGCGCCAGCGCATCGAACTGCTGCCAGGCGCAGAGGAAGTTCAGGCCGGTGCCAAAGCCCGTCTCGCCGATGCACAGCCGCCCGCCGGCCGGCAGCGCGGCGAAGCGCTCGGGCAGGCGGTTGCCGGCGATGAACACGTGGTGCGTCTCCTCGATGCCGGAGGCGCGGGAGAAGTACACGTCGCCGTAGACGCGGGAGGTGGGTTGGCCGTTCTCGTCCCAGTCGATCTGGGCACTGTGGGCTTTGGGCGGGGAAGGGAGCATGCGTCGGTCGCGATGAAAGCAAAGGCCGCAGTTTAGCCGATCCGTCACGCGGACCTCAGAGGTTGGCGAAGTTTCGAGGTGCGCCGCGTTGCCGCGGCATATCGCAGGCTCTGGTCATTTTCCTGGTCGACACCTCAAACCTGCGTGGCGTTGTCGTGGCCACGAGAAAATCTCAGCAGTGCTCCCGTCACTTCCGCTACCTTTTACGGCATTCAGATACAAGGAGAGGTGCATGTTCGAATCCGCCGAGATCGGCCATTCCATCGACAAGGAAACCTACGACAAGGAGGTCGCGGTACTGCGCGAAGCCTTGCTCGAGGCACAGTACGAGCTCAAGCAGCAGTCGCGCTTCCCGGTGATCATCCTGATCAATGGCATCGAGGGCGCCGGCAAGGGTGAGACGGTGAAGCTCCTCAACGAATGGATGGACCCGCGTCTGATCCAGGTGGAGAGCTTCCTCCTGCCCACCGACGAGGAACTCTCCCGCCCGCCGCAGTGGCGCTTCTGGCGCAAGCTGCCGCCCAAGGGGCGCATCGGCATCTTCTTCGGCAACTGGTACAGCCAGATGCTCTATTCGCGGGTCACCGGCGAGATCAAGGACAGCCAGCTGGACGGCCTGATCGGCGACGCCGAGCGCTTCGAGCGCATGTACTACGACGAAGGTGCGCTGATCTTCAAGTTCTGGTTCCACCTGTCCAAGAAGCAGCTCAAGGAACGGCTCAAGGCACTGGAGAACGACCCGCAGCGCAGCTGGCAGCTCAGCGACCTGGACTGGAAGCAGAGCGAGGTCTACGACAAGTTCGTGCGCTACGGCGAGCGCGTGTTGCGTCGCACCAGCCGCGACTACGCGCCCTGGTACGTGGTCGAGGGCGCCGATGAGCGCTACCGCAGCCTGACGGTGGGGCGCACTATCCTCGAAGGCCTGCAGGCAGCGCTCAAGCTCACGGACGGCCCCGCACGGCAGCCCCATGCCGCGCCGCTGGTGTCCAGCCTGGATAACAAGGGACTGCTCGACGCACTCGACCTGACCCTGGCGCTGGACAAGGACCAGTACAAGGAACAGATGGCGAAAGAGCAGGCGCGCCTGGCCACGTTGATGCGTGACAAGCGCTTCCGCAGCCATTCGCTGGTCGCCGTGTTCGAAGGCAACGACGCTGCCGGCAAGGGCGGCGCCATCCGCCGCGTGACCGACGCGCTGGACCCGCGCCAGTACCACATCGTGCCGATCGCCGCGCCCACCGAGGAAGAGCGCGCCCAGCCGTACCTGTGGCGCTTCTGGCGGCATATGCCGGCGCGCCGGCAGTTCACCATCTTCGACCGTTCCTGGTATGGCCGGGTGCTGGTGGAGCGGGTCGAGGGATTCGCCTCGGATGCCGATTGGCTGCGGGCGTACGCAGAGATCAACGACTTCGAGGAACAGTTGGTCAACTACGGCATCGTGGTGGTGAAGTTCTGGCTGTCCATCGACCAGGACACCCAGCTGGAGCGCTTCAAGGAGCGCGAGTCGATTCCGTTCAAACGCTTCAAGATCACTGAGGAAGACTGGCGCAACCGCGACAAGTGGGACCTCTACGCGGACGCGGTGGGCGACATGGTCGATCGCACCAGCACCGAGATCGCGCCCTGGACGCTGGTGGAGGCCAATGACAAGCGCTATGCGCGGGTGAAGGTGCTCAAGACCATCAACGATGCGCTGGAGGCGGCGTACGCGAAGAAGAAGGGGTGAGGGTGCTCTGCTTTTCGTAGGGCGAATAACGGCTAAGGCGTTTTCCGCCGTTTTGGAGTTAGGTGTTTCTGCGCCGCTTCGGCGTGCCTGGGGACTTTTTGTTTCGCCCCCTCGTGCGAGTCCCTTTTGTCAAACGTCGGATAGCCGCCCTCACAAAAGGAACCAAAAGGTCTCGTCCCGACATCCGGGTCTTCGCTTCGCTCAGATTTCCCTCCTTCCGGTATCGCTCCGAGGGTCGGCGTAGAAGGGCCATCCCTGGCCCTCTACGCCTCTCGCGGCATCCATGCCGCTCGCCCCTCTACGCAATACCTCCACTCGGCCTCCTGACGGGACTCTGCGCGCGCATGAAACTCTGGCTGCTTCATGCTGAATTGCTCTTCGTAGGATGGCGTAGAGCGAAGCGAAACCCATCACGGCGGATAACGCTGCGCGTTATTCGCCCTACAGGTGTTCATCCTGCGACGCGGGTGCTGTGGCGGGCCTTCGCGGACAAAGGCTAGGCGCCCCCGTCTCTCCTACGAAAAGCGGTTTCCAGAGATACCTCCGCACACGCCGGAGCGCCCCTTCAGTAGGCCGAGTGGAATCGGAGTTTCAGGGGTTGAGCGACATGGATGTCGCGAGAGCGTCGTTGGGCCAGGGATGGCCCGTCGACGCGTGCCCCTGAAACTTCGATGGAGCGAGGGAAACGGAGCGCAGCGTAGTAACAGCCGAAGGCTGGCCCGCAGGGTGAGCGAAGCGAATCAGTCCCGCGAAGTGGGACCCGGATGCAGGGGCAAGACCTTTTGGTTCCTTTTGGGGCCCCAAAAGGGACTCGCCCGAGGGGGCGAAACAAAAAGTCCCCGCGCACACCGATGCGGCGCAGAAACACCCAAACCCCAAAGCATCGCGGACAAGGTCCGCCCCTACGCCCCATTCTTCTGCGACGGCCGCGGCGCCCCGATAAGCCGCCCCATCGCCCCGGCAATCCCCATCTCCCGCAATACCTTCAACTCGCCCTCGCTCTCCACCATCTCCGCGATCAGTGGCAGGTCGATGCTGTTGGCCGCCCGGAACACCGCCTCGATGAACAGGCGCTTGTCGTTGTCCTGGTCGATGGCGCGGATGTAGCTGCCGTCGATCTTCAGGTAGGCCAGGCCCAGGCGGGTGAGGTTGCCGATCAGGCTGAAGCGACCACCAAAGTGCTGCAGGCCGAGGCGGGCGCCGACTTCCTGCACGGACTGGCTGAGCTTCTCCAGCTCCGCCGGTGGCGGCAGGTAGCGCTCGTCCACTTCCAGGGTTATCAGGCGGGCCTCCTGCGGATGGGCGCGCAGTACGTCGAACAGTTGGCGCAGCGGCTCGGTGCCGCGTACGGTTTCCGCCGACAACGACAGGGCCAGCGGCGCCGGCTGCTGGGCCAGGTGGGCGAGGGCGTGTTCGAGCATCGCCAGGTCGAAGCGGGCGGACCAGCCGAAGCGTTCGATCCAGGGCAGGAACTGGCCGGCGGCCACCGCCTCGCCCTGCGGATCGAGCAGGCGCGCGAGGACTTTCTGGTGCAGCAGTTCGCCGTTCTCGGCGCAAGTGCGTACCGGCTGGAACCAGAGTTGCAGCTTGCCTTTCTGCAGGGCGTCGTCGAGCCAGTCGCGCCAGGCGCGGGAGTCCTGCGCGGGCTGGCTGCCGGAGCTGTCCAGGCGTTGCCAGGGACGGTCCGGCGAGGCTTGCGACTGGGCGAGCGCCTGGTCGGCACGGGACAGGACGCTGGCCGAGGATTCGCCGGGGCGGAAGGCCGACAGGCCCAGGTGAGCCACCGGGGTGCAGTCGCTGGCGCCGGTGCCGCGCAGGTTTTCCAGGGCGGCGCTGAGCGCGTCCGCCAACTGCTCGGCGCTGGCGCTGTCCAGGCCGGGGGCGAGCAGGGTGAACTCACCACCGCGGCTGCGCGCGGCCAGCCAGTCCGGCGTGCCGTGCTGCTGACGTACGCGCTCCAGCAGTTCGGCCACGTCGCGGATCAGCGCGTCAGTGCGTTGCCCACCCAGGCGCTGGTTGAGCCCGCCGAGGTCGTTCAGGCGCAGCAGCAGCAGGTAGCCGGCGGCATTCTGTTCGCTGGGGGAGAGTTGCGCGTCCAGGCGTGCATCGAACAGGCGGCGGTTGGCCAGGCCCGAGAGGCTGTCCTGGTAGGCTTCTTCGCGCAGCTTCTCGCTGCGCGTGGCTTCCTCGGCGAACAGGGCCTTGAGCTTGTCGACCATCTGGTTCATGGCCTGCACCACGCGCTTGAGTTCGGGGGTGCGCGGCTCCTTGGGCAGGGTGAGAAATTCACGGCGGGTGATGGCCTGGGCCTGCTGCACCATCTGGTCCAGCGGTTTCAGTTGGGTGCGCAGCAGCCAGCCGCCGAGGATGGCGCTGATCAGCCCGCAGAGCAGCAGCCAGGCCAGGCTGCCCAGGGCGCTGTCCCACAGCTTGGCCAGGGCGAACTGCGGGTGGCTGACCACTTCGACGCGTGCGGCCTGCTCCCAGCCGCGCATGATCAGCGCGTCGCCGCCCTGGGCCTTGAGGTTCACCAGACGGGCGAACCAGAGCGGGACCTGGTCGGACTGGGTGTTGGTGTCCCGTTGGACGATGACCTTGCCGTCGGCGATGCTGACCACGCGGATGGTGGCGAAGTAGCCGGAGTCGAAGATCGAGCTGACCATCAGCTCGATCATCGCCGGGTCGTCCACGTGCGGCGTCAGCGACAGGCCCAGCGCGGTGGCTGCGTCCTGGGCGTGGGAGCGCAACTGGCTGATCATCTGCTCGCGTGAGCTCTCCAGGCTGGTGACGAAGCTGCCAGCGAAAGCCACCACAAGGAACAGGCAGATCGCCAGGAACAGTTGCTTGAGCAATGACATGCCGGGTTCTCCTATCGCATCTCGTCGAGGTCCACGCCCTCGGCGCGCATCTTGGTCATTACGTCCTGCCAACGCGACAGCTTCTTGCTGTCGCCGGTGCGCTTGCCACCGCCGGGACCGGGCAGCCACAGCCCCTCGGCGTTGAAGGCGTAGACGGGCAGGAGGTCCTTGCGCTGGGAGGCGGGCTTGATCTGCGGGATCAGGTTGTCCAGCACCAGCGGGTCGGCAGTGGGGGTGGAGTAATAGGTGAGCACCATGTGCGCCTGGTTCTGGATCAGGGCCTTGACGTAAGTGATGCGCAGCTTGTCGCTGGCGACCCCGAGGCGACGCAGGGTGACGTACTTGGCGATGGCGTAGTCCTCGCAGTCGCCGGCACCCTTGTAGAGCGCTTCGACGGGGGTCGCCCAGTAGTCCTCCTGGTGCCAGACGGTCATGTCGTCGGTGAACACCAGGGCGCCGTTGAAGAAGGAATTCACCGCCTTGAGCTTGGCGGCTTCGTCGAGGTTTTCGCTGTCGTCGATCAGTCGGCCCCAGGACTGGATGCGTCCCTTCGCGGGGCCCAGGTCGCCGTAGCGCTGCTGGGCATTCTTGAGGATGGTGTCGAAGTTCCACGCGGCGCTGGCCGTCAGCGCGAGGAGCACGAGCAGCAGCACGCCGACCCGCAGACACAGCGGGTTGGCGAACAGCCTAAGGGCTCCTCCGGTTGGCTGCATCGCCAGCGCTCCATGTGGGATGAGAGGAGTCTAGGCGGTCCTTGGAAAGTTGCGCTGGCGTATCGCCAGCGCTCGTTGCGCGGCGGGGAAGAGGGGCGCTCAGTCCAGCTGGCGTGTCTTGGTCCGGATCAGATAGAGCGTTACCAGCGTCGCGCTGGTCAGCATGAAGCCCCAGGCCCAGGGGCGCTGCACCAGGTAGCAGGAGAGGGCGATGCTGCTCCACATCAGACCGATGGCGTACACCTTGCCCTTTAGCGGGATGCCTTCGCCGTCGAGATAGTCGCGAATCCACGGGCCGAGTTTCGGGTGGTACACCAGCCAGTCGTAGAAACGCTGGGAGCTGCGCATGAAGCAGGCGGCGGCGAGCAGGAGGAACGGCGTGGTGGGCAGCACCGGAAGGAAGATGCCGATCACGCCCAGCGCCACGCTGAGCCAGCCCACGCCGAGCAGGCAGTAACGAACCCAGGCGTGGCGGCTCTGGCGGATTTCCCGCGAAGACATCGAACGATCAGTGAGTGCGCGGCTTCAGCAGCGCGGGTTTCTCTTCCGGGGCCTGGCACAGCAGGAACAGGTTGGTCAGCAGCTCGGGGATCTGCGCAACCATGTCGTCCACCAGTTGGCGGTCGCGGGCGATTTCGTCGAACTCGGGCTGTTCGTCGAACAGGCCGGAACCGACCATGATCGGCAGCAGCAGCTCGCTGACTTCTTCCTCGGCCTGCTCGAACCACACCGCTTCACGCAGGAACACGCCTTCCATGAAGCCGATGCACCAGCCACGGATGTCGGAGTCGTCCGGCTCGTCGCCCAGGTAGGGCTCGCAGGGCAGTTCCAGTTCCTCGTCACCGGCCATCTGGCGGGTGATGTGGGCCTTGAGCTGGACCAGGGTGCCCTCGATCTCGGTGCGTTCCTCGTCACTGCGGTAGTGCGGCGGCTCGGCGAACAGGGCGTCGATCCACTCGCGGTCCGGTACTTCGTCCGGGCAGATCGCCAGGGCGGTCAGGTAGCCGTGTGCCGCCACGTAATCCAAGGCTTCCTCGTGCAGGTCATCGGCATCGAGAAAGGCTTGCAGGCGGGACAATTGGTCGGCGAAGGACATCGGGTACTACCTCGGAGGTGATCGGTCCCGAATTGTAGTCTTTCCGTGGCCTCGCGGCAAAAGCGAAATGCCCTTGCGGCCTGAGCCGACGCGGGGTTCGGACGCATGTGACGGATTTTTCCGCAGTTTCCCGGACAAGGTGCCGGTCGCGGGCGGATGGCTTGCGTATAATGCGCGGCTTCATTCGGAGTCCCCCATGCTCGACCAGGCCCTGCGCATCCTCAAAGACGTTTTCGGTTACGACGCCTTCCGTGGCAATCAGGCGCGGATCATCGAGCGCGTGGCCAGCGGCGGCGATGCCCTGGTGCTGATGCCCACCGGCGGCGGCAAGTCGCTGTGCTTCCAGGTCCCGGCGTTGCTGCGCGAGGGCCTGACGGTGGTGGTCTCGCCGCTGATCGCGCTGATGGAAGACCAGGTCGCCACGCTGGACGAACTGGGCGTGCCAGTCGCGGCGCTGAACTCCTCGCTGAGCCCTGACGCCCAGCGCGAGATCGCCGACCGCCTGCAGCGCGGCGAGATCAAGCTGCTCTACCTCGCCCCGGAACGCCTGGTGCAACCGCGCATGCTGGCCTTCCTGCAACGCCTTCAGATCGGCCTGTTCGCCATCGACGAGGCGCACTGCGTGTCGCAGTGGGGCCACGACTTCCGTCCCGAATACCTGCAGCTGGGCCAGCTCGCCGAGCTGTTCCCGGACGTGCCGCGCATCGCCCTGACCGCCACGGCGGACATGCGCACCCGCGAGGAAATAATCCAGCGCCTGCACCTGCAGGACGCCGAGCAATTCCTCTCCAGCTTCGACCGGCCGAACATCTTCTACCGCATCGTGCCCAAGGAGCAGCCGCGCAAGCAGCTGCTGGGCTTCCTCAGCGAGCGGCGCGGCGATGCCGGCATCGTCTACTGCATGTCGCGCAAGAAGGTCGAGGAGGTCGCCGAGTTCCTCTCCGCCCAGGGCTTCCCGGCGCTGCCGTACCACGCCGGGCTGTCCAACGACCTGCGCGCCTATCACCAGAAGCGCTTCCTCAACGAGGAAGGGCTGATCATGGTCGCCACCATCGCCTTCGGCATGGGCATCGACAAACCCAACGTGCGCTTCGTCGCGCACCTGGACCTGCCCAAGAGCCTGGAGGCGTACTACCAGGAAACCGGCCGCGCCGGCCGTGACAGCCTGCCCGCCGACGCCTGGATGGCCTACGGCCTGCAGGACGTGTTGCTGCTGCGACAGATGATGCAGAACTCCGAGGGCGACGAGCGCCACAAGCGCGTCGAGCGGCACAAGCTCGAAACCATGCTGGCGCTGTGCGAGGAAACCCGCTGCCGCCGCCAGGCGCTGCTGGCCTACTTTGACGAAGTGATGCCCAATCCCTGCGGCCACTGCGATATCTGCGTCGACGGCGTGGAAACCTGGGACGCCACCGAGCCGGCGCGCCAGGCCCTGTCGGCCATCTACCGCAGCGGCCAGCGCTACGGCGTCGGCCACCTGGTGGACGTGCTGCTGGGCAAGGACACCGAGAAGGTGCGCAGCGTCGGGCACCAGCACCTGGCGGTGTTCGGCATCGGCAAATCCCGTGGCGAAGACGAGTGGCGCACGCTGTTCCGCCAGCTGGTCGCCCGTGGCTTCGCTGATGTGGACGTCGACGGCTTCAATGGCCTGCGCCTGACCGAAGCCTGTCGTCCACTGCTGCGCGGCGAAGAGACGCTGGCCCTGCGCCGCGATCCGAAGCCGCAGCGCAGCAAATCCTCCTCTTCCGGCGGCGCCAGCCCGGCCAGCCAGCTGGTGCGTCAGGAGGAGCGCGAGATGTGGGAAGCCCTGCGCACCTTGCGGCGCAAGCTGGCCGAGGAGCACTCGGTGCCGCCCTACGTTATCTTCCCCGACGCCACCTTGCTGGAAATGCTGCGCAGCCAGCCGACCACGCTCACCGCCATGGCCCAGGTCAGCGGCGTCGGTGCGCGCAAGCTGGAGCGCTACGGCCAGGCCTTCCTCGATGTGCTCACCGAGTCGGACAAGGCGCCGGACACCCCGGCCCCGGTCACCGACCTGCGCCATGAACTGGTGACCCTGGCCCGCGCCGGAATGACCCCCGCGCAGATCGCTCGCCAGCTTGATTGCAGCGAGAAGAACGTCTACAGCCTGCTGGCCGAAGCCATCGGCCGCCAGCAGCTGACCCTGGAGCAGGCCCTGGACCTGCCCGAGGAACTGCTCGGCGAGGTGCAGGACGCCTTCCTCGACGAGGACGGCGAACTGCCGCCGGTGAGCGCCATCGCCGAGCTGTTCGAAGGCCGCGTGCCGCTGGGTGTTCTGCACTGCGTGCGCGCCGCATTGCAGGCCGAGCTAGAGGTCTGATCGGCTGACACCCTTGTAGGAGAGGACTTTGTCCGCGATTGACTCACAGTCCGCTCCTACGTGGACGCATGACGCCTGCGCTCACCTGGAGACACCGAGTCATTCGCGGTGGATTTCGCGGACAAGGTCCTACGTTGTTTGCTGGGTCCCCGCGTTCGCGGGGATGACGCAACGGAGCGCGAGTCTCACCCCCGTCACTCCCGCGAACGCGGGAGCCTGAAAGACAGTTGCTCCTACGGTGAGAACAAGGACGGTCGCACGCTGATCGCGCCGAAATACGGCGTTACAGATGAAATATCAATGTGCCAGCAATGGCGCCCATTTCCGCCAGTCATATCCGGCAGTACGGATCACTTGCGGAGTAGCGGATGGCGGGCTGGGTGCGGGTAGTGGCGGGGCTGCTGGTCGTGGGGCAACTCAGTGGATGTGCCTGTGGTGGCGGTCTTTCCGAAGGTGGCAAGACGGCGCTGATCGGTCTGGCGGTCGTGGCGGGGCTGGTGCTGCTGTCGAGGAACCGCGGTGACGACGATGACGAGGACCAGCAGAACTACCGCGAGTGCATCAAGCATCACAGCCGTTCCACACGCAGCTACTGCGACGACTCTTACAACGGCTATGACCGCCACCGGGATACGCGCGACCCTCGATGGTGATCGTGCCGAGCCGTGGCAGGCCGTCATATTCGTGACGGGTCAAAACGACAAACTTGTGACGCGCATCTCGAACAGCTATGGTGGCACTTAGACCTCCACGAGAAGAGGTGAACGTGCCACAACAAAACTGGCTGGACGACGTCCACTCCAACGCCTACGCGGAACAGCTCTCCCAGGGCTTTCGCCGGCTGCGCTTCGAACCCGACCTCGAAACCCAATACCGCCACTACCTGCTGGAAGACAGCTTCGATCTCAAGCGCACCGCGCTGACCATCGGCGTGCTGATCTGGCTGGCGCTGGCGGTCATCGACTTCCATCTCATCGGCGGCCCGGTGCACTGGCAGATGCTTGCCGTGCGCGTCGGCGTGCTGGTGTTGCTGGTGGCCTGTGGCGCGCTGATCCTGCAGCGCCGCCATATCCAGTTGCTGGTGCCGCTGAGCCTGGCCTGCATCCTCTGCATCGGCGTCGGTGCCGCGGCGGTAGTGGCCATCGCCCACTCGGTCGACCAGGCCTATCCCTACGAGGGATTGCTGCTGGTCAGCATGGCCGCCTACTTCCTGATCGGTCTGCGCTTTTCCGAAGCGGTGGCCTGCGCCTTCGTCATCCTGCTGGCCTACGTGGGGGGCGAGTTGTATGTCGGGCTGCCGCTGCCCAAGCTGATCAACAACGTGGTGTTCCTGCTGTTCGGCAATCTGGTCGGCGCGGTGGGCTGTTATCTGCTGGAGTACAAGTCCCGCCAGCATTTCCTGATCAGCCGCCTGCTGCGGGTGATGGCCGAGCACGACAGCCTCACTGGGCTGCACAATCGGCGCAGTTTCAATCGCCAACTCGAACGCCTGTGGCGCCAGGCACAGCGCGAGAGCGTAGGGCTGGCGCTGCTGCTCTGCGACGTCGACCACTTCAAGGCCTACAACGACCGCTACGGCCATCAGGCCGGCGATACGGTGCTGCAGCGCATCGGCGAGGTGCTCGCGGCCTGCGCCCGACGACCGCTGGACATGGCCGTGCGCCTGGGCGGCGAGGAGTTTGCCGTGTTGCTCTACGGCGCCAGCGAGCGTGAGGCCAGGGAGCGCGCCGAGGTGCTGCGCGAGTCGGTACAGCGCCTGGGCATCGCCCACGAGGGCTCGCTGACAGCGGACGAGGTGACGCTGTCCATTGGCGTCTCCTGCCTGTGGCCGGAGACAGGGCATCCGCTGCGCAGTATCTACGAGCACGCCGACCGGGCCTTGTACGAGGCCAAGGCGTTCGGGCGCAATCAGGTGGTGGCGTGAGCGAGCCGCCCTGTAGGAGCGCGCCATGCCCGCGAATCGCGCGCATGGCGCGCTCCTACAGAGATTTCGTCATCGGCCCGAGTGGCCCATTCCGTCCCCCGCACTGGCGCCGTGCGTGACTGCGGCGCGAGCAGGCCCGGTGCTAGCATGCGCCGGACCCCGCCATCGAGCCCGCGCCCATGCAGCAGCTGATCCAGCCCAACGGCCAACCGCACTACGGCATCTTTCCCACCACCCCGGCGACGATCAACCACCGCGACTTCGATTACCGCTCACCCATGGGCCGTCGTCTGGGCGCGCTGAGCAAGTGGCGCAACTTCCACCAGTTCCAGTACTTCGGCCTGATCAGCCCGACCCTGATCGGCGGCTGCGCGCTGGCCGACGTCAGCCTGCTCACCGTCGGCTTCGTCTACCTTTACCACCCGGAAAGCGGGCGGATGATCGAGCGCCAGTTCAAGTGCCCGCTGGGCATGGGCACGAACTTCTCGCAGAGCCCCAATGACGGTGTCTGCGAGCTGCGCCAGGGGCGCAACCTGCTGCGCCTGGAGAACGGTTCTGCGCCGCTGGAGAAGCGTCTTCTGGTGGAACTGGACGACGGTACCCGCATCGACGCGCGCTTCAGCGAGGAGCAACCGGCCTTCGAGCCCATGAGCCTCTGTACGCCGACAGCGGTGAATGGCTGGGTCTACGCGCGCAAGGTGGCTGGCGTGCGCTGCCACGGCGAGGTGCACAGCGCCCTGGGCAACTACGACCTGCGCGAGCTGGATGCCTATGCGCATCACGACTGGTCCGCCGGCTACATGCGTCGCGAGACCTTCTGGAACTGGGCCTGCCTGTCCGGCGAGGCGCACGGCCAGCGGGTCGGGCTCAACCTGTCGTGCGGGGTCAACGAGACCAGCTTCACCGAGAACTGCTACTGGCTGGATGGCAGGCTGGTGAAGGTGGATAGCGTGCGCTTCGAGTTCGACCGCGACCATCCGCTCAAGCCCTGGACCATCCGCTCCTACGACGGCCAGGTCGAGCTGCGCTTCGAGGCCCATGGCCTGCACCAGGAACGCCTCAACCTCGGCGTGCTGGCGAGCAACTTCAAACAGATCTTCGGTCGCTTCAGCGGCGTGCTGCGGCCGGTGGGGCAGGCCGAGGTGCGCATCGACAACCTGTGGGGCTTCGTCGAGGACCAGTACGCCAAGTGGTGAGGCGTCGTGTCACGCCCTGCGACAATCTGTCATTGTACGGGCTTGATTAGCTGGCTAATAATTAGTCAAATCAACTTCGCTGAATCATCCCGGTTCGTTACCTGAAAAACGCGACACAATGGCAGACAACGATAAGCACTACTTCGGAACCCAACTGGCCCAGGCTTCGCGTGCATGGCGGGCTGAACTCGACCGCCGGCTCAGCCACCTTGGGCTGTCCCAGGCGCGCTGGCTGGTGCTGCTGCACCTGGCACGCCACTCCGCCGCACCGACCCAGCGCGAGCTTGCGCAATCCGTCGGTGTCGAGGGGCCAACCCTGGCCCGGCTGCTCGATGGCCTCGAGTCCCAGGGACTGGTTCGCCGCCAGGCCGTGGCTGAGGACCGGCGCGCCAAGCGCATCGCCCTGACGCCCAAGGCAGACATCCTGATCGCCGACATCGAGAGCATTGCCGCTTCGGTACGCAATGAGGTGCTCAACGGCATCAGTGAGGATGAGATAGCCCTCTGCCAGCAGGTTCTTAGCCGGATTCTTGGCAACCTGGAGAAAAACTGAGCAACTCGTCACGGAAAGTTCGGTAAGATAGCCATTTTTCTGGCGGTTTCTCGCGAGGTCGCCAGTCCAACGCTCGGTTGCCTAGACCATTCGCCGGTTTTTCGACGATTTGTCTTGACCAAACCCGTTGTACCACCTAATCCCTGATATCAATCGGCCTGTACCTTTCCGGTGCAGTGGTGATACGCGTGCGGTCTGTTGTCCGGCATGGCGGTTCGAGTGTGTGGACAGGTTAAGCCTGCCGCTTTCGGGTGGTCAGGGAACGGCTAGCAGACCCGAACAATGGGATGAAGTTATGGCTCAGATAACAAATAGAATTCCGCTGACGCTCGCTGCGCTTTCGGTGTTTGTCTCCGCTCATGCGAATGCTCTTGGCCTGGGCGAAATCACATTGCACTCGTCGCTGAATCAGCCGCTGGACGCGGAGATCGCCTTGCTGCAAACGGGCGATATGACCTCCGACGAACTGATCGCTCGCCTGGCGAGTCCGGCAGCCTTCGAGCAGGCTGGCGTCGATCGCTTCATGTTCCTGCAGAACCTGCGTTTCACTCCGGTGATTCGCGGCGGGCGCAGCTACATCAAGGTGGTCTCCACCCAGCCGGTGCACGAGCCCTACCTCAACTTCCTGGTGGAAGTAGAGCGGCCCAACGGGCGCATGCTCCGCGAGTACACCGTGCTCCTCGACCCACCGAGCTACAACAGCGCGCGTACGTCGGTCGCGGCCAGTGTCCCGCTGCCCGATCGCACGGCGCCAGAGCCTTCCGGTCGACGCACTTCACCGGTTCGCAGCGCCCCCGCGGCACCGCCCATCCCGGCGGGCGAGGGACGTTACACCACCGTGCGCAGTGACACGCTGTGGGGGATCGCCTCGCGCCTGGGTGGCACCGGCGCCTCGCACCGCCAGCTGATGGACAGCCTGTTGGCGCTCAATCCACAGGCCTTCGTCAACGGTGATCCGCATCGCCTGAAGGTCGGCCAGACGCTGGTCCTGCCGCAGGGCCAGCAGTACGCCGGGCACACCAACGCTCCCGTTCCGCAGCCTGCCGCCGCGGCCCCCGCGACCAATACCGCCGCGCCGACCGCACAGGATGCCGCGCCTGCCAACGCAGCGCCCTCCGTGGCACCGGCCGCTGATGCGGCAGCAGTCGCGGCGCCCGTTGCACCTGCCACACCGACGGTCGATGGCAACCTGGCCAAGGCGGAAGCCGACCTTGCCCTGAGCAATGCCCAGCGCGACCAGTTGAATCAGCGCATGGACGCCATGCAGAAGCAGCTGGAGTCGCTGCAGAAAGCCCTGGAAAGCCGCGACCAGCAGGTGCAGAGCCTGCAGGCCGAACTGGCCCACCGCGATGCTCCTGCCACTCCTGCCACTCCTGCCGCTCCGGCAGCACCCAAGGCCGAACAGTCGGCACCTGCTCCCGCGCCGGTCGCTGCGGTTCCGGCGACGCCGGCTGTCGATGCTGCGGGCTCGTCCTTCAACGTCTGGCCGTGGCTGGGCGTGGGTGGGCTCGGTACCTTGCTGGCCGGGCTGCTGCTGATGCGCCGCAAGCGCGAGGAGCCGCCGGTCAAGGACACCCGTATCCAGCCGGCCCAATCCAAGCCCATCCCGCAGGCCAGGCCCGTTGCCGCCGCGGTAGTGCCTCCGGCGCCCGCGTCGGTCCCGCGCCCGCAGCCTGTGCTCGCTCCCGATGCCGGTGTGGCACGCTTGCCGGCGGCCAGTGCGGACAGCCTGGAGGGGGCGGATATCTACATCGCCTACGGTCGTTTCAACCAGGCGCGCGACTTGCTGCGCAAGGCCGTCGCCCAGGAGCCTGAGCGTCGCGAACTGCGCATGAAGCTGCTGCTGGTGTTCGCCGAACTGGGCGATGTGGCGGGCTTCCATGAGCAGGAACGCGAGCTGATGGCGCAAGGCGGGGATCAGAAGCAGATCGACCAGATCAAGTCGCGCTATCCGGCAATGCTCGAACGCGCGCAGGACGTCCCTTCCGCCCCAACGGGCGAGACCCTGACCGACTGGGATGACCTGTCGCTGGATGACACTCCCGCACCCGCTGCGCATGCCCACGCTGCCGAAGCGGAGCCGGATTTCGCGCTGAACCTGAACGACATGTCGCTGGATCTGGACTGGGATTCCCTCGATCCCTTCGAGACGCCGCAACGCAGCAAGAACGCGCCGGTGGCCGAACAACCGGTTCCCGCCGATTTCCGCAGCAATCTGCGCGAGCTGCCGGAAATCACCGAGCTGGACCTGGACGGTGAGCACGCCAGCATGTTCGCACAGGCCACGGAGAGCGACCTGGTGTTCGAGCTGCCGGAGACCGACGTGCACGAGCATGACGAGCTGCTGGCCAGCCTCGACGAAGCCCGCGCCTGCATCGACAAGGGTAACCTGGAGGAGGCCTACCGCATCCTCAAGCAGGTGATCGAGAACGGCGACTCCAAGGCCAAGGCCGAGGCTCGCGAACTGCTGGCACTGATTGCCTGATCCACGCGGTGAATGAAAAAAGCCCGGCCTTGTGCCGGGCTTCTTCTTGGGCGTTGCTCTGCTTATCGTAGGCGCGGACGGAGTCCGCTCCTGCTAGAGCCTGATTCAGACGCCGATGAGCCCGTCCTTGCAAGAGCGAGCTTGCTCGCGAACCCGGGCATAGCCTCCAGGGCAGATACCCCAGGAAAGTCGCTGATCCGCTTTTCGTAGGAGCGGACTTTGTCCGCGAAGGGCCAGCCTTGCAGAAGCGCATCGCGGAGAAGCTCCGCTCCTACGAGAGCAGTCCAGGCTCGGCCCCGGCACTGAAGATGGCGCGAGGTGTTACGGCATACAACCGCGAGCGGTTGTATGCCCTGCGTCAGGTGACGAGCCGTTAGAAACTCCGCCCCAGGTTGATGTACATCGCGTGCTCGCTGGCACTGTTCAGACCGTAGCTGAAGGACAGCGGACCCAGCGGCGTCTCGAAGCCCATCAGGATGCTGGCGGCGTTGATGTAGCCGGTGTCGTAGCTGTTGTCGTTGTTCCACACCCGTCCGCGCTCCAGGCTGCCGCCCAGGTAGAAGGGGAAGTCCAGCGGCAGGAAGGAACGCTCGGTCATGCGCCGGTAGTAGATGGCCCGGCCCAGGCTGTAGTTCTGACCGGCCAGGGCGTCCTGGCGGTAGCCGGAGAGCTGCCGCGCGCCGCCCAGCAGGAAGCTCGACACCACCACGTTGGCGTCGTCGATGGTTCGGCCGTAGCCGCCGCCCAGCACAAAGGTGTTCGGGCCAGTGCTCAGCGCCTTGTCCAGGTGGAGGTCCCACTGCCGATAGCGGTCGTCGTCGCCCAGCGAGGGAGTGTGCTCGCGGAAGTACGTCTGGATACTCGCGCCTTCGCGGGGGAAATCGACGCTGTCCATGGTGTCGAAGGAGTACGTGAGC
Source organism: Pseudomonas sp. SCB32 (assembly GCF_009189165.1). Lineage (NCBI taxonomy): Bacteria > Pseudomonadati > Pseudomonadota > Gammaproteobacteria > Pseudomonadales > Pseudomonadaceae > Pseudomonas > Pseudomonas sp. SCB32. The sequence goes on from NZ_CP045118.1 coordinate 1,801,290, forward strand.
TGGGCGTAGCCTTCGTTGAAGTGGTAGTTGGGCAGGTCCTGCTCGCCCACGCGCACATCGGCCTTGCCGTAGGCCTGGGCCACGCCGAGGCGGAACTCGCCGTTGTTGGCGATCTGCCGGCCGAGGTTGATGCCGTAGCCGTAGCGCTCCAGGCGGTATTCGGCGATGGGGTCGTCGTCGTTGGTGGCTTCCACGTTCTGCGCTTCGTTGAACAGGAAGGGCGCGACGAAGTAGCGCGAGCCGACGTCCAGCGGCTGGTAGAACTCGCTGTAGAGCTCCTGGTGGTCGCCGATCTGCAGGCGCGTCAGCCATTCCGCGCCGAGGCGGTTGATGCCGTTGACGCGGTAACTGGCACCGACGTTGAAGGTGCTGTCGCCGTTCAGGTCGTCGGAGAGGTTCAGGCCCAGGCGCAGGTAGTCGGTGCCGCTGCGCTTGCCGGAGGCGTGGATCACCAGTGCGTTGCCGTCCTTGCGGTGCACCACGCGGTACTGTACCTGGTCGAAGTATTCGAGGCCGTAGAGGGTGCTCATGTCCCGCTGCAGACGTTCGAGGTCGAGGTGTTCGCCCAGCGGCTGGCGGATGTAGTGGAGGATGACGTCGTCGCTGACCTTGGAGTCGTTCTCCACCTCGATGCTGTTGATCACCGGCTTGCGCTCGCCGGGCGTGCGCGCCTGGTTCAGCGCCAGGGCGTGTTCGTCTTCGCCCTCGCGCAGGCTGGCCAGGCGTGGCGCGAGGATGGTGGTGGCGCGGTAGCCGGCGTCGATCAGTTGCGGCACCTTGCCGAAATCGGCGGAGCTGTAGCCGCTGAGCGGCGGCTGGATCAGCACGTCGCTGGCGGTCAGGGTGGCCAGCTGCGCTTCGGAGTTCTTGCGGGTCATCAGGGTGACGGACTGGTTGAGCATGTCCACCACCGTGGTCAGTTGCTTGCGGTCGAGCAGCGGGTTGCCGATGTCGACCACGATGACCACGTCGACGCCCATCTGCCGCGCCACGTCCACCGGGATGTTGTCCACCATGCCGCCGTCCACCAGCAGCTTGCCGTCCACCTCCACCGGGGCGAACACCGCCGGGATGGACATGCTTGCGCGGATCGCCTGGGGCAGGTGGCCCTTGCTGAACACGACTTTCTCGCCGGTGGCGATGTCGGTGGCCACCGCGCGGAAGGGGATGGCCAGCTTGTCGAAGTCGCGGGTGTCGCTGGTGTGCACCAGCAGGCTCTCCAGCAGCATCGACAGGTTCTGGCCCTGGATCGCGCCCAGCGGCAGGCCGAGGGTGCCGTCGTCACGGAAGCTGAGTTTCTGTTTCACCAGGAAGTCGCGGTCGTCCTGCTTGCGCCGGAAGGGCATGTCGACCCGGGGCGGGGAGTCGGACAGCGCCTGCTGCCAGTCCAGGCTCAAGGCCAGCTTTTCCAGTTCCTTGGGCGTGTAGCCCGCCGCGTAGAGGCCGCCGATCACCGCGCCCATGCTGGTGCCGGCGATGGCGTCGACGTGGATGCCCTGTTCGTCCAGCGCCTTGAGCACGCCGATGTGTGCCAGACCCCGAGCCGCTCCGCCGGAGAGTACCAGTCCGATCTTCGGTGGCGTGCTGGCCGCCAGGGCACCGAGGGGCAGGAGCAGAAGCAGGGCACACAACAGGCGGCGCATAACAGAAGCATCCGGGTAGGCTTGTCGGCCGGTATTATAGGTGCGCGTCCTACAGCAGAGTCTGACTCATGTCCGAAGCCAAAGCCGAAATCGTCATCACCTATTGCACCCAGTGCCAGTGGCTGCTGCGCGCCGCCTGGCTGGCCCAGGAGCTGCTGAGCACCTTCGGCGATGACCTGGGCAAGGTCAGTCTGGTGCCCGGCACCGGCGGCGTCTTCCATATCAGCTGCGACGGCGAGCAGATCTGGGAGCGCAAGGCCGACGGCGGATTCCCCGAGG